>JAQBGF010000056.1:0-19741 GCA_032122615.1 Gammaproteobacteria bacterium | reverse complement strand
CGTTACCGGCTTGGGGACTATGCCGAGTTCGGCGACCCATGCCCCTGTGGCCGCGGCCTGCCGGTCCTGCGCCGGATTCACGGCCGGCAGCGGAATATGTTGCGGCTGCCGGACGGCCGCCAGCTCTGGCCCAGTTTTCCGTCGTCCTTGTGGCTCGATGTCGCACCGCTCGAGCGTTTTCAGGTGATTCAGCGGGGTCTCCGGGACATCGAGGTGAACTACGTGATGTCCCGCAACCTGACGCCCGACGAGTAAGCGCGGCTTGCCGCCGCGCTGACCGCCCGACTGGGTTTCGCCTTCACGATTGACTGGCAGCGTCGCGAACATCTCGAACGCACCAGAAGCGGCAAGTTCGAGATTGAGCGCTGTCCAGTGGTCCACATCGGGCAAACTGAAAGCATGCTTCTTCGGATTGGTACCCACGATCCGGTAGCCGAAGCGCCGTACATACCAGCGAACGGTTGCCGGGCGGTCGGTTTCTGTACGCACCCGACGGACACCACGACGCCGCATTTCATCGAGTCAGGCCTGCTGCAGCAGCACGCCGACGCCCGCGAAGGGTGGCTCCGGATCCACGGCCAGGCTGGCAGTTTCTGCCCAGCCATCGCCGAGGAGGAAGTAGCTGCAGGTACCGACGATGCGCCCCCCGGCCTCGGCGACAAACGCATTGTCGATTTCGATCGACGTGCGCTCCGGATCCGGCACCTCTGACGACGGAGCCCGCGGCGCCATGTTCCACAAGCCCAGAATCTGCAGCGCGCCGGGAAGATCGTCCGGGCGCATCTTCCGCACCAGCACGTTGCCCGGCGCCTGGCCCTTGATTAGTGCCTCGGGCATGGCGCGACTCGCGGGTGATGGCTGCCGATTCATCGTGCGCGTAAGTATAGGCCGCACTGCTGCCTCACGGAATGCGTGACGCGTCGCGAGTCGACCACCGCGCCGTCGTGACCATCACCTCGCGCCGGTGCGTTTGTTCACGCAGAAGCGCTATGCGAGACTTGCTTTCCAATGCATACCCGTACCCATAGTCAGCGACTGAGCAGGGACCGGGCAGGTTGATGGGCACTTCCCCCGTTGCGGCCGCGGCCGGTCGCGTGTTGCGCCGGGCGCTGGAGTTCGGTGTCAATTTCATAGACACGGCGAATTCCTACGGCCCCGACGTCAACGAGCGCCTGATTGCGGAATTCCTGCACCCGTACCCGGCCGGCGTCGTGATTGCCACCAAGGGCGGCCTCGTGCGCCCGGGACCGGGCCGCTGGGAACCCGACGGCCGGCCGGAACAACTTCGCGCCGCCTGCGAGTGGAGTGCATCGATCTCTACCAGTTGCACACGCCCGATCGTCGCCGTGTGCCGCTGGACGATTCCATTGGCGCACTCACCGGTGATGCTGCCGATTCCGGGTACCTCCTCCATCACTCACCTCGAGGAGAACGTGGCGGCTGCTACGATCCGGCTTAGCGACGGGGAGCTTGCCAGGCTGGATGCGCTCGGGGGATAAGGGTTAGCAGCCAGTCACGGGACTGCTTCGACTCTGCGCCAGACAGCACTATGCCGGGTCCGAGATGTTGACGGCCTGGCGTACGTACTGGTTCCCCGCGACGGCTTGCAGGGCCGCGCGGGCCACGGACGCCCGCGACACCTTCCAGGTCTTCTTCTGCCGGGTTGGAGGGCCGGACCAGGCCACCAGGTCGTCCCTGATCCCGGGCTCGTCGGTGAGCTGGGGTGGCCGCAGGATCGTCCAGTCCAGGCCGCTCGCCATGATCTCCGCCTCCTGCCGATCCTTGTCCGCCAGCACGTGCTTCAGCAGAAAGCTCTGCAGCACGCGGGCCAGCAAACTGCCCTGACCCTTGCTGTCCCCCGCGCCCAGCGAGGAAACAACAACCAGCCGCCGGATGCCGTGCTGCTGCATGGCGCAAATCACGTTCGCGGTGCCACGAGAAAGTTCGGTGCGGGGTTCCCGGTGGAAGACCCCCAGCGCGGAAATCACCGCGTCGCAACCGCCGGCGAAGCCCCGTTCCACGCTGGCCGCATCGAGCACATCCCCCGTCACTACGCGCAACTTCGGATCACTGATCGCGAGTCGCGTCGGGTTACGCACAAAGGCAGTGACGTTATGGCCCGCTTCCAGCGCCTGCCGGACGATCTGCGTACCGGTCTTGCCGGTCGCCCCAAACACCATGATCCGCCTGTCACTCATTCACTGATTCTCCTGGCAATATTGATTAGCCGCGTGAGCCCCGTTCAGGGCTCGGTCAAGTCGATCCAGATGGACTTGGACCGCAAGAAACGTTCGTAACCGGCCCGACCCGCTTCCCGACCAAATCCGGACTGCTTGTAGCCGCCAAACGGGCTGGTCATGTCGGCGGCCTTGCGGCCCCAGGTATTCACCCAGATTGTGCCGGCCTGCAAGCTGCGGGCCGCACGAATGGCCTTGTTGATATCCCGGGTATAGACCGCCCCGGCCAGTCCGTAGACCGGGTGCTGGGCCAGGGCGATGCCCTCTTCCTCGTCGTCGAACGTCTGGACACCCAGAACCGGCCCGAAGATCTCCTCCCGGAAGCCGGTCATGTCAGGCCGCAGCCCCAGCAGGATCGTCGGCTGGAAATACAGGCCACCGGTCTCGCCCTCGAAACCCTTACCGCCAATTGCCGCCTGAGCGCCCTCAGCCAGGGTCTTGTCGACCAGGCTCTGGGTCTTGCTGAGCTGGGCAACGCTGATGACCGGGGCCAGGGTCCCCCGGGTGCTCCAGGTTGTTCCCGGCACCAGGCGACCCAGACGCTCTACAATTCTGTCGAGCAAGGCTGCCTCCACTCGCCGGTCCACTACAAGGCGCGTCCCCGCGTAACACAGCTGGCCAGCGTTGCGCGTAATCCCCCAGACCACATTGTCGGCAACCCGGTCGAGATCGCCATGGTCACGGAACACAAGCTGCGGGCTCTTGCCGCCTAGCTCAAGGCTCACGGGCTTGATTCCGGACTGTGCCGCGTCGCTCATGATCTGGATGCCGGTAGCCGTGGATCCGGTGAACGTCACGTACGCCGTGTCGGGATGGCGAACCAGCGTGCGACCGACGGTGTGCCCATAGCCTTGCACCACATTGATCACGCCGGGTGGAATTCCTGCTTCCGCCGCCAGCGCCGCAACGCGTGTTATCGAATAGGGGGTCAGCTCGGAGGGCTTCACCACGACGCAGTTACCCGCGGCAATGGCCGGCGCGATCTTCCAGACCGCAAGCACGAGGGGAAAATTCCACGGAACGATCGCGACCACCACTCCGTAGGGCTCGTGTACCACCAGGGAAAGCGCACTGGGATCCGTCGGCGTCACGGCACCGTCAACCTTGTCCGCGTACTCGGCATAAAAGCGGATCCACTCAGCCGCCACGGGCGCGTCCACCGCTCGGGTTTCCGCGATGAAGCGGGATGACACCAACGACTCCTCCCGAGCGATGGTCTCGACGTTCAGCGCAACGAGGTCGGCCCAGCGCTGCATGAGGGCGGCGCGGCGCCGAGGCCCCAGTGCTGCCCAGGCCGGCAGCGCCTGACGCGCGGCTGCGACAGCCGCATCAGCCTCGGCCTGCCCTCCTGCGGGAATCGTGCCCGAAAGCCGCCGGTCGGATGGCCGGAGGATCTCAATGGCGTCGCCGCCGGACATAAGCTGCCCGCCGATCCAGTGGCCCGCCAGAGGCGTGACCGTCGCCGGATCAAAGTCTGCTGCCGAGTTTGCGCTCAATGCCTGTCTTCCATTTGTCGACTAAATGACCAGGAAATCGTTCCGGGCCCGCCGTTGGCCCGCCTGCAGCATTGCGCCCAATCAATGCCATAGGTATTATTCTAGATACAAAGTTACCCGGATACTAATCCCGCCTTCCGCGGGGCGCCGGAAACAAGTGTTGGGGCCGCTGTCTATGCTTCGAACGGGACGCGAATTTCTCGAGCAGCTGCGGGATGGCCGCAGGGTTTTCATCGGCGGCGAACAGGTGGACGACGTGACCACCCACCGCGCTTTCCGGGATGCCGCCCAGACCTATGCGCGGCTGTTCGACTTCAAGGCGGCGCCGGAAAACCGGGAGCTCATGAGCTTCGAAGAAGGCGGCCACAGGCACAGCCTGTATTACCTGATGCCGCGAACGCAAGACGACCTTATGCGCCGTAGCCTTGCGCACAAGGCCATTGCGGACCAGACCTACGGCCTCATGGGTCGCAGCATGGACCACGTCTCCAGCTTCGTCACCGCGATCGCCATGGAGCCGGAAATCCTCAAGCAGCCGGACGGCAGGGATTTCTCCGCCAACATTGGCGCCTACTACCGCCATCTTCGCGACGGCGATCTCTTCGCCACCTACGCCGTGCACCCGGCGCCCCAGTCCAAGAGCCAGAAGCTCTTTGGTGACGGCAAGGGGCGCCAGGCGGTCATGCGGGTTACCCACGAGGACGCCAGCGGCGTCACGCTCAACGGAATGAAGATGCTGGCAACTTCGGGCATCTTCTGCGACGAGGTGTGGATCGGCAACCTGACCCCTATCGCCGCTGATCGCCGCAAGGAAGCCATCACCTGCGGAATTCCCATGAATTCGCCCGGACTCACACTTTGGGCGCGCAAGCCATTGGCGCTGCATGCGCAGAACAGCTTCGACAGCCCCCTCGCCTCGCGCTTCGACGAGAGCGACGTAATGCTCATCTTCGAGGACGTAAAGGTGCCCTGGGAGCGCGTCTTTGTGCACGACCAGCCGGAGCTCTCGCGGGAGCTCTACCTCCAGACAGCAGCTCACGTGTTCGGCAATCACCAGTCCAATGTCCGGTTCTGGTCCAAGCTGCAGTTCCTGACGGGTCTCGTGGCCAAAGTTACCCGCTCGGCGGGCGTGGACCAGATCCCGGTGGTGGCGGAACAGCTCGGCCGTTTGGCCGCGCTGGAAGCCAGCATTGCGGCGATGATTCACGGGCAGATTCTCAATCACGAACCAATCAGCGGCGGCTATGTCACCTTTAACCGGCGTTACATGGCCGCAACGCTCAACTGGTGCCAGGAGCACTACCCGCAAATTCTGGCCATGCTGCGCGAACTGAGCGGCGGCAGCGTGTTCCAGATGCCGGCAGATATCTCCGTGATGGACAATCCCGAGACCCGGGACCGGTTTCTCGAGTACTGGCGCACGGACACGGAGTCTGCTGTGGAGCGCGTAAAGCTCTACAAACTTGCCTGGGAAATGTTCGGCTCCGAGTTTGGCAACCGTCATGCCCAGTACGAAAACTTTTACGCCGGACCTTCGTTTGTCGTCCGCAGCCATAGTTCCCGGTATGCCCCCTGGGACGAGTTCCGAGCCATCGTCGATGGACTATTGCGAACCATCGAGATCCCCGAGCACAAAGCCGAATCCTTGCCTCCGGCCAGAAAATCGGGAGCTGAGCGGGCATGAGCCTACGGCCAACCGAATACGGTGCTCGGGGAGTCGTCGGCATCGGCGTACCCCAGGCCAACCCGACCGTGGAGCAGGAGATGTGGGCGCTGCGGCCCGCTGGCGTCAGCCTGGTAACCGCCCGCCTGTGCAGCACGGCACCCGATACCCGCGGCCGCCTCGACGAATACCTTCGCCACCTCGGCGCATCACTGCAGCAGTACGACGATCTAGCGCTGGACGCCTTCGGCTTCGCCTGCACCGGGTCGACTTACCTCTTTGGCCAGGAGGCCGAGCGCCGGCACGTCGGCGGGCTGGAAGATGCGCTGGGCTACCCGATAATCACCGCGGCGGCAGCGATCGAGGAAACATTGCATGAGCTCGGTGCGCGCCGGATTGCCATGATCGCGCCGTATCCGGAGTGGTTGGGGGAGCTCGGCATTGCCTACTGGACAAGCCGCGGCTTCGAGGTGGTGGCGCACGCCCAGGCGATGCTAGCAGGACCGGATACGCGCAACATCTACCGGCTGAGGAGCGCTGATGCCCTGGAGGTCCTGGATGGCATGGAACTCGTGAACGCGGGCGCTACCGGCGTGGACGTGGTGTTATTCAGCGGTACCGGCATGCCCTCGCTCCGGGCCGTGTCTGGCGCGGGGGATCGTGGTCTGCAGGCGATTTCGTCCAACCTGTGTCTGGCTCGCTCACTGAGCCGCAAGCTCGGTATCCCGCCAACGCAACTGGCAGTGCCGTCAATTCCTGCGATTTTGCGGGAGTGGGACGCGAAGGTTGCGGCGCTGTGAACAACCCGCAGGCAGTCGCTTCGCCGGCGGGCACCGACGCCCTTCGATTGCGCCAGGCGCTAGGGTCGTTCGCGACGGGGGTCACTATTGTGACGGTGCGGGACGCTACGGGGCAGCGGCTCGGCGTGACCGCCAACAGCTTCAGTTCACTGTCTCTCGAGCCACCCATGGTCCTTTGGTCCCTGGCCAGGAACGCGTATAGCCTGCCCGCATTCACTGCCGCCGACCGATTCGTCGTCCACATTCTGGGTGACGACCAGTTGAGGCTGTCCGAGCGGTTCGCGTCGCGCGGCACCGACAAGTTTGCCGGGATCCAGCATGACCTGAGCCCGGAGGGTCTGCCACTGTTGCACAACTGCCTCGCGCGTTTTGATTGCCGGAAGGCCCACACCTACGAGGGTGGTGACCACGTCATCCTGGCGGGGCACGTCGAACGGTTTGACTGCGCCGAGGGCATGCCGCTCGTCTTTCACGCCGGGCGGTATGCAAAGCTCCATTTCGGAGAAGCTACGGCGCGACTTATGGCGCTTCAGGCCTGGTAGGTCACACGTTTTCGGTCAGGCCGCCGATTAACCGCGCTGCCATCGTCCATGAGGGGGAGTTTGACAACATGACAAGAGTGCACGTCTCTGCGCTGATCGCGCTCGCTACAGCATTTGCGTTCGGGCTACCGACCGTGGCGCAGGCCCAGACCACGGTCAACATCTCGGGTCTCAATGAGAACTCGGAGGGCGCGTGCAGTCAGGCTACGGTGATCATCGTGCAGTCAGATTGCACCTATACCGCGCAACGCGCGGGCGCATTCTATGGCTGGGCAGGGCCGAACGTCGGTGGTGGCTTTTACGCTGCTGGCAGTACTGGCGATGATTTCAACTACGCACCAGTTCCTGGCGATGGCAAGATCAGGCCCACGATCAGTGGCTCCCTGATCATCAACGGCTCCGGTGCTGGCGCCACCGTCGAAGGTACGTTCATCATGGGCGCGGCAGTCCGCAATACCGTCGTGGGCAACCTGACCCGCGGCGTGGAGCGCTGGGACTCCATCACCCACACGCTGGCATCGACGGCCGTGACCACCGCCGCCCCGAATGCCGGTGGCGGATTTGATTACGTCATAGGCAGCAACGGCAAGCCTGGCGTCCTCTGCCTGACGGCGGATCCCTCCAAGTGCTATCCGGCTGAGGTCGGTTCTGATCCCTTGCTGTTCGATGTCCAGAACATCTGGAATAACGACGTGCCGCCCACGGTGGGGGTGGAAGGCACCACCTTGAATGGTGGCCCGACGCCGAACATCGGCGCCACCACGACGGCGGTCATCAGCAATTACACCAGCAGCTGCGCCGTGCCAAATGACTGCGCCAATGGTCGCGTGGTCTGGAGCGGTCCCACGGGCGAGTTCGCGGAGAATCCTGGCTGGGACAACCTGATCCTGGCAATTTCCACCGACGCTGCAGGCAACATCACCAGTGGCGAGGCCTGGTGGACCGAGGAATCCCTCATCAACGTAGGCCCGGTGCCCCGCGAGACCAACTCGTGGCAGGGCAGTCGCTTCACGTTCACGGGTGCTGCTGAGGGGGCCACGTCGGCCTGCTCCGATTTCGGCGTTAACATCGTCGGAGGCAGCGCCAACAACGAGATTGATGCCCGCACACGCTGCACCGGTTTTAGCGCGACACCGAACATCAGCATTGTCACAGGGGCCGCCAACGGTACGGCTACGATCAACGGCGCGGGTAACATCGTATACACGCCGAACGGCGGCTTTTCCGGTACCGACACACTCACCTACAACGGCAACGATGGCGCGACTGGCGACAACGGTGTATTGACCCTGACGGTCTCGCCGGATCCCGCGCCGATGATTGCAGACGGCTCCATTGACGCTGGGGTATCGAATGTCCTGGCGCTCACGGTCACACTCGGCAACGGCTCCGCCGCTGAACACGCGCTCTCGGTCACCATGGACGGCGCCAGCGGCGAATGCACAACCGCCATCGCCGGAGGCTTCAGTGTCCGCTACACGCCAAACAGCGGATTCGCCGGCCAGGATGCCTGCACCCTCACCCTGACCGATGCGAATGGTGACAGCGACACGGCCCTGATCAGCATCACCGTGCCGGACGAAGTCGTTGCCGAGATCGACGGCGGCGGTAGTGCCCAGGATCCGTGGAGTTTGGCGCTTCTGGGTGTGCTTGCGGTTCTCTTGCGCCGGCGCAACAGTGCAGGTCCGCGCGCACTGCCATTCGCCGCAAACGCGGGACTGAGGCTCTCAGCGATCGGGCTAGCCGTCGCGTTCGCAGCGCCTGTTGTGGCTGACGACTGGATCCGCGATGGCGTCTACATGGGTGCAGGCGTGATCGGCACCGCGCTGAAGTCGGACGACCCCTCCGCCGTGACCCGCCAGCTGGACGCGAGCCTGGCGGGCAACTTTGAGGACTTCCCGGTCGGTGGGCAGCTGTATGCGGGCTGGATGTGGAGCTCCGAATCCGGCATCGAGCTGCGCTACGCAGATTCCGGCGACGGGGACTCCGGGATTCGCCTCCGTAGTACGGTAACCGGGGACATTACCGATATCGGCGACATCGAGGCCAGCATCAAGGGCTACACCGTCTACCTGGTTCGCCAGATCCCTGACCTGCCCTTATCAGACCGGTGGAGCATCTATGGCAAGGCAGGCTGGACCTTTCAGGACCTCGATACCAGCTTCCGCTCCAGCGGGTCTCCGGATTTCCCGCCAGCCGGCAGTGCTTCCGAGAATACCAACGGCGCCGCCATAGCGTTGGGCGTGCGTTGGCGCCTCGCCCGGCGCTTTGCGGTTGCCGGCGAAGCGGAAACGCTCTGGGTTAACTTTGATGACGCCTTCGACGAGCCCTGGCGCATCGGCCTGAGCATCGAATACTGGTTCGGGTCCGGCAAGACCGCCGATTGACCCGGTACTTTCAAGTTGTATTATTTGTAATACTATAAGTGGAACTTGGCGACGGTCGCCATTGACAGGAACAGCATGCCAGCCAGAACTCCCTTCGAACCCCTCAACCCCGAGCACAATCTCCGGGCCTTCGTGCGGATGCTGGGCGACACCAGCGGCGAGCGGGACTGCATCAATTGGTACAAGGGAGCAGCCTTCTCGGTCATTGGTGACGACTCTGCCAACCAGATGCTTATCGGCTTCGAGGGCTTCAGCGTTTGTCGAACGATTCCCCAGCCTGACGGCAGCTTCACCAATCTTCAGCGGGAGGTGCTCTATTACACCCATCCCCGCACCGGCGAGATTATCGAGAGCTGGAAAAACCCGTTTACCGGCGAAACGGTGGATGTTGTCCACGTCTACAACGACCCCGTTAACTCCAAGTTTTCCACGGTATTCAAGCAAAGGTTTGGCGAAGACCGCGAGGAAGTCAGCTTCCCCTTCATCCTGCCCTGGACGTTTATGGACGATACCGCCATGACGGTCTTCGATGTGAATCACCGCTGGCGGAACGTGCTCGATCCCACGGTGTGGAAGCGCGAGTCATCCGGAAGTCACGTGCGGGTCTGCGAGATCCTGTCCATGTACGCCAGCCTGGCAGATCTTGAGAACCCGTCGCTGACCTCGATCGGCTACAACGGGTCCTGGCAGCGCATGTGCCCCTGGCTGCCGTGGATGCTGATGGGTCAGCAGCCTGGCCACGTTTTCTACCGCGGCCATTACCGAAGGATCTTGACGGGCATTGACGGTCTTCCGGCTCCAATCCGCAGCTATACCGAGCGGCGCTTCCCGGCCTATCTGGAGGCTCCGCGGGAATGGGTCGAGCCCAACCTGACCAGCTTCGAAACCTACGCCCGGGACCAGAAGCCCCGCCCATAAGCAGCTCGCTGGTACCCGACCATCCAGCGACAGTCACAGGAGTCGAGCAGACAATGGCTACACCAAACGCGGGCCCGCCGCCCATGAACAAGGCGATGCAGGAGTACTTCCAGGCAATGACCCGCCTGAACACCCACTGGCAGGATCGCCACCCGATGATGGCTGAGGAAACCCACGACGAGCGGGCCCGACAGTCATTCGTGAAATCCCTCCACATGCGTTCCGCGAACCTCTCGCGGATGGAAGCCAAGATGGTCTACGAAGGCCGCGTAGCGCCGCGCTTCGCACAGAAGAACGGGGGCAAGCGCCCGGCCACGCGCAGCGAGGCCCGCCTCGCTCTGGAGGAAGACATCTTCTGGCAGACCGTCGTGGGCCTTCGGCGGACGTCGCAGGAAATGCTCTGGGCCAGCGTGATCGACACGGTCGAGAGGACGGCACCCGAAATCAACGCCCGGGCCCGCACTGTGGACCGCCAACTAGGTAGCCTGAAGGTGAACCCGGCCCTTCCGATACCGGGCTACCTTTCCGGTGTGGATATCCACGCCATGCCCGGCAACTATCACACCGAGTACGCGCCTGACGATGTCAGCGCCGGTGCGCTTTTCGATCGGGGCACGTATCTTTACACCCACGGCTATGTGGGCTCACAAGGAGACAATCTCGGCAAGGGCGTGGTCGAGTACATCCGGAACACTTGGCCTGACTTCAAGCCAAAGCGAATCCTCGACATGGGCTGCTCCACCGGCAGCAGCACCCTGCCCTACTGCGATGCCTTCCCGGATGCCGAGATCCATGCCATCGATCTCGGTGCACCCTGTGTGCGTTACGGCTACGCGCGCGCCAATGGCCTTGGCAAGGCGGTGCATTTCTCCCAGCAGAATGCCGAGCACACAGACTTTCCCGATGAGCACTTTGACCTGGTGGTGTCCCATATCATGTTGCACGAGACGTCCCGACAAGCCATTCCGCGGATCTTCGAGGAGTCCCGGCGGCTGCTCCGGCAAGGGGGCAAGATGGTGCATGCCGATCTCCCGAATATCAGCAAGATCCCCGACCTCTTCCAGCAGGTGTCGGTGAACCAGGACCACCACGACAACAACGAACCCATGTGGGGCGGCTACTGGGACCTGGACCTGCCCAAGCTCATTGAGGGGGCTGGTTTCGACGCAGGGACCATCCGCGTGGACTCGGCACCGATGCTGATTACGGTACCCCCGAGCAGCGCCGATCCCGCTACGGACCGGATTGTCCGGGGCATGTTCGGCTACGGCATATTGGCGGCATCCCGATGAAACCCATTCAAATCCCTCGGAGTGCCAAGGGCCCAGGCCCGCATTTCTTCCCCGGCGAACCTGCGGCTGAGCAGCTGCTCTCGATGGTGCTTGCGCTCGCTGCCGAACTCAGCGTTCTTCGGGAGCGCCTGGACACAGCCGAGCAGCTGGCAGCGGGGCGAGGCCTTGATCTGCGCGCCGAGATCGAGAACTACCAGCCCACCCTGGCGGACCGCGAACGGCGCGAGGCCTGGCGCGTTCAGTTCCTGCAACGACTGCTTAGGGGCGTGACCGATGAAGTGCCGGCACCAGCCGCAGGCGGCGTTCCGCCAGGTGGCCCGCCAGGCCCACCTCCGGCAGGCAAGACGCCGACCTGAATATCGTAGGCAATCTGTATTAACCCATCGCGGTCTTTCCCGGACCAGCGATGCTTTCGGCAAATCGGGGAAATGTAATGCGCTTCCAAGGACTGCTCCGCTCCGGCCACGCCCTGGCCCACCTTGCACTGCTCACCGTGGCACCGGGACTGGTGGTTGCGCAGGAGAGCACTTCCGCCAGGGAGGCGACGACAGAAATCGCAGATATCGTGGTCACGGTCCGAAAGCAGGAAGAATCCCTGCAAGCCGTGCCGCTCAGCGTCAGTGTAATTTCCGAAGAGCAAATCGAACAACTGGGCATCAACAGCCTCGGCGACGTGGCGCAGCTGACGACGGGTGTCATCCTCGACCAGGGCTTCGCTCCACAGGACACGCGAATTGTGATTCGCGGGCTCTCGCCAACCCGTGGCCGGCCCAATGCAGCGGTCCTGCAAGACGGTATCGACATTTCCAGCGAGGGCATCACCACCGCGGGCGGCTCCTTGCTGATCAATCCCCGCCTTGTCGACATCAAGCGCGTTGAGATCGTAAAGGGCCCCCAGAGCGCCCTTTACGGGCGTAGTGCGTTTGCTGGCGCCATCAACTATGTAACGCAGGAACCTGCCGAGGAGTTGTCGCGCAGGGTCAGCGCACAAGTCGGTAGCGACGGTCGTTACGAGGGCTCGGTGGCCATCAGCGGTCCGGTCAGCAACACGCTGCGCCTCGGCCTGAACGGCGCCACCTGGTCGGACGACGGCTTCTACACGAATACCGTTACCGGCGGCCCCGTCGGCGGCGATGAAGGCAGCGGCTGGGCGGGCACGGCACTCTGGCAGCCCGGTGAGATCGCGACGATCCGGGCCCGCGTGGAATACTCAGACGACAGTTTCGACCCGCCGACCCAGGCCACCGTGGTGCCCAACACGACGCGGCCAATGCCCTCCGCCGCGGTCAGCGTGGTGGTCAGCTCTGCTGTTACCGAGGTTCTCGTGCCACTCGGTGTAGCGCCCGCCGGTGACAGCGTCACGCTGAGACAGAGTGAGAACCCGCGGACGGGAGTCGACTACGACGGCACCGACCGGAACGTATTCCGGACGTCGCTGATTTCCGAATTTGACCTGGGCAACGCAACGTTCACTTCGCTAACCCACTACGCCACTGCCGACACGTCGCAGGCGCTGGATGGACAGCGGAAACGCAGCATCGGGGACTTGCCCGTGCCGGGTTCGGCGACCAACAACTACGCTGAAATCAACATTGACCAGTCCACGGACCTCTTCAGCCAGGAACTGCGCTATAGCTGGGCCGGGGACGGGCCGCTGTCCTGGACGGCCGGCGCCCTGTACTGGTTGGAGAAAGCGGACGTCCAGGACTATTCCCTTTCGTGCTTTGTCCTCCCGAATCTCACCTGCGAATCGTTTGTGGCAGCCATCGGCACGACCGAGCCCGCCTACGCGCGTGACTGGAGCCGGGACACGGAACACTGGTCCCTCTACGGGTTGGTGGAGTGGCGGTTTACACAGGACTGGAAGTTCACGCTCGAGGGCCGCTACGTGAACGAAGACCTGAAGGTCTCGGGCCCGGATTCAGCGGCTATCATTGACCCGTTCTCCCTCCTCGGGTCCGGGGTCACGGTGCCACCTCCGGCAAACACTGTCAGCGACAAGGACACTGACTCCTATTTTGTCCCGAAGGTGACCCTGGAGTGGCAAGCCCGGGACGACCTGATGCTCTACGCGTCGATCGGCGAAGGCGTGAAGCCGAGCGGCATTTCCACCATCACCGGCGGCGCGGCAGGCTTCGAGCCTGAGTCCTACAGATTTGATCCAGAGAAGATGTGGGCCTACGAGCTTGGTACCAAGTCGACCTGGCTTGACGGGACTCTGACGGCGAATGGCGCCGTGTTCTACCAGGACTACACGGACAAGCAGGCTGTCACGCAGGTGCAGCTGGCCAACGGGACGATCGGCATCGGCCCCATCAATGCGGGCTCGGCCCACGTCCTTGGCCTCGAGCTGGAGGTGAACTGGCAGCCTGTCGAGGGTCTGGCACTCAATGTGGGCTATACCCTGCTGGATGCCGAGTACGACGACTTCGTGCAGGACACTCGCTCGGCGTCCAACATCGCAAGGGCCGGGAACTGCGTGGTGGTGCCCGCGGCTCCTGTAGTACCCCCTCCGGCGGTACCCCAGTTTGCCTGCACCATCGACCTGTCCGGCAAACGCCTCGAGGGCGCACCGACTGGTTCACTCGTGGCGGGTGCCTCCTACACAGCACCGCTGGCTGGGGAACTGAGCTATCTGGCGGGTCTCCAGTCCACCTATCAGAGCAAGCGCTACCAGTCAGAGTTCAACGACCTGGCCTTTGACTCGTTCTGGCTGCTCAACATGAGACTCGGGTTGTTGAGCCCGTCATGGGAATTGATCGCCTACGTGGACAACGTCACTGACGACGACACGATCAAGTCCGGATTCACGGCCCCGGATTTTGACTCCTTCACTTTCATATCGAACCCGCCGCCGTCGACGTTCGTGACGACGAATATGGCCTTCTACAGCCTGCCCGATCCGCGCACCGTCGGCATCCGCGCCAGTTTCCGTTTCTGAGGGACGGTGCAACCTTTGGCCCAGGCTGGCGAACATAACCCTTTGCGCCTGCGGCCGCCGCCAGGCTTCCGCGTGGCCGTCGTGGGAGGCTGCGGTGGAATCGGTCGGGCCTTCGTGGCGGCGGCGCTGGATGCCGGCATGACGGTCTGCATACTGGATCTGCCCGCTTCGATTGCGGCCCACCCACCGCCGGTGGCCTGCCTGACTCGGGCCGTGGACGCCACCAGTCCAGCAAACATGGAATCGGCCTTTACTGACATCCGTGCCGCGTGGGGGGCGCTCGATGGCCTGGTGAACCTGTGCGGATTCTCGGGGCCGCGCAAGCCGCTACTTGAACTCGACCCAGCAACGTGGCGGGAGGTCATCCAGGGCAACCTGGACGCGGCCTTCCTCAGTTCGAAGTTTGCGCTACCGCTGCTGCAGGCTGGCTCGTCACCAGCCATTGTCCACGTGGCATCGAGCCTGGCCGTAAAGGCCTCGCCCGGCTATGGCCCGTACGCTTCGGCCAAGGCGGGCATTCTCTCGCTAACTCGCATGCTGGCAGCGGAACATTCACCGGCCATCCGGGTGAATGCCGTGGCTCCGAGTGCTGTTCGCACCGAATTTATCACCGGTGGCACCGGCCGCCAGAGCCAGGGCAGCAGCGCGCCCCTGCTCGATCTCGATGCCTACGGCCGTACTCTTCCGCTCCAGCGCGTTGCCGAAGCCGAGGACGTGGTGGGCCCCATCCTGTTCCTGTTGGGGCCCGGCTCCCGGTACATGACCGGGCAGGTCTTACACGTCAACGGGGGGCTCTTCCAGCCCTGACCGGTCAACGACTGCGCGGCAGACCCGAACCGATCCCCGCGAACACCGAGGTAATACGAATGGCTGACAACGCCTCCCCGATTACGGCGCGCCTGGGTCCCATCTTCCTGGCCCCCGGGGTGAGCCGCACCAACGCGCTGACACTGTTCTTCGGCAGCATTCTGACGTCGATTGTCAGTGCCTACCTCAGCTTTGCCCAGCCGTACATACTGAACGAGCATTTGCATCTGCCCCAGGACATCCAGGGCACGGTCAGCGGCAATCTCGCCTTCTGGACCGAAGTATTGCTCATACTGATGTCAGGATTTATCGGCGCCTGGTCAGACCGGGCCGGGCACCGGTTCGTGTTCGTTATCGGTTTCCTGGTGATCGGCGTCAGCTACGTGCTGTATCCGTGGGCCACCAGCGTTGAGCAGCTCTACGCCGTGCGTGTCGTCTACGCCATTGGTGCCGCCGCCATTGGCGCCATGTTTGTTGCCGTGCAGGCCGACTATCCGGCGGAGAGATCCAGGGGTGCTTTCACCGCAGTCATCGGCATCCTGAGTATCGTTGGATTTGCCGTGCTGATCGCCGCACTGGCGCCGCTGCCGCGGCGCTTGACGGCGGCCGGGTTCAATCCGGTTGAAGCCGGCCGCCTGGCGTTCGCCGTGGTGGCAGTGATCGCGCTCGCCGGAGCGGCGCTGCTCAGATTCGGCCTGAGGGAGCGGACCGTGGCGCTGGCCCGGAAGCCGGCCGTCCTCACCCAGCTGCGCGCCGGATTCGCCGTAGCCCGCGAGAATCCGCGCATAGGCCTGTCCTACGCCGGCGCGGTGGTCGGCCGTGCCGATCTCGCGATCGTGACCATCTTCCTGTCACTGTGGGTAACCCAGGCCAGCCTTAGTGCCGGACTCAGCACGGTGGATGCGCTGGTGCAGGCCGGCAAGCTGTTTGGTGTGATTCAGGTGGCGGCACTGGTCTTCATGCCGATCTTAGGTGCGGTCACCGACCGGATCGATCGTGCTACTGGCCTCGCTTTAGGCACTGCCGTCGCTGCCGCGGGCTACCTGTGGACTGGTTCCCTCAGCGAACTGACCGGCATTGAGGCCTACATGGCGACCGCACTGCTCGGCATGGGCCAGGCGGGCGTGATCCTTACTGCCACGGCCCTGATGGGAAGCGAAACACCGAAGGATTCCATGGGCGCGGTTTCCGGCGTGTTCTCGTTGTTCGCTGCCGTGGGCATCCTGCTGGCCACCAAGAGCGGCGGCTGGCTGTTCGACGTCTGGCGGCCAGGCGCGCCTTTCCTGGTCATGGGTGTGGCCAATGCCGTTGTGCTGTGCCTGGCTATCGCGGTCAGGCTGTGGGCACCGTCCGCGCGGAATCCCACGGCGGTGTGAGAATCACGGCGCTGCCCGGCCGGGCCCGCTCCGGGATCAGGCCCGGGTTGCGTTACCGTCGCCGAACAGATCGCGCTTGACGAACAGGCTCTTCACAAGACGTGGCAACGCCTGTGCCGGCGACATCCAGCGAACCGCAACACCGGTCTTGCGCGCGGCCAGGGCGCCCTCCACGAGAAATGGCGTCACCGTCTCGACGTGATCGGCAAAGATGTTCATGAAGCGGCGCCGTTTCTCGAATTCTGAAGAACCTACCTGGTAGAGGTCGCGGACCAGCAGGTCCGTCACGACGACTCCCGGGCTCATCAGGCCGATCACCAACGGGGTGTCCTTGCAATCCTTGATGAGCGCCTTGGTGAAGTAGCGCACCGCGCACTTCGTTGTGCCGTACACGGACATGCCGGGACCGGTCAGCCCGTCGCTGCCGAAACCCTCCATGTTGAAAATGGTTCCATGGCCCTGGGCCAGCATTCCCGTGATGGCAACCTTGCAGCCATTCATCACGCCATTGATATTGGTCGCGATGACAGTGGCAATCTGCTCATCAGCCAGTTCTACAAAGGGTGCCTTGCGATTAGTAACCCCGGCATTGTTGATCCAGATGTCCACACTGCCAAAGGCTGCGATGGCGCGGTCCCACAGTTGTCTGGCGTCGGCCGGATTCGAGATATCGGCGGCACAGCCTGCTGCCTTACCGGAGCCACACCCAGCCAGCGTCGCCAGTGCGGCCTTGACGGCGTCCTCGCCCCGACTCGAAATCATCACATTGTGATTCCGCTTGAGAAAGTCCCGGGCCAGGCCGAGACCAATTCCCTTGGTGCTTCCCGTAATGACAACGTTCACGTGCTTACCTTCTAAAGTGAAAGGCCAGTTCCTGGCCGATTATCCGAATGAGGGATCCCCGACTAACGAAATGCCGGCATCACCGCCTCGGCAAAAATGCGGCTCTGCTTCACCATGGCAGTCCAGCGCTCTCCGTGCGGGTGCGCAACCGGAGAGCCACCAAGCACATAGACATGATCAAGACCAAGGCCAATCAACTCGCGCAACCGGTCGCTGCACTTGGCCGGCGGGCCGCAAATGGCGAACCAGTCCACGAAACCGTCGTCCACCTGAGCCAGGTGACCACCCTCCTCCTGGGCATGGTGGGCCATGTCGTAACCCGTCTGCATCTGGATCGCCATTTCCTTGAGCCTCGGCGGCAGGTGATCCACCGGTGCGCCCTTCATGCCCGTGAAGTGCGCAATCAGTCCCGAGATGGTCCGGCCAAGGTTGATGGCGCGCTGCTCATCCACATCGCAGATCAGATTAACGTAGGCGCCAACGCGGAGTGACGCGGGGTCGCGCCCTGTCTCCGCGAGCCGCTCCCGCATGATGCCGAGTGCCCAGGCGATGCGTTCCGGGGCCGCCCCAACGGCGAAACTGATGCGATCGGCTACGTCGGCGGCCATGCGAATGGTCTTCGGTCCCGTACAGGCGATATCAATGGGGACGTTTGCCAGGGGCGTCGGCAACTCTTCATCCGAGATCCAGCGAAGGCGGGACGCGGTCGTCCCCCGCTGCACCTCCTCGCCGGCCAGGTAAGCCCGAACCTGTTCGACGTACGTGCGCAGCTGGTTTGTGGTGGCAGTGGGCCGGCCAATGTGGGCTGCGGAAGAGTCACCGCGGCCTATGCCACACCTCATCCGGCCCTCAGATTCGACCTGCAGACTCGCCAAGGCGCCGGCCGTGGTGGCCGGGTCGCGAGTAACGGGGTGGGTTACCCCGGTGCCAAGGCGCAGCCGCGTGGTGCGGGACGCCGCCAGGTTGAGCTGGCCATAGACGTCACCACACAGGTTCTGCGTGTCCGGGCACAGCAGGATATCGAAGCCCATGGCCTCGATCTCCACGGCGAGCTTCGCGGTATAGCCCGGGGATGGCTCTACTACGATCCCGAACTCAGTCATAGGCGCTGCTCCTCGTTCACCGCGGCTCCCACGAGGATCGCCGGCGGCACCAAACTGCGTGGTTTACTTCAACTAGCGGCCCGGCAACGACGCCATGAAGCGTCCCAGCTCGGCATTGAATTCGTCCGGTGCATCCACGAAAACTGCGTGCCCCGCGTCGGGCATGATTGTCAGCGACCCGGACGGCACCTTCTCCGAGAGACCGCGAATCAGAGGCTCCGAAATATACGGACTGGAATCAGTCTGGCCGATCAGGAAGCGCACCGGCAAACGAAGCTGATCCAGCAGATCGGCATTCTCGAGGCCCCTTGTGGCCATCGCCCGGCGGGCGTAAGCCGGTAGTTGCATGTGGCTGACCAGCATGATTTCGTACATCTCTGGCGATAGCGGCTTGGTGGTCATCTGCCGGACGAAATCGTGGCCGTAGGCGATCCCGGCCCGCAGGTCGGGCGGCGATTGCAGAAGCATTTGCACCTGCGCCTGTCGCCCCGCTTCCTGCTGGGCTGTCCGTGGCAGGCCCTGACCCAGGCCTGCGTGTGAACTTACGAACACGATGCCGGCCAGGCCGGCGGCGGAAAAGTGACGGACATAGTCCATCGTTACGTACCCGCCGAAGGACCAGGCCACGACCACCGGCCTTTCAGCGCCGAGCTCGCGGAGCACGGCATCAATATCGCCCCCCCATATCCGTGAATCTTTGTAGGCTGATTCGTCCCAGGGCTTGCCGGAACTCCCATGACCGCGAAAATCGAGCCCAATCAGGCGATAATCCCGCGCCAGCCCGGAATTGAACTGGAGGGTGAAAACCGCCTGGCTCTGGGAAAACCCCGGCAGGAACAGGATCGGGGGACCCGCTGGATTGCCCGACTCGCCTACGCAAAGGGGCACACCGTCAGAGGCAGGAATGAAGCGGTAACTGACTTTCTCGGGCTGGGTCATTGGCATTGTCCTGACGCGCTGAACGCGTGACCAGCCGCCTGGTCACCGCGGAGCGGAACCGTAGCAAAGTATTAATAATAAGACAATGCTGGTAAACGGGTGCCTGAAGCAGGTGCCAGTATCGGTTAGGATTTGGCACATGGCAGCAAAGAAGCGCGGACGAAAAAAGCGGACCATTGACGACGGATTCGGCGCGGTGCCACGCTACCATCAAGTTTACCTTGTCCTGAGCCAGCGCCTGCGCGAGGGGTTCTACCTGCCCGAACGCCCTTTGCCCACGGAGCAGGACCTGATGCAGGAGTTTGGCCTGTCGCGCGTGACCATTCGTCACGCGCTCGCAGAAATAGAGCGGGAGGGACTGATTCGCCGCGTCCGCGGTAGCGGCACCTTCCCGATT
>JAQBGF010000055.1:0-49528 GCA_032122615.1 Gammaproteobacteria bacterium | reverse complement strand
GGCGCGACATGGTCTTGTGCAGCGGTCCCGAGCGGGATCGCCTGAAAGCCCTGCTGGATCTCGGCCTTTCGGACACTTTTCGTTTGTTCGACCAGCCGGAAGGCTCCTGGTCCTGGTGGGATTATAGGGAGATGAATTTTCGCCGGAAGCGCGGCCTGCGCATCGACCTGATCCTGGCCTCGAAGGCGCTGGCGGCACGCTGCTCGGGCGCCACCATCGACATAGAGCCACGGAAGCTCGACAAACCGTCAGACCACGCGCCCGTCGTCGCGGTGCTGTAGGAGCGGCTTCAGCCGCGACCCCGAACTCGCCCCGCAGCAGCGGTCGGTGGCGGGACAGGTCCTGGCCAGCCCTCAGCGGGTCTTCCCGACAGGCGGCCAGGACCTGTCCCGCCACCGACCGCGTCACTACGGAGTCCGTTGTCGCGGCTGAAGCCGCTCCTACATGGACAGACCTTGAAGTACCATTCAAGGTCAGACAGCCGGGGCAGCACCATGCCAACGACTACCCGCCGCGAATACACGATAGGCGCGCTGGCCAAGCGGGCACGCGTCGCGCCCTCCGTGCTGCGCTACTACGAGAAGGAAGGTTTGCTGGTTCCCAGCGGGCGCACTGCCGCCGGCTACCGGCTGTACGGTGCCGAGGCGGAAAAAACCCTGCTGTTCATCAATCGTGCGAAGCGCCTGGGATTTTCCCTCGATGATATCCGCCAGTTTCTCGCGGCAGGGCAGACCGAGGCCGGTAACGCAACCGGCAAAAAGAACGGGCGCAAGACTGGCGACGTCGCGCGTATCGCCGAAGATCGTTTCCTGGAAATCGAGCGCCGGCTGACGGAGCTTTTGGTGCTTCGCCACGAACTGGAAATGTTTCTGCGGGAAATGTCCGAACAACTTCCCGCCGCGGACGGCGCCCGCCAGCTCTATCGCCGCCTGGTCGACCGGGTATGCGGCCACAGCACCACACCCCAGGACGATGCTGCTTCCCTGACGGCCCTCATGAAACGCATGGGCTGCAACCTCGCCTCTCTCAAGCGGAGCAAGTCTCTCGATATCCTGCGTGGCCGGCATGTCCATGTTTGGCGAGAACCGGACGGCTACAGCGTACTGGTGCCGGGAAATGACCCGCAGATCGGGACCGCCCTGAAGCAGATCGCGGCGTCGGAGGCCGGTTGCGAAGCGCACACGGAGCCACAGGTCGAGATGACAGCGGAGGGCCACGTGTTCTCCGCGCACGGTAATAACGCGTTTCTGTTTGCGCAGTTTTTCCTGGCGCTGGAGCACCGGGCGCCGGCGTAGCTGCTCCGCTCAGTGCTCCGTAGGCCGCGGTCCCCCGTCACAGCGGCCAGTGGCCGGAAGCCCTGCCCGCGAGAATCGAGTCCGCGAGTCGCGAGCGGGTGGGGTTTCCGGGCGCTGGCTGCGGGCCACGACGCGACTCTCGAGCGGGCGGGGTATCCCGCCACTGGCCGCGGGCCAAGAAGCTCTACGCCTCAACCAGCACACCTTCCCTCTGCAGCAACGCCTGCTTCCGCTCGAGGCCGCCGGCATAACCAGTCAGCGACCCGTCGCGCCCGAGCACGCGATGGCACGGAACGATGATCGAGACCGGGTTCCGGCCAATCGCCGCGCCCGCGGCTCGAACTGCCGCGGGTGATCCGGCACGACCCGCGACGGCGGCGTAGGTACTGGTGCGGCCCGGCCGAATTTTTAACAGCGCCCGCCACACCGCGCGCTGAAAATGGGTGCCCTTAAGGTCCAGCGAGACCGTGAACTTTGTATTGGCATCTTTCCAGTACGCCTCAAACTCCCGTCGCGCCTGCGCAAGCACCGGATGCTGCGTATTCACGGGCACGATTAACGGTCCCGGGTGATGTGCCTGGCAGTCAAACCACAAGCCAGCGAGACCTTTTTCCGTAGCTGCGGCCGTGAGCGGCCCCAACGGTGAGTCGAAGCGCGCCTGCGCAATCAGTCCGTCGATTTGCATGATCCATCCTCCGGGGTCTGCCACAGGTGCATGACGGCGTAGGACCGCCACGGTCGCCATGCTTGTGCGAGCGCCTTCACGTGCCCGACGTCGCGGGTGCCGAGCCCCTTCAGCACTCCGATATCGCTGGCCGGAAACGCGTCTGGCCAGGCCAGCGCGCGCATGGCAATGATTTCGGCCGTCCACTCACCGATACCAGGCAACGCACGCAAGGCCTCGATCGTTGTCTTGAGCGGTGCGCCCCGATGCAGGGCGATGCGCTCGTCCGCCACCGCGGTCGCCAGTGCCTGCAGCGCCCGGACCCGCTGACGAACGATACCGAGCTTGCCGATGACATCGGGACGGGCGGCAGCGAGTGTCGCGGCATCCGGAAACAGGCGATTCAGTGCGGGGAATGGCGTGGCCAACTCTGCGCCGAAACGCTCCACCAGGCGCAGCGTGAGCGTGCGGGCTGCGGCAACACTGACCTGCTGCCCCAGGATGGCGCGCACGGCAATTTCAAAACCGTCCATGCCGCCCGGGACCCGGATGCCGGGCCGTGGTTTGCCTGGCATGGTGGCCAGAACCGGGTCGATGAGCGCCGGGTCGGCGTCCAGATCGAACGCCTGCCGCAGGCGCTGCAGGATCGAGCCGAGCGCCGGCAAGAGCGTCGGGGCCAGTTGCAATTCCACGTCGCGCCGGGACGGTTCGAAGCGCGCCGCCAGCCAGCCGGTCAACGCCTGCCCCTGATGCCTCAGTGCCAGTGTGCGTCGCAGAGTCGGTCCTTCAACGGACTCGACGCCTGGCAATGCCCGGGCGGCAAAAAACCGGAGTACGCCCGCCACGTCGTAGGGTGGTCGATAGGCCAGGCGCAGCGTCACGAGTTCGCCCGGGACGTTCGCCCGGCCCTGCCGACGCAGGGCAGTCGGATTGAGGCGATATCGCGCCAGGAACGCAGCATTGAAGCGCCGCACGCTGGCGAATCCGCTGGCGAGCGCAATCTGCGTAACCGGCAGCAGTGTGTCGGTCAGCAACTGCTTGGCCAGCAACAGACGTCGCGTGGTCAGGAAATCCATCGGCGATACACCATGCACATCCTGAAAGATGCGCCGCAGATGGCGGTCAGTGACGCCCAGCTGACGTGCGATGTCGGGGAAATAGATATCCTCCCCTTCACTCGCTCCTCTTTCGATCATCCGGGCCGCCTGCCCGGCGAGCACCTGCGAGGAATCGACGAACGACAGGCCCGGGGCCAGTTCCGGCCGGCACCGCAGGCACGGACGAAAACCGGCCTGCTCCGCCGAGGCCGCATTGGCGAAGAACCGGCAGTTGCTGCGCTTCGGCGTCCGGACCCGGCAAACGGGCCGGCAGTAAATATGTGTGGACGTCACACCCACGAACAGCCGCCCGTCGAACCGGGCGTCGTGCGCGAGCAACGCCCTGTAGTGGCGGTCGCCGATGGGGTCAGCCTGGGACGATTCCGGTGGCATGGGCGCCATTATGCGCGCGGACGCGGGCCGGACTAGCCGTTTTCGGACTCGTGCCCGGCGTAGTCAGCCGTGCAATACGTCCTTGACCTTAAAGCCCTCTTTAAGGTGCACCATCACGCTCAAGAACCCGGCTTTTCCGGGTTCCCGAGGAGTTCTGACTGATGAATGCCACCGTATCGCCCGCCGTCCGCCTGAAGATCCAGGGAATGGACTGCGGTAGCTGTGCTCTCACGATCGAACAGGCTGTGCGCACAGTGCCGGGCATCGATTCCGTGCGCGTGGATTTTACGACCGAGACACTGGAAGCGACCGGCTCCGCCTCCCGCGATCAGATCGAGTCGCGAGTCAGGGACCTCGGCTATCGCATCGCCGACGGGACGGAACGCAAGCAGGCGCCGCGGCCCGAGCTCCGCGGACTCGGCGGCTTCCTGCGCTTTCTCGCCGGCGAACGTCGCACCCAGATTGCCCTGGCCGCCTCTGTCCTGACCATAGTTGCCGCCGTCGTCGGCCCGGCGATTCTGGAAGCGGCGCTGCTGGCGACCGTCGTGGTGGTTGGCGCCCCGATTTTGCTGAAGGGCCTGCGCTCACTGTTCGTGGCGCGGCACGTCACGATCGATCTGCTGATGGGCATCGCCACCGTCGGTGCCGTCGCGATCGGCGAGACGGGTGAAGCCGCCGCCGTCGTCCTTCTGTTCACGCTCGGTGAAGCCCTGGAGTCCTACAGCGCTGAGCGGTCCCGGGATGCGCTTCGCAGCCTTCTGTCGCTGCAGCCGGATGAAGCAACGGTTCTGGAGGCGCACGCAGAGAGCCACGGGTCGCCCGACGACGACGGGCACCATGAGCGCGGCGCGGCCTGCACACACGACGATCACGATGAACATGATCACGGTCACGACCACGATCTCAAGCCAGCAACTCAAGCGCCCGCCGCTGCCGCGCACTTTCACCAGCTGCGACGGCCGACAGCGTCCGTTCCGGTCGGCGCGCACATCCTTGTCCGCCCTGGCGAGCGCATTCCGCTCGACGGCCGCATCTTAGACGGCACCTCGAGTATCAATCAGGCGGCGGTAACCGGCGAGAGCATGCCGGTGGATAGGACCATCGGCGACGAGGTACTGGCTGGCACGGTCAATGGCCCCGGCGCCCTTACGGTCGAGGTCCTGCGTCCTGCGGGCCTGTCCACGGTGACCCGTATCGCGCAGATGGTCGAACGGGCGCTGGCCGAACGGACCCCCGCAGAACGTTTCATCGATCGCTTTGCCCGCTGGTACACCCCGCTGGTTGTGGCACTCGCCGCCCTGCTGGTCGCTGTGCCGGTTCTGGCCTTCGGCCAGCCGTTCTTCGATCTGGCGGATGGCACCCGCGGCTGGCTCTACCGTGGCCTCGCCATTCTGATCATCGCCTGCCCTTGCGCACTGATCATCAGCATCCCCGTCACGGTCGTCAGCGCCTTAGCTCGCCTTGCCCAGCTCGGCGTACTCGTCAAGGGTGGCGCACAGCTCGACCGGCTTGCCGGGGTGAACATCATCGCCTTCGACAAAACGGGCACGTTGACCATCGGCCAGCCCGCCGTTACCGCAATTCGTGGCAAGGATTGCGAGCACCCGGTGGCCGCGAATGACGACTGCGTCAGCTGCGAGGACGTGGTCGCCGTGGCAACCGCCGTTGAGTCCGCTTCCGAGCACCCGCTCGCCCAGGCCGTCGTCGCCTCCGCGCAAAACCGTGGCGTCGCCAATCGCCTGCCACGGGCCGCAAACATCACGGCCCATGTAGGCCGTGGCGTCACAGGCGAGTTGGCCGGCGAGAAAATTTCTGTCGGCACTCACGAGCTTTTTTCGCACGACGCCGACTGTGCCGATGAAGTGTGCGCGGAAGCAGCCGGGCTGCAGGCAACCGGCAAGACCGTAATGCTGGTTGGTCGCGGCGCGAACATGGTCGGGTACATCGGCGTGGAGGACCAGCCGAGACCCGACGCCCCGGCTGCCCTCGCCGAATTGCACACCCTCAACCCAAATCTGAAGACAGTGATGCTCACCGGCGACAACCGCTCTGTAGCGGAGGCCATTGCCAGGCAGATCGGTGGTATCGACGAGGTGCGCGCCAGCCTGTTACCGGAACACAAACAGAGCGTGATCCGCGAGCTTCAGAAACGCGGCACCGTCGCCATGATCGGCGACGGCATCAACGACGCGCCGGCGCTGGCCCAGGCCGATATCGGTATCGCCATGGGTGGTGGCGGCACGGCCCAGGCCATGGAGACGGCGGACGTCGTGCTGATGCAGGACAACCTGCACGCGATCGCGCAGACGCTGCGCATCAGCCGGCTCACCCGCGCCGTCGTCAAGCAAAACATCGCGCTCAGCCTGGGACTGAAACTCATCGTGCTTGGCCTCGCCATCCCCGGCCTCGCCAGCCTCTGGCTCGCCGTGCTGGCCGACGTCGGCGCCACGCTGGTCGTCACGCTGAACGGCATGCGGATGCTTCGCGCGCGTTAGGCGACTTCCCGTGTATATTTCACCCCGTCCACGTCGTGTGCTTCGGGGGGAGTAGCATGATTGCAAACCACGTTCGTGCCGCTGTCGGCGGCTTGATGCTGTGCCTGCATCTCAACAGCGTTTCGGCAGCTCCCGATGTCAGCCTGTTTGCCTCTCTACCCGAGACAGCGGACGTCGAAATATCTCCGGGTGGCCAATACGTCGCCGCCAAAACCTTCCTGAACGGCCAGTACATGCTGGTCATCTATGACTTGGACAATCTGGGTAAGGCGCAGCCGGTGGTCGCCAGTCCGAAGGACATGTACGTCAACTGGATGCACTGGAAATCCGACGACAGGTTGCTGGTCAGTCTGTCGTTTGCCAATCGGCGCTACGGTGTTGCAACTACTGAGCGACGCCTCTTCGCCTTGAACCCCGACGGCTCCGACATCAAGTTCTTGGTACCGCCCCGTCGCGTGGGCAAGGGCGGCGCGGGCGAGGACGTGGTGCAGTTTGCGGACGAGGTCGTCGCTTTCCTTCCGGATGATCCGAAGCACATCCTGATGCAATTCAATCCGGAGAATCCGCGACTGCCACGCATATACCGGGTAAATGTCTATACCGCCCGGCGCGCGGTTGTGAAAAGCGGCATGGCAGACGTCGTTGACTGGACGGTGGATCAGCAGGGACAGCCGCGTCTTGCGTATGCCCTCGATGACCAGAAGATGGTTGAGCAGTACTTTTACCGGAGCCCGGAGGGGAAGAAATGGGAGCTTCTCTTTTCGCACCCCCTGGACGAGGGCGTCACCTTTTCTCCCGTGCTTTTCGACCGGAATGACCCGGATATTGCGTGGGTCTACTCCAATCACGAAGGCAACACGACGGGCTTGTACCGCTACCGCTTCAGTACCCGGACGTTCGTGGAGACTTTGTTCCTGAACCCCGAAGTAGACGTTGATAACGTCTTACTCGATCCATTACGACGCCACGTCGTCGGCGTCAGATACACCGTTGCGGACAGCAGGGCGCAGTGGTTCGACCCCCGGATAGCTGAAATTTTCGAGGATGTCCGGCTGCGGGTCGGGGTAAAGAACCTGTATGTCTCCAGCTGGAGCACCGACTATCGTCGGGTGCTTTTCTACGGCGAGTCGCCCGACCAGCCGGGCCGCTATTACCTGTACGAAAGGGACTCAAAGAACCTTCGCTACTTCGCCTACTCCTATCCGAAAATGGACAAGATCCCCATGGCCCCGATGCTGGCCACCAGCTACAAAGCCCGGGACGGCCTCGAAATACCCGCCTACCTGAGCCTGCCTGTTGGCGTCACGACTCGTCCGGAAAAACCGTTGCCCGCTATCGTGATGCCGCACGGGGGCCCCGGAGCCCGCGACTTCTCGTCATTCGATCCGCTGGTCCAGCTGTTTACGAGCCGTGGCTATGCCGTCCTGCAAATGAACTACCGCGGCTCATCCGGCTACGGCGGCGAATTCCAGGCGGCCGGCCACCGCCAGTGGGGCCAGGCCATGCAGGACGACGTGACTGATGGTACGCGCTGGCTGGCCGCGGAAGGCATCGCCGACCCGCAACGCACCTGCATCGTTGGCTGGTCGTACGGCGGCTACGCGGCACTGATGGGCGCGGTCAAGGAACCGGCACTGTATTCCTGCATCGTCAGCATTGCTGGTGTCAGCGACTTGCGTGCCCTCATCAACTCGCAGCGCAGATACATCAACGGCCGTTTGGGCACCATGGGAATCGGTGACGGCTGGAAAGACCGGGGATCACTGGAAGAAAACTCACCCGTAAACGGCGCAAAGCGCATTCAGGCGCCCGTACTTCTGGCGCACGGAACCGACGATCGCGTCGTGCCAATCAAGCAGACAACCGACATGGCAAAGGCACTGAAGCGAGCGAAAAAGTCCTACGAGTATGTCGAGCTGGAGGATGCGGGTCATTCCGTCCAGCGTGGGCCGGAACGCCTGAAACTGTTCAGCGCAGTGGACGAGTTCGTCACGAAGAGTCTCGGCTTGCCTAGACCGTCGCCCGCTCCCGGGGGTCCGGCACCCTGACGAAGACAAATGAGAGGCCTGTGAGCGCGGTCAGCACAGCACCACCCAGCATCGGCGCGACCGGCGTCACCGTATAGACCCAGCCACAGAGGATCGGGCCGAAGATCATCCCGACGGTGGGCGCGGCCGAGAGCAGGCCGGCGACAGCACCCTGCTCTTCCGGCCGCACGCTCAGGCTGCCAGCGGCATTCAGCCCTGGGGCCGTGAACCCGAAGCTCAGGCCGAACAGTGCATAGCCGGCGTAAAGCGAAATGAGTCCCGGCCCGTAAGCCAGCAACAGCAGTCCGGTCGTCATGATGGCAAAGCCGGTCTTCAGCATCGTTCCCGGCGCCGCCTTCCAGCGCTGCAAAACGACCGCCTGCACGAAGACGGTGACAAAGGCCATGGACAGCAGGGCAATCATCATGGTGCGCTGGACGGCCAGCGTATCCGTGATACCAAACCGGTCTTCGATGTACCCGGCAGTGATTGTCTGCACGCCGGTGAAGACGCCGAACACCACGACCCAGCCGAGCAGGTAAGGCAGGATTCGCGGATCGGCAATACGCAACCTCACGTCCTCACTCACGGTGGCCCGCTGCGGGGGCTCCGGCAGGGCCACCCAGGCCCAGAAGCCGGCGGCAGCCGCCAGGGCGGCAGCCGCAAACATCGGAAACACGGGACTGATCAAGGCCAGCGCGATACCGAAGGCCGGACCGACGATGGTGCCCAGGCCACCGGCCATCGCCAACAGAGCCATGCCCGCGGACCGGGACTGCTCGTCCGTGGTGTCGGCAATGTAAGCCGTCGCTGCCGGACCGATGCCGCCCACAAACACGCCATAGAGCAAGCGCATGACCAGGAGCATGGCGAACAGCGCGCCCCCGGTGATGATGCCCTTAAGACCAAGCTGAATACCGAACGCCAGCAGGGCATAGCCGGCCGCGAAACCACCCAGGCCAATCAGGTAGACGGTTCGCCGGCCCAGGCGTTGGCTGGCGCGACCCCAGCGTGGCGCGGAAAATGCCAGCATCACATTGGACGCGGCGATGATGAGCCCCAGCTGCAGCTCATCAAGACCCAGCTGCCGGGCGAGCGGCGCAAAGATCACGAACAGGAGCGACTGCCCCATTCCATAGGTGATAAGACCGATGAGCAGGATCAGCCGATCCCGCGGAAAGGAACTGGACACCAGTGACTCCTGAAGATTGCCGCAAGCGCGACGGGCCCTGTCGCGCGGGCCGTAAGGATATTCGAAATTCCCTCGCTACGCGCGCCGGCGCGTGTACGGCACCACTTCGAGGTGCTGTTCAGCGAGGTGGCAGGCCTTGAGTTTCCGCCAGTAGTCCGCCGTCAGCAGATCCTCGTGGTGCTGCAGGAATTCCTCGCGAAGCTCACCCCGCAGGCCGAGGAATTCGAGAAACTGTTCTGGAAACACATCACTCGTGCCGACGTAGAACCACGGCTCAGCCCGCATCTCGTCTTCATCGTCCCGGGCGGTCGGCATGTCACGGAACGTACATTCCGTAATCAGGCAAAGTTCGTCATAGTCGTAGAAAACCACGCGCCCGTGGCGCGAGACGCCGAAATTTTTCAGCAGGAGATCGCCCGGAAAGACGTTGCTGAGTGCGAGATCGCGGATGGCCTGGCCGTAGTCACGGACGGCCCGACGCGCGGCATAGGGGCCGGACTCCCGCAGAAAGACGTCGAGGGGCTTCATGCGACGTTCCATGTAGCAGTGACCAATGATGAGGTGACTGCCTTCGATACGACAGGTACTCGAGGCAGATGTCAGCAGTTCCTCAAGAAGTTCGGATGAAAAACGCGCCTTGGGGAACCGAAGCTGCCGGTACTCCTGGGCATCCACCAGCCTGCCGACCCGGTCGTTCTGGAAAACGAACTGGTATTTCTGCATGACCTCCTCGCGGGACACTGTCTTGGGCTCCGCAAACCGGTCACGAATCACCTTGAATATGAGTTCAGACGAATAGAGCGTGAAGACGATCATCACCATGCCGCGAATGCCCTCGGCATGCACGAACGAATCCGTCGAGCGGGCGAGGTGCCGGAACAGGCTGCGATAGCGCTCCGTCTTGCCCTGCTTGGCCCGCCCCAGAACCGTGTAGATCTCGTCCAGCGGCTTGCCAGGCATGATCGAGCTCAGGTACTGAACCGCCGGCTCGACTGCCGGCAAATCAGCGTGAAAGTAGGAGCGCGAGAAGCCGAACAACGGCCGGACCTCATGCTCGGACATCATGACGGCGTCCGCCATGATGCCGTTGTCGGGGTGCGCAAATGCGATGACCAGCGGAAGCATCCAGCCATCGCCCGCCACCTTGCCGACGAGAAAAGCGCGGGTAGCCCGGTAGAAAACCGGCTGCAAGGCCTCGATGTGCAGGCCTTCGGCGCTGAGAGCCCGCGCCCGCAGAATTACTTCTATCTCGTCGGCTACAAACTGCGCGGCAGCAGTCTGGTCGGCGTAGTGCCGCGCCCATGGCGCCCCGGCCAGCAAAATTTCGACAGCCCCCAGCAATCCTGTGCCGGGTGGCGCCGCCCGTATTGGCAGTTCGCCCGGTCGTGGAGGTGAGTGGCTCTCCCCCTCCTCGTCAGCGACGCTGGTGAATTCCACGTCCCGATTCACGCCAACCGTCTTGAAAGTCTTCCGGGTGAGGGAGTTGAAGAACGTGGCGTCGAACTTCCGGTCCGGGCAGCCTGCGATGAGGCTCGCGTACTCTGCCTTGATCTCGCGCCACATGGCGACCTCGGCAATATGGCCGCCAAGGCGCCCGACCAGGTCGGCCACGCACTTCTCGACCCGCCGGTCGTAGAGTTCTATTCTCTCAACCGCATCACGCTGGCCGTGCTGCCACGCCCGCTCAACGAACCGGCGATCGGCGCGGCGGGTAATTGCACGGAATGTCTGGTTGTATTCTTCGAACGCGGTGAAGATCTCAGCCGCTGTCCGGCGGGCGAGTTGCTGCACCATCGGCAACGTACTACCGCCGTCCATCGCGCAAACGCCTTCCCTGGCGCTCGCGCTTCGGCAAGCGCCTAGTGGTCGCCGCCATGGAACTGGTCGGCTTCAGTGCTGCCCTTCATGGCGGTCGTGGACGAATCGCCCGAAATCACGGTCTGCACGGCGTCGAAGTACCCCGTGCCAACAAAGGCCTGATGCTTCGCCGCGCGGAAACCATGTTGTTCATTCGCAAACTCACGCTCCTGAAGCTCCGAATACGCATACATACCCGACTGCTTGTAGGCCCGCGACAATTCAAACATCGACAGGTTCAGCGCGTGCCAGCCGGCGAGCGTGATGAACTGGTAGCGATAACCCATTGCCGCAAGCTTCTCGCGGAATTCCTTCAACGTCTCGACCGGCAGATTGGCCTTCCAGTTAAACGATGGCGAGCAGTTGTAGGACAGTAATTTGCCCGGAAACTTTGCGTGGATGGCCTTGGCAAAGCGCTCCGCCTGGGCGAGGTCCGGCTTGGACGTCTCACACCACAACAGGTCGGCGTAGGGCGCATAGGACAGGCCGCGATCAATGGCCTGTTCGAGACCGGCTCGCACCTCGTAGAACCCGTCGCTGGTGCGGCTGCCGGTCAGGAACTTGCGGTCACGCTCGTCGAAATCAGCCTGCAGCAGGTTGGCGGCATCAGCATCCGTGCGGGCGATGAGCACTGTCGACACGCCCATAACGTCGGCCGCCAGCCGGGCAGCAACAAGCTTGTTGATCGCATCCTGAGTCGGCACCAGCACCTTGCCACCCATGTGGCCGCATTTCTTGGCCGACGACAGCTGGTCCTCGAAGTGCACACCAGCCGCGCCGGCACGGATCATGGCTTTCATCAGCTCGAAGGCATTCAGGTTGCCGCCGAAGCCGGCCTCGGCATCGGCGACGATGGGCGCCAGCCAGTCAATCTTTGCCTTGCCTTCCATGTGGTGAATCTGGTCGGTGCGCAGCAGGGCATTGTTGATGCGCTCAACCATCTTCGGGACCGAGTCCACGGCGTACAGACTCTGGTCCGGGTACATCTCGCCGCTGCTGTTACCGTCACCGGCGACCTGCCAGCCGGAGCAGTAGATGGCCTGAAGCCCAGCCTGCACTTCTTCGACGGCCTGATTACCCGTCACCGCACCCAGAGCGGAGACGACCGTTTCCGAGTGCAACAGGCTCCAGAGTTTCTCGGCGCCGAGCCGGGCCAGGCTGTGCTCGATGTGCACCGAGCCGCGCAGGCGCACCACGTCGTCCGCAGAGTAAGGGCGCGTGATACCTTTCCACCGGGGGTTGTCGGACCATTCACGCTTGAGTTGTCCGGCGTCGTTTGCTTTGGTCATGGCGATAGTTCCAGTTGCGTCGCGGTGAGTGTCACGCCAGCCGCTCGTAGGCTGGGAGGGTCAGGAATTCATCGAAGTCCGGCTTGCGAATCATGTCGCCGAACAGGGCGGCAGCGGCCGGGAAGTTACCGCCGGCGTAGCGTTGCGGGCCGATCTCCCCGGCGATGACCTGCAACTCTTCCTTGAGGGTGGCAGCAAAGCGTTCGGCGGTTATCGGGCGTCCGTCGGCCGTGCGGGCACCGTGCCGCACCCACTGCCAGATCTGTGCGCGGGAGATTTCCGCCGTGGCGGCATCCTCCATCAGGTGATACAGGGGCACACATCCAAGGCCACCAAGCCAGGCTTCAACGTATTGCACACCGACGCGGATATTGTGGCGCAGGCCGTCATCCGTGATCGGACCGTCGGGCACCTGGAGAAGGTCTGCCGCTGTGACGGCTGCGTCCTCCCGCAGCACCTGCAGCTGATTCGGGCCCTTCATCACGGCGTCAAACGCTTCAAGCGCAATGTCGGCGAGTCCCGGGTGTGCGATCCACGTGCCATCGTGCCCGGCATTTGCCTCACGCAACTTGTCGGCCCGGACCCGCGCCATCGCGGCGGCGTTCGCCTCCGGATCGTTTTTTATCGGAATTTGCGCGGCCATGCCGCCCATCGCATGAGCGCCTCGCCGATGACAGGTTCTGATCAGCAAGTTCACATAGGACTGCAGAAAGTGCCGGTCCATGCCCACGGTTCCCCGGTCAGGAAGAACGAAATCGGCGCGGTTTCTGAACCTCTTGATGAAGCTGAAGATGTAGTCCCAGCGCCCACAATTCAGCCCGGCGGAGTGCTCGCGAAGCTCGTACAGGATTTCATCCATCTCGAAGGCAGCGAGAATCGTCTCGATCAGCACGGTGGCCTTGATTGTGCCGCGGGACATTCCAAGCCAGTCCTGGGCGGCGTTGAACACGTCGTTCCACAGGCGTGCCTCAAGGTGACTCTCCATCTTCGGGAGATAGAAGTACGGCCCGGTCCCGTGGCGGGCCAGCGATTCGTGATTGTTGGCAAGGTAGACCGCGAAGTCGAACAGCGATCCGGAGGTGATCTCGCCATCCACCAGTACGTGCTTCTCCGGAAGATGCCAGCCTCGCGGACGGACGATCAGCGTCGCGATCTTCGCGTTCAACTGATACTGCTTGCCACTGGCGGGGTCGACAAAGCTGATGGTTCGGTCGACGGCGTCCTTGAGATTGCGCTGTCCACTGACGATATTCGCCCATGTCGGCGCGCAGGAGTCTTCGAAGTCCGCCATGAAGGCGCGCGCTTTTGAATTGAGCGCGTTGATCATCATCTTGCGTTCGACAGGGCCGGTGATTTCAACCCGCCGGTCCTGCAGATCGGCGGGCACTGGTGCCACGCGCCAGTCTGCAGCGCGGATAGCCTCCGTTTCCGGCAGAAACCCGGGCAGCATCCCGGCATCCAGTTCGGCCTGCCGTTGCTGTCGCCGGACCAGAAGCTCGAGCCGCCGCGTGTTGAACTGCCGGTGCAGATCGGCAACAAGCGCCAGCGCCCGTTCATTGAGAATGCTGTCGGCACCGGTGACCGCTGGGCCTGCGATTGTGGCGATTGGGGCGGACATTTTCGGGTTACGGACTAGCTTGTTGCTGTTGTTACCGAGGCAGTCTACGATAAACCGTAGGAAAAATTCACAGCCAAAAGTTCACACTGTAAATTTCACACGGCACTTATGTCCGGTCTTCTTCGCAAGAGTCACTTTCTCGGGGCCAAGATCCGTAACTTGCGCAAGCGCAACGGTCTGACCCTGCAGGATCTTTCCGGCCGCTGCATTCAACTGAACGCGGACGTTGCCCCCTCTGTTTCCTACCTCAGCATGATCGAAACGGGCCAGCGCATTCCCTCCGCCACGCTTCTCGACCTGCTCGCATCGGTATTCCAGAAAGATCCGCGCTGGTTCCTGGACGGGAACCCGGAAGTGGAGCCCACGCCCCGGGCCCGGGCCAAGGGCGGCGTCGCCCGGATCCCGCTGGAACCCGGCTTCCTGTTTTCCCGGGAACTCCTGGAAGCCGCGATTCCGGAATTGCTGGCCCAGACGGGCACCACTGGCCGGCAATTCGCCCACCTGCTGATCCGCTCCTATCAGGAGATGTCCCGCAATGATTTTCCCGACCTCGAACGTTCAGCCGAGGAGGTGGGTGAACGGCGCTTTCCGCTAAACGTCGACGACTTGCTGCGCCTTTGCAAGCGCAATGGCGTCGAGATCCACTGGTTCGACCGCAAGGTACTACTCGCCAGGGACAACGACCGTGAAGTTCGCAGCATGGTCCGCTCCTTCTTCGAATCACCGTCGCGTGTCTACATGAATCGCCAGTTGCAGAAGGACCCGGCGCGACTCAAGTTCGACCTGGCGTCTCACCTGGCGCACAAGATTCTGCATGGTGGGGACGGCCTGAAGTCGGCGCATGCCACCGGCGGCGAGATGGGCGGCAGCCCGACCGGGACCGAGCAGAACACCGGCGGCATGAATGCCCAGGATGTGTTGTTTGCCTGGCGGGATTTCGAATGCAGCTTCTTCGCAGGCGCCCTGCTCTGCCCGAAACGCCCGTTCCGCCGCTTCCTGACTCGCGAAAACTACCGCGTTGAAGCCGGCCAGCGTCTCGAACTGACGCCGGCCGTCATCATGCGGCGGATGACGGCCGTATCGCCGTACCGCCACTGGCACTTTTTCGACGCCTATCCGCCGGGATTCCTGCGCGCGGTGTACCGGGGCAATGGCATCCCTTTGCCCTGGGGCAACCTCGCGATGGTTTCCGATCCCTGCCCCCGCTGGGCCGTTTTCCGGATGCTCGAGCAGGCGCGCTCGTCCCAACCCGCGTCGCAGATTTCCGTGCTGATCGACGGCGACCAGTCACTGCTTTATTGCTGCCATTCCGTGCGCACGAAAGACATGGCCGGCAATTCGCACGTTCTCTCCGTTGGAGTGGACCTCGTGCCCGCGCTGGAATCCCACGGCATTGATGCCGAGGAAGTGGTGGCGAGCGTCGGGCGGGCGTGCCGCCGTCACGCCGGCCAGGCGCCCGTGCCCGCCGAGGCTGCCAAGGCCATCCGGGCAGTCGGCCGAGTGCTGAATATTGAGTGGATTGGCGATGCTCTTGATTCACCGGCCAGCGTGATCTGCCCCAGAAGCAGCGCCTGTCCGCGGACGCCCCGCTGCAAGTCCGTTAACCCGACGTCCCGTGCCGCCGAGATTGACGACGTGCGCCAGCAGATCCTGAGCCAGGTTGAAACCTAGGCCGCAGGCCGGCCTGCTGTGAGGTTGATTATCGTTTCTGCCTCGTCCGCGGTTAACGGAGTAACTGACAAGCGGTTCCCGCGACGGAGAACAAGCATCCCGGACAGCCCGGCACAACAGCGTAAAGTTTCGAGCGCCAGAGGCCGCTTGAACTTGCGCTGAAAGCGCACGTCAACAGCGAGCCAGGTCGGCGCCTCGCGACGACTCTTCGCGTCGAAGTATTCCGAGTTGCGCTCGAACTGGCCCGGATCGGGGTAAGCGGGACCGGCAACCGTCATGGTGCCGACGATGCCGGGTTCGGCGCAGCTGGAGTGATAAAAAAACGCCAGGTCTCCCTTCGCAAAATCATCGCGGAACATATTGCGCACCTGGTAGTTCCGGACACCGCCCCAACTGGTCCGTCCATCCCTTCGCAGATCATCCAGGCCGTAAACTGACGGCTCGGACTTCATCAGCCAGTACTTCATCAACTCCGCCTCGGGCACCGCGCGGTTCGCAGTATATCGACTGCAATTGAATAGCGGCCGGCAAGGGAGCATCATCCCCCGAGGCATCGACAGGGAAAAACCAGTGCTTGGCCGTCTTCAGAATCTGGTGCTGCGAATCTCCCGCACCTGGTGGCTTTACCTGCTGGTCGTGGCTGTGTTCTCAGGGTCGCTACTGGGGCTGTTGCGAATCGGCAAACGGTTCCCCGAACTCGCCGCCGGAGCCACGCCCTTTGACCTGCAGAATGACCTGCAGGCCGACCAGGTATACCCCCAGCTCGCCGGTTACACGGAGCAGGCCCGGGAGCTCTATTACACATTCACGATGATCGACTTTGCGTTCCCGCTCTTCGCGGGACTGTTCATAACCGCCACGGTTGCCTTCGCCCTGCGAAACAGCCTGCCCCGTTTCTACGAAGCCCTGGTCGCCCGCAAGCTGCTGCCAGTGCTAATGCTTGCCACGGCCTTTGACTGGCTGGAAAACGTGACCGCGCTTGCAGCGATAAGTCTTTACCCCACGGAGTTCAGCTGGCTGCCCGTGCTGCTGGTGATCGCGAAAAAGTTCAAGCTCGCCTTCATGGTGTTCAGCAACGGCGCCATGTTCGCTGCCGTGCTGATCGCAGCCGGTGTGTGGCTGCTTCGGCGACGGAAATCCTAGGTAGCCGCCGCGCTCGCCCGCTCGTTATCGCGGGACTTCAGGCCGAAGCCAACCACGGCGAGCACAGCGGTCAGGCCACCAAGGATCAGCAGCGCCAATTGATAGCCCTTGGTGCCACCACCTTGTGAGGCAGCCACGCCGCCGATGATGGCAGCGCCGCTCAGTTGACCGACGGACAGAAACACCGTGAGCAGCCCCTGCGCTGAACCCCGATCGGCTGGCAGTGCCTCGTTAAGCACAATGTAGCGAAGCGGCGCACCGAGCAGCGCCGAAAACCCGAGGCCCCCGATAATGCCGCCAATGATGAACAGTGTGACGGTGAGGTCGGTAAGGGCGTACACGAGGGCGCCAATAGCCACGCAGGCCAGGCCCGACTGCACAAGCAGCCGGGATCCGAACACATTAAGAAGTCGGCCCATCACTGGCGCGCCGATCGTCGTGGCCAGCACGGACGGCAGCATCAACAGGCTGGCGTTATAGTCAGTCACACCAAGCGCCGCAACGGCGAGTGCCGGGAAGAACGCCGATCCGGCTTCCAGGGTGCCAGTACCGATGGCAATTGCCCCGGTCAGGCGCATCTGCAACGAACCCAGCATTCGGGGCGGAACGATGGGGTCCTCGGCCTTGTGCTCGACGCGCCAGAAGACGGGAGCGAGCACAACCGCCAGTACGGCGAACGGGGCAACCGGCAGCGACAAAAGGCTAGCCACAACGTTGCTGCTATCCAGCTCCGTGAGAACAATAGCGAGGCTGCCGAGCACTATCGACAACAGCAGGGCACCAGCTCCGTCGAAAGGTTTTCGCACCGCTGCGCCCGAGCCCGGGAGCAGACGCAACGACTGCCAGATGAGAACTGCGACGATCGGCAGGTTGATCAGGAACAGCCAGTGCCAGGAGAAACGCAGGAATATGCCCCCGAGAATCGGCCCGATCAGGAAGGCAATGCCGAATACGGCGCCAAGAAGCCCCAGAGTCGGTCCGCGCTTTTCCGGCGGGAACGTATCGCCAATGACGGCGCTGGCAATCGGAAAGATTCCACCCGCTCCCACTCCCTGGATCGCCCGGCCAACCAGAAGCAAGGCGAAGGACGGTGCCAGCACGAGCAGGAGCGATCCCAGGCCAAACAGCGCAAGATTGAGCACATAAATCGCCCGGCGGCCGTACCGGTCGGAGAGCTTGGCCATCAGCGGCGTGCCCACCAACTGGAACAACAAGTAGATGCTGAATATCCAGGCCAGTGACCGGGCATCGATGCCGAAATCCGCCTGAATGGCGGGCAGCGCCGGGCCAATGATGGCCAGGTCGAGCGCGCCCATGAGGACGCCAACAAAGAGAACCAGCAGCAGTGGTCGTAAATTCGGCTGGTTCACTTCGGGCTTTCGGCTACCGCCGCCGCAACGAGACTGTCAACCCACTGCACAAATTTCGGACTCTCACTCAGCCCGCGCTCGGCAAATGTGTACTCGAGCCCGCGCAAATCTGTCTTGATGTGCTGCTGAACGCCGAAACTCGCCCCGGAAACGGCCACAACAACGACCTTCTTGCCACTCTTTCTGGCCTGCTGAATCCATGTGCGCAGCCGCCGGACGTTTGACTCCCGAACAGGAAGTATCGCGTCGTCCTGCAGGTTGATGATCCGGACATCCGCAAATTCCTTTTTAGCCTTGAGCCGATCGACATGCGCCTGAAGAATCTCCAGGTCGGGAACGTTATCGACAGCATCCTCCGGCCCATGCCCGACAATTATCAGAACCTCGTTGGCTGGATCAGTGCTGACCGACCGCGCATTTTCGTAAAGCATCTCGGTAATCAGGGTATGGTCATTGAAGTGACCCGTCCAGACAAACTTCAGGTCCGGCGCATTGATCTTCGGTACTGCCAGATAACTCGGCTCCGGATACATGCCAAAGATGTACTGCCAGTGGCGTGTCAGGGTGTTGTACTTCGTGGTCGTCCCCTCGTCCACCAGAATGATCCGGCGCGCGCCGCGCGCACGAAGGTCGTCCACCGCAGACTGCAGGTGTGCCGACCCCATCATGGCCATACCGTAACCAATCGCGGTGGGATACTTTTCGGCCATCGGTGCGAACGCCTCCTTGAGAATGCGGTCGCTGTTCTGGCCAACGCCATGCGCCAGGATCAGCACGCCGGTGTCGCCCTTGAGCTTTGGATCACTGACATACCACTCGTAGTTGGGACCCATGGCGTTCATGTTCATGTCGAGTTCGCGGTCGCTGAAGCCGCGATAGAGAGCAACCTTCTTCCGCAACCCCTCGCGCATTTCCGGCGTCATTTCATGACGCTGGTTATAGGACTCGAGGCGTTTGCCATCCGGCCCCATGGGAACCTCGGCGCCACCATTATGGTGGGCGTGCTCATCGGCAGCGGACAGATCGTTGGTGGCCACCGCCAGCAGCAATGGCAGAAGCAGAAACGCCAGTCGTGGCGCAGCTCCATGTGCTTTCATCAAAATCTCCTTCAGTTCTCCAGAATGCGCATGACGGCCCTGCGCAACTCGCGCTTGACCAACACCTTGTTTTTTCGGCGCAGCGCCTGCCCTGCCGCTGCGTCTGCCATGCCCCCGATCAAGGCAGTCATCAGGGCGGAATCGCGACGCTTGCCGCGAACCAACTGCGCTATTGCACCCGCCAGCGCGGCGGCGGGCAGCTCGTGAAGCTCCATGAGCTGCTTGCGAAGTTTCGGAGAAGCGCTGCGAATCTCCGCGATCAGCTCCATGGTGGCGTGCGCGGGACTGGTGGCAATATCGATCTGCATGTCCAGCCACGCTTCAATGCGCTCGGCGGGATCCGGATACAGGCCGTCCAGGCTTCTCATCTGCTCGATGTAGGCGCGCATGTCGCGTTCGACACAGCCGAGAAGGATGGAATCCTTGTTGCCGTAATACCGATAGAGTGAGTTCCGGGCCAGACCAACTGACTTTGCAATGTCCTCCATATCGGTCTTGCGGTAACCCCGCACACGAAAAAGCTCAGTCGCAGCATCCAGGATGCGAGCAGTCTGCACTCTCACATGCTTTTCGATGCTCTCCGCCTTAATGCGCGGAATGTGCCACCTCCAGCCTTTGCAGGCGTCCGTCGCCGATGTGTACGGCGCGGTCGACATAGGCCAGCATGTCCCGGTCGTGGGTCACCATGAGCGCGGCAACCTGGTGTTCGTGGCATTGGCTACGAAGCAGGCCGACAATTTGCTGGCCACGCGCCTGATCAAGCATGGACGTCGGCTCGTCTACCAGCAGCAGGCTTGGCGACGACATCAGCGCCCTGGCGATTCCCACCCGCTGCCGTTCACCGCCTGACAGCTCGGCAGGCCGGCGGCGACTGCGACTGTCCATTCCAACCTGCTGCAGGAGGGCCATGGCCCGGTCCCGATCTGCAGAGCGCGGCGATGTACCCCGCAGGTGGACAGTCAGCAGCAATTGATCCAGCACCGTCAATGCCGGCAGAAGGTTCGATTGCTGGAAAACAAAGCCGATCTTTTCGCGCCTGATTCGGGTCAACTGATCATCGTTCAGTGCCGTAATTTCCGTATCGGCCACGTAAATGCGCCCAGCGCTGGGCTTGCGCAAACCACCGCACACGGCGAGCAGACTTGATTTGCCGGAACCCGACGGACCAACCACTGCCAGCAGTTCACCCGGCGCCACGCTGAGCGACACATTGTCGAGAGCCTTCACCTGCTGGTCTCCGTCGCCGAGGAGCAGCGAAACGGATTCAATACGCAAACTCACCGGTCTCTCCCCAGTGCAATCAGCGGCTCTATCGACGTAATCCGGCGTATCGACACCGCACCACCCACCAGGCCGGCGCCAAGCAACAGCAAGGACGAGATTGCGACGGTGAGCGGCTGATAATGGAAAGGCGTGCCCGCCTCGGCCGTCGCCTTGAACACCACGCCGGTTGCCAGCGCAAGACCCACACCAACAATCAGGCCGCCGGTCAGCAGCAGCATCGCCTGGCCCAGCGAATCACGCAGCAGGTAGCCGTTTGAGGCCCCCAGCGCCTTGACGAGCCCGATTTCAGACGTCCGCTGGATGGTCCAGATCAGGAAGAACGCACCGAGGAGCACCGCAGACGTCACCACGAGGAAGGCCTGGATGGCAGCAACGGTGAATACCTCCACCTGGTACGCCGGTGAAGTCGCGAATGATTCCGTCAGAGTCAGGGTCGTGGTGCCAAGGTCAGAGTCTGCCGCTGCGATTTGCGGAGGCGTCACGCCGGGGTCGATCTTCAGGGCAACGACACTGGCGAAATCGAAGACCACATCGGGCAATTTCTCCCCTGGTGGCGCGCCGCCCGGCGGGCCGTAGGTTGCCTCCTGCCACTTGGGCAAGGGCGTGAAGACTATGGGCGCATGTTCATAGTTGCGCTCATCGCCGGTTATTCCGATCACAGTCAGTTCGGTGAGGACCCGATCGAGGGTAATCGTGTCCCCGATCTCCACACCCCGATCCGCGAGCAGGCGGGATATCACCACCCCGCTCTCTGTCGACCCAAGCCGCTCGCCGCTTTCAACCGGCACGTCGAGGAAAGAACCGGGACGGATCCCCCAGAGCACGAATTCGAGCGGTTCATTGCGCTGGTTCCGACCATTGAATGTGGTGTGCCCGAGAGGTTCTGCATGGAGAACCCCGGATCGGGAACTCCAGCCCTCCCACATGGGCCGGTCCACGAGGCTGGACCGGAAAGTCGGCCGGTCATCGTACTGAAAGGCAAAATGCGTCGCCGGCGAGGCGATCAATCCCGAGACGTTGTTGCTGATGAGCCCACCAGACAAGCCGGAGAGAAAGGTCATGAGATAGGCAACGAGCGCTACCACCAGGCCCATCAGGGCAAAGCGACCTTTTGCGTAGACGAGATCCCGGGAGGCTATAAACATGCGATTGCTCTTGCTGGCAAGCAGGCGGCACCATGCGCTTTTAGCGACGCTTCGTCAATATCCGTCGCCAAGTTCACGGGCAAGGCCAACCCCGACAGAACGCGCAGAACCCCCGGATTTGAGGCTTTATGCCCGGAAATTTGGTGTATGCTCTTCGCGCCTGCCGGCTCTCAGCAGGCAGAGCAGAGGGATGGGAACCAGGGGCAGTGTGCTGTTTTTTCGGACGGGGTGTTCCGAAAGGGTAATCACTATCATTGGCTGGCATTTTTCAGGCCGTTTGAGTTAGGCCGTTTGAAAACTTTGGATACAGGAGGACGACCGATGAGCACTTTGATTCGTCAGGCATGGCTTGCCCTGCCAATGGCACTCGTAATGATCGCCGGGTGCGGTGGCAAGCCCGCTGACAAGGCGGCCGATGCTGCCAGTGACGCGATGGAAAGCGCATCCGAGGCTGCCGAATCCGCAGCTGATGCCGCTGGTTCAGCTGCCGATGCCACCGCTGAGGCCGCCGCAAGCGCCGCTGATGCGGCTGCAGCCGGTGCCGCTGACGCGGCCGGTGCCGCCGCCGATGCAGCCGATGCCGCTACCGACGCCACCGGCAAGGCGATGGAAGATACTGGCAAGGCGATGCAAGACTGATTGACTGATACCGTCAATCTTCGAAGACAGGGGCCGCGAATGCGGCCCCTGTTCTTTTCTGCTTCCGGTTCCCGATTATTCCGCCGTGGCCGTCGCAACGCGTCTGCAACAAACTCCCCCTGCTATAGTCACCCGCCATGAAATTCCTTCGTTACCTGGGCTACGGCATCGGTGGTTTTTTCCTGTTCGCCGGCCTGGCCTTCCTGGTTGCGGCCTGGATTTACCGCGATATCCCGGCTCAAGTCCTTGAGGGCAAGTACACCACGCCCGCCTCCAAGTTCCTCAATGTCGATGGCGTGCGGATCCACTACCGGGATGAAGGCAGCGGGCCACCGCTGGTACTGATACACGCCAACTTCGGCAGCCTGCTTAGCTGGGACGACGCGGTCGATGTCCTGGCCGCTAAGCAACGCGTCCTGCGTTTTGACATGACGGGCCACGGCCTGACCGGGCCGGATCCGTCCGGCGATTACAGCCTCGAACGCACCGTGCAGCTCACGGAGCGATTTGTCGATGCACTCGGGCTCACGCGTTTCTCGATTGCTGGCACGTCGATCGGTGGCACGGTCGCCATGCATTACACGGCGCGGCACCCTGAAAGGGTGGAACACCTGATCCTTCTCAATCCGGGTGCCCTCGAAGGAAGGTCGGTGCAACGTGCCGCGGGCGGCGTTCCCCGCGTTGCGAATATTCTTGAGTACATCACGCCCCGGGCCATGGCGAGCTTCATGCTGAAGAGCCGCTTCGGCGATCCCTCCCGGGTCGATGACAAGCTCATTGACCAGTGGTACGAAATGTGGCTGCGCGACGGCCAGCGCGCCGCAATTCTTGCCCGCCTCCGCGCCTATTCCAGCGCTGATCTCGGCAAGGTGACCGCCGCTGTTGTTGTACCGACGTTGATCCTGTGGGGTGAAATGGACCCCCAGACGCCCGTTGAGCAAGCCGACGAATTGCGCAAGATGCTGGTCAATTCTCCGGACGTTAAGGTCATCACGTATCCGGGCGTCGGCCACATGGCGGCCGACGAGGCCGGGCGGGAAATTGCCCGTGACATTGGCATCTACCTCGACGGCGGGAGCTGAGGCAGCGTGAAGCGCCGGGCTGGAACCACTGTGGCTATCACCACGGCCGTTCTGCTCGCCGGCCAGCCGGTCGCAGCCCAGACAACTCCAGACGGAACAGAACCACCCAGGCCTTCAACGCCCTGGAACACCGCAACGGCTCCGCCATCAACGCCAACTCCCGCTGCCAGCGACAGCACGCTTTCGCTGCGCGTCTACGACGGCTTGAACTCCGGCAGCCCGCTGCCTTATCGGCCCCGCCAGCCAGACGACCTGGCCTACGCCGTCGACGTCAGCGCCATCATGAGTCGTTGCAGCGATGGTCGTCTCGTCATTACAGCGCTGCTGATTGGCGGCCATCTCACGCCGCTCGATAATCGCTGCAACACCAAATCGGGTATCGATCCCGGCGCGCCGGCACCGCCATGCGATGCCACCACCTGGACCTGCGCATCCACGCCTGCGAAGTGACGGTGGCACCGTATCGCAGTCCCGGGTTCCGGCTTGCTATGCTCGGAACCCCGCTATTACCGGAGATCTCTTATGCGCCGTAGTGTTCTTTCTGCCCTTGCCGTCTGCGCTGTCACCCTGTTCTCGGCCGCCGCCTACGCTGAGACCACGCCGGCCGATGCCATCAAGTACCGCAAGGCCATCATGAGCGCCATGGCCGCACATGTGGGTGCGTTTCTGCTGGTTAACATGGGCAAGGTCGAACATCAGGACCATCTGAAGACACACGCCAACGCGCTGGCAGATCTGGGCGCCCAGGCCAGGGTGGTGTTTCCGGCGGGCACGGACGCAGGAGATACGGACGCGCTGCCCCTGATCTGGCAGGAGCAGGAGCAGGAGCAGTTCAAGCAACTGCTCACCAAGCTCGAGACATCGTCGGCACAAATACGGGACGCCGTTGCCGCCAATAACAAGGCCGGCACGATGACCGCCTTCAAATCGCTGGGTGAGGCCTGCAAGGGTTGCCACGACCGGTACCGCACGCCGGATTGATGAGAGAAGTCTGCCGGGATAGCAGCCGGCGGCTGTCACTGCGCCTCCTGCTGGTCGGCGTGCTTGGCACTCTGGCCACTACCTTGGCCACTACCTTGGCCAGCACGGTGAATGCCGCCGAGCCGGCCAACCCGCCTGCCAGCGTGGAGCGGGGCCGCTACCTGGTACACGCCGGCGGTTGCCTCACGTGTCACACCGCCGACCGGCCGGACGCCATACCGCTGGCCGGGGGCCGCGCGCTCAAGACGGCTTTCGGTACTTTCTACGCGCCCAATCTCACGCCTGATCCGGAAACGGGGCTCGGCAACTGGACCGGGGCTGACGTCAGCCGCGCCCTTCGTGAAGGCGTGGCGCCCGACGGCAGCTATTACTACCCGGTCTTTCCCTACCCCTCGTACACGGGGCTGACCGACAGCGACGTGACCGATATTGCCGCCTATCTGGGCAGCCTCGCCCCGATTCGCCAGGCGACGCCGGAACATGAACTGCCGTGGTACCTGTCATCCCGGCTGGTCATGTCTGGCTGGAACCTCCTTAATTTCACGGCACAGCGTTTCAGGCCCGACGCGGCAAGCGACGACGCCTGGAATCGGGGCGCTTACCTCGTCCGGCACCTTGGTCACTGCGGCGAGTGCCATACCCCCCGCAATATGCTGGGTGGTCTCGATCGTAACCGGGAACTGGTGGGCAATCCGGCCGGGGCGGACGGTAAGGCGGTTCCCGACATTAGCCAGGACCCGGACTCTGGCATCGGGCGCTGGTCGGCTGACGAGATCGTATTTCTGCTCGAAACCGGCCTGCTGCCGGACGGGGACTTTGCCGGATCCTTGATGAGCGACGTTATCGACGACAACACCGGTAAACTGACCGCGGCGGACCGGCAGGCCATCGCGGTATACCTCAAGTCGGTGAAACCGGCCCCATAACCGGCCCGGTGACTGGCCTCGGGACCTTGCCGAAACCACGCTTGCCATAACCACGACACGCGCTCGCGTGGGCTGCATCACACTTTGAGACTGCAGGTACTGCTACATTGCCGGTGCCAATCCCAAAAAAATAAATAACTCCATGGCCACGCTCCTGCCCACGCACCTGATTCCGGTGAACTGCGCCCAATTGCAGTTCGGCATGTATGTGGCCGAACTTGACCGGCCGTGGCTACAGACGTCGTTCCATTCGCACGGCTTCATGTTGCGCCAGGATGAACAGATCGAGGAACTGCGACGCATCTGCGAGTACGTCTACGTGGATCCCGTGCTTTCCGAGCACGACGACAGCGAAATGTTCAACACGGGACTGACCAGCAGGATCAAAGTTCTCACTCCCGCTGACCAGCTGACGCCGCTGGCCCGCCAGCGAATGGAGCTGCGCGATCTCGGCCATGCTTTCGCGGAGAGCGTGCGCGGCGTGCGGAAATCCCAGGCTCTCGCCCTGGTTCCGCTTCGTCGGGCACTGGCGCCGGTCGTCACGAGCCTCCTGTCGGATGCGGACACCATCCCGTGGTTGCTCGCGACCGAACTCAAGGTGGGATTTCTTTACCGGCGTGCCCTGGGTACCGCGGTGCTGATGGCGCTTGCTGGTAAACGCATTGGCTTTAAACACGCGCTGCTGGACGAACTCGCACTGGCGGGCTTGCTGATGGACATCGGCAAGCTGTCCGTGCCAATCGCCATTCTCGCCAAACTCCAGCCCCTGACCGAACACGAGCGCGGCTTTGTGGTGCGTCACGTCCGGCGCGGCCTCTACATGGTTCGCTCCGCATCAGTGATCTCCACCACCGTCGAGGAGGCGGTTCTCGGCCACCATGAACGACTCGACGGGAGCGGCTACCCTCGCGGCCTGCGGCGAACGCAACTGCCGCTGGCAGCGCGGCTCGCGGGCATCGTCGATACCTACGACGCGATGCTCCAGAATCGTCGCTATGCGCAGGCCATGGCACCGCACGATGCCATGCGCCTGTTGAATGGCATGTGCGACAGCAAGTTCGACACCGCCATAGTGCGCAGCTTCATGCGGGCGCTTGGCCTGTATCCGACCGGTTCGTGGGTGCAGATTGCCGATGGCCGCCTCGGGATCGTGCGCCAGCAGGCAGACGACGAACCCACGCGACCGCAGATCGCGCTGGTCAGCGACAGCGCCGGCCGCCAGCTGCCGGACGGGCCCACACTGTGGCAACCGAATTACCGCGGCGACATCGTGCGCGCTTTTCAGTCGGGAGCCGTGCGAATTCCGCGCCACCAACTCGACGAGTCCATCAGCGCCGCGGCCAATCTCGCCGCCTGAACTCGCTGGCGCCCGGCCCGTGGGCTATAAACCCCCTCGCCCTGTTGACAACAGGACTCCATCCGTTGAACCTGTTAAACAACAGCCATATTTAACAATAATTGCAACGGGTTGCCGGCAGCGTCCCACGGTAATTCCCGGAATAGTCACCAGCTGATGGTGCGCCATTGATTCAAACATCGATAAATTTCGAGCCCGGCAAGCTCTCGCGCCTCATCGGACTGGGCTACGAAGCAGGCCTGACGCGCTCCGCGTGGCGTGTATTTGCCGATGACCTGGCAGCCGCCTCCGGCAGCCAGTTGGCCATGATCCAGTACATCGAGGACGATCGTCCCGAGCGTTCCTTCCTCGCGTGCGGCGGACTGGGCCAGGAATTTGCAGAGGCGTTTGCCGAGACCAGCTGGCTCAGTGAGGACGACCAGTTCTGGGCCGACATCCGGAAGCGGCCGTCCGGCACGGTCAGGCTCAGCCAGGAAATCATGACCACCGCGGCCATGCGCAAGACCCCTGCCTATGCGCGCGTGGCGATGCCGTGGAAACTCGAACACTTCCTGATCAGTGCCGTCCACACGGGCAACGGTGTTTCTGCGTTTCTTTCCCTGGGCCGGTCGGCGCGGGAATCGCCATTTGTGGAAGGCGACAAGACACTCTTCCGGAAGATGGTGCTCTCCCATCTCCAGCGAAGTATCAATTTGCACCGGGCCTTAGGGGCCACCCGCCGGACTAACGCCGCGCTGTCCGCGGTCGTTGATATGACGCCATATGGCCTGGTTGTCTTTGACACCCGCGGCCAGCCCGTCGTCGTCAACAGGCAGGCCTCGCAAATTTTCGGGGCAGGCGAGGGTCTCGCCCTGGTCAACGGTCGGCTGCACGCGACAGTTCCCGAAGCCCACTCCCGGCTCGAGAATGCGCTGTCGATGGCCGTGCACGGTGCGTTGGGGGCGATGATTCCGGCACCGGAAGCGGTTATCGTCCCCCGCAAGTACGGCGCACACCCCTACGAGGTCGCCTTTTCCCGGTTGGGGTCCGGCGCCGACGGCCAGGATTTTCCAGGCGGATCAGCCGTCGTGGCCGTGATTCATGAGGATGGGCTTTCGGGCCCTCAATACGTCCCGATGATGCTGCGCAGCACGTACGGCCTGACTGGCGCTGAAATCCGGGTGTGCCTGGCCCTGCTTGAGGGCAACTCGCTGCTGGAAGCCGCGAGAACGCTCAATGTCAGCCGAAACACCGCCAAAACCCACCTGAACCGGGTTTTCAACAAGACAGGCGTCCGATCCCAGGCGGCGCTGCTGCGCCGGCTGTTGTCGGGCATCCGGCCCAAATTACCGATCCTTAACGACTAGTCCACCAGCGCGTCACGCGTACACCGGTAGTCTCTCAACCACTGGTCGACGACACCGCACCGTCTCCCCCCGGCCCGGAGTCGCGACAGCACAGAGACGTCGAGTATCCCCTTAGGGCCGGCAAGTGTGAGCTTGCTGGCCCGTTTTCTTTACAGGGCGACTATCATCTGCACCATGCGCATCCTGGTTATTGAAGACGATGCCGGCGTCGCCAGTTTCATTATTGGCGGCCTGCGGGAGGCCGGGCACACGGTCGATCATTCGACTGATGGCAAGGACGGCCTGTTCCTCGCTACGACGGGGAACTATGACGCACTGATCGTCGACCGCATGCTGCCAAACGTCGACGGGCTCACGATTTTGCGCACGCTGCGCGCCTCGGACAACACCACACCGGCCCTGATTCTGAGCGCGCTTGGCGATGTCGATGACAAGGTCAAGGGCCTGCGCGCCGGCGCCGACGACTACATCGGTAAACCGTTTGCATTCGCCGAACTGATAGCACGGCTGGAAGCAATCACGCGCCGCCCGGCCCGTGAAGGCAGCGACGAGATCACCGAAATTCAGGTGGCAAACCTGCATATCAACCTGCTGAGCCGCGACGTGCGGCGGGCAGGCCAGATTATCAACCTGCAACCCCGGGAATTCCGTCTCCTTGAGTACCTGATGCGCAACTGCAACCAGGTCGTCACGCGCACGATGCTCCTCGAGAATGTCTGGGACTATCACTTCGACCCGCAGACCAACGTCATAGACGTGCACATCAGCCGACTGCGTCGCAAGATCGACAAGGACTTTGAGCCGACCCTGATTCACACCGTCCGCGGGGCGGGGTACAAGCTGAGTGAATCCGCTTAGGCTGATCCGGACCTCCACCTTTCAGCTCGCCTGGTGGTACATGGGGATATTCGGTGCCTCCGCGCTGGTGCTGATCGGTGTCGTGTGGTGGACAACCGTCGGTTATCTCGAAGAGCAAACCAACGAACTTCTCGAAGAAGAGATACAGGGGCTCGTGGCCGAATTTGACCAGCGGGGTCTTCCCGGCCTGGCTCGCGTCATTCAGCAACGGGTGACCAGCAATGCAGGTACTCCGACCCTGTACCTGCTGGTCGATCGGAATGGCCAGGCCATTACCGGAAATTTGCGGGGGTGGCCCGCACAACGCCCAGACGGCGAAGGCTGGTATAGCCTGGTCAGCGTCGGTCAGGATGGCAGACGAGCGCCCGCTCGCGGCAAAGCCCTGGATCTGCGCGACGGCATGCGTTTACTGGTGGCACAGGACCTGAGCCGCCTGGAAGCCACCCGCTCCCTGATAAACGACACGTTTCTCTGGGCACTGGGCGGCGGCCTTGTTCTAGCACTTGTCGGCGGCTTCCTGATGAGCTACAGCGTCATGCGCCGGATCGAGGCCATCAATCGCGCCAGCCGCGAAATCATGACCGGCCGGCTCCAGCGGCGCATGCCCATGCGGGGCATCAACGACGAATTCGACCAGTTGTCCGAGAATCTCAATGCGATGCTCGACCGGATCGATTCGCTGGTCGAGGGCGTGAAATCCGTGGCGGATAACATTGCCCACGACCTTCGCACGCCGCTCACCCGACTCCGCGGCCGGCTTGAGAATCTGTCAGCCAGACCGGAACTGGATATGGAACTACGCGATGAGCTCGGTTCCGCGCTGATCGAGGCTGATCATCTGCTGGCAACCTTCGGGGCCCTGCTGCGCATCGCGCGCATCGAATCGGGGACCCATGACCGCGAATGGGTGGAAATTGCGCTCCGCCCCCTCCTGCACGATGCCTGGGAGCTGTACCAGGCGGTCGGTGAGGAGAAGGATATTGTCGTGACGCTGGGCGAGGCGAGCGGTCAGTTGCGCGGCGATCGGGACCTGTTGTTCCAGGCACTGTGCAATCTCCTGGACAATGCCATCAAGTACAGCCCGCCGGGATCGGAGGTCGTGCTGGCGGTCGCCAATTGCGCTGATGCAACCAGCATTTCCATCACCGACCAGGGTCCCGGCATTCCTGAAGCGGAACGCGGCAAGGTGCTCGACCGCTTTTACCGGTCTGCCAGCGTGACCGGTATTCCCGGCAGCGGCCTCGGCCTGTCGCTCGTGAGCGCGATCGCCCACTACCACGGCGGACAACTGGTCCTCGGCGATAACGCGCCGGGCCTTCGCGCGACACTCCGCCTGCCGGCGGCTGCCGCCGCTATCGCAACGCCATTCCCTGCGGTGGCCTTTGCCGGACTCTCCCGCTAGGCTTAAGAACCACTTACACAGAGGCGCACTTCATGGACCGATTCCTGATCCGGGCACTCATAGCCGCCATTGGACTGTGGGTGGCGGACGGCCTCATTGACGGCATCAGCTTCGATAGTGGGGCGTGGCTGCTGGTCGCCGCCATAGTGCTCGGGATACTCAATGCGGTCGTACGGCCGCTGGCTGTAATCCTGACCTTGCCGATTACTCTGATTACGCTTGGCTTGTTCCTGCTGGTATTGAATGCCGGCATGCTGGCAATGGCCGGCTGGATGTTGCCCGGCTTCCACATCGCGGGATTCTGGCCCGCGTTCTGGGGCGCGATCGTGGTCAGCGTGGTGAGCGGCGTCGGTTCCTGGTTTTTCGGACCAGCCGGGCGGGTTGAGGTGACTATCCGCCGGGACTGATTGGACGCTTAGTCGGCACGCAGGGATTCGACCGGGTCAAGCCGGGCGGCCCGAATCGCCGGCAGTACCCCGGCGATCAGGCCGATGATCAAAGAAACCACCACCGCCAGACCCATGTAGCCCCAGGCCGGACTCACCGGCAAGGTGGGCAGGACGACGCCAAGCACGGCGATGCAAAGGAGTCCAAGCAGGATTCCCGAAATGCCACCGATACCCGCGAGTAACAGCGACTCGGCGAGGAACACGTCGCGGATCTGCCGGCGCCGCGCGCCAATTGCCTGCAGCAGGCCGATCTCAGCCGTCCGCTCCCGCACCGCTATGGTCATGATCGTGAAAATGCCGACCCCCCCCACGAGCAACGAGATCCCGCCAAGGGCGCCAACCGCAAAGGTAACCACGTTAAGCACCGAGCCGAGAACCTCGAGCATCTGCTGCTGGGTCGTGATCGTGAAGTCCTCGCCACCGTGCCGGGCAATCAGCACGCGGCTGACCGCCTTGACGACCTCCTCCACCGGCGCACCCTCCTCGTACATCACATCGATCTCGAAAAGCCCTTCGCGATTGAAGAGCTCCAGGCCCTTGGCGACCGGAATGTACACGGCGTCGTCCAGATCAAAGCCGAACATCGTGCCCTTGGATTCCATCACACCAATGACCGTGTAGCGCTGGCCACCGACGCGGATGCGCTCCCCGAGCGGATTTCGCGCCCCAAACAGCTCGCTGCGCAATTTGCTGCCGAGCACGGCGAAGGCCCGTGGTGCGCTTACGTTGTCCGGCGGAAGAAACTCGCCGAGTGCCACGCGGAAGGACAAAGCCTGCGGCAACTCGTCCCCGGTGCCGCTGACAACGGTCTGTCGCTCGCGGCCACCCCCTTCAACGGACGCCGTCCCCTGGACCATCGGCAGTGTGGACCGCACATACGGCAGGCGCTTCAGCGCCTGGGCATCGTCGAGACTCAGCGGGCGCGAAGAGTTCAGCACCCCGGCGGGCATGCCGAAGGTCTGCGCCTTGCCCGGATTGATGGCGATGATGTTGGTGCCGAACTGGGTGAACTGGTTCAGCATGTAGTCACGCAAGCCGGCGCCAATCGACGTCAGCAGCACGACAGCCATCACACCGATGGCGATGCCAAGTGCGGTTAGTCCGCTTCGCAAGCGGTGCGACACAGCCGAGCTGGCCGTGAAGCGAACGACTTCGCCGAGGTTCATGAGGTGGAACTCACTGGCTGCCTCTCATCGGCTAGTCCTCATCGACGGGCCAGGGCTGCCACCGGGTCAAGGCCCGCCGCACGACGCGCCGGCAGGATGCCAAACACCGTACCGCAGGCGACCGCAATAATGACGGCTCCGGCCACGGCCCAGTAGGGCGGACGAAAGTCGAACTCCGGGTACACCTGGCCGAGTACAAACGCGATGCCGTAACCGGCAAGCACCCCGACGACAGCGCCCAGTATCGCCAGGTAAATGGCCTCGGCGAGAAACAGGCCGATGATCTGGCTGCGACGGGCGCCGAGCGCCTTGAGCAGGCCGATTTCCTGCGTGCGTTGGCTCACGGCGACGAGCATGACATTCATGATCAGCACGCCGGCAACCAGCAGGCTGATGGCCGCAATGCCGCCCAGGGTCCGGGTCAACGTGCCCAGAATGCCATCGAAGGTCTTGAGAACGGCATCCTGGGTGATCACAGTGACGTCCAGGTCGCCCCGATGCCGTTCCTTAAGGGTCTGGATGACGAAGCGCCGGGCGGCCGGCATCGAATCCCGCCCGCGCACCTGGGTGATGATGCGGAACAGGCCGGGAGCATTGAACAGGCTCTGGGCGAGTGCCACCGGCACCAGCACCAGCTGGTCCGCATCCACCATGACCGAAGTGCCCTGCTCCGCGAGCACGCCGCTGACACGACAACGTCGATCATCGATGCGCAGCCAGCGGCCCACCGGCGGTTCGCCCCGGAAGAGTTCCCGGCCAATGATGCTGCCAACGACGCACACGGCAGCTTCCCGTTCCATGTCGGTAGCAGGAAGAAATTCCCCGGCAGCCATTTTCCAGCCGCGTATTTCGCGGAAGGCGGCCGTCGTCCCCATGATCGTAACGTCGCGCTCCAGCGAGCCCGCGGACGCGGTTGCCTCGCCAATTATTATCGGTGCCAGCAGTTCAATAGCCGCGCTCCGCTGCAGCGCCTGGGCATCCCCGAGGGTCAGATCCCGGGGTGTTGCGCCAGCCAGCATTGCCGGTCCCCCGCCCGTGGTTTCCGTCCGTCCCGGCATGACGATCAGCAGGTTTGTGCCCAGCGACTGGAACTCGCCCGTCACGTAAAGGCGGGCGGCTTCGCCGAGCGACGTCAGCACGACCACGGCCGCCACTCCGATGGCTGTGGCGAGCAACATCATTGCGGTGCGCAGTGGATAGCGAAACAGGGCGCCCAGGGCCACGCGGTTGCGATCGGCGAATCTCATTCGCGGGTGTCCGTCACAATTTTCCCGTCGCGCATGTAAAGGCGCCGGTGCGCACGTCCGCCGATGGCCGGGTCGTGTGTCACCACGATCAGCGTCAAGCCCTGCTCGTGCAGCATCTCCACGATCTTCACGACTTCACCACCTGACACGCTGTCAAGGTTGCCCGTAGGTTCATCGGCCAAAAGGATGCGCGGCTTCATCACGACCGCTCTGGCGATGGCCACGCGCTGACGCTCGCCGCCGGACAACTGGTTCGAACGGTGATCCATCCGCGGCCCCAGGCCCATGTGGTCCAGCGCCGTCCGCGCCCGGTCGCGGCGTTCGGCTACCGGCACGCCGGCCAGCATTAACGGCAACTCGACATTTTCCAGGGCACTCATTCGCGAGATCAGGTGAAAAAACTGGAACACGAAACCAATTTCCCGCTGCCGCGTGTCGGCAAGCTTGTCGTCCGGCATGGTGGACGTCTGCACATCGCCGAGCCAGTACTCGCCGGAAGTCGGGCGATCGAGCAGCCCTATTACATTCAGCAGCGTGGACTTGCCGGAGCCGGACGGCCCCATCAGGGAGATGTATTCGCCGGCGTCGATGGTCAGATCGACGCCGTCCAGCGCCCGGACCAGCTGATCACCGACCTCAAATGTCCGGGTCAGCTGCTCGAGCCGGATCAGGGACTGCGGCGACGCCACCGGTGCAGGGTCACTCGCGGATTGCGGCGACGCCATCGGCCACACCCTCGCGATCGACCGACGTCACCACCAGCTCACCGGCGTCAAGCCCCGACACAATCTCGCTGTACTCCCAGTTCGAAACACCCTTCTTGATGGGTCGGGACTCCAGTACCCCGGCTCCGGTATTCAGCACCAGCACGCGCTTGCCATCCAGGATGGACTGCGCCGGGACGCGCAGGACGTCCTCCCGGTTCTCGAGAATAATTTCCACGTCGGCGCTGTAGCCTGGCAGCAGGTTGTACTTCTCCGGATTCTCGATTTCGGCCTCGACCTCGACGGTACGGGCCTGCTTCTCCACGTCGAGCACGTAGGGCGCCACGCGGCGGACGACGCCGGGAAAGTGCCGGCCGGGGAACGCGTCGAGCGTGATGGACGCACGCTGCCCGGCACGAACCAGGGGTGCATCCACCTCATCGATCGGTGCCGATATGTACAGGCAGCTGCCGTCAACGAGATCCACCGTTGGTGGCGTCGGAATGCCCACCGGAGATGGTGTGACGAACTCGCCGACCTCGCCATTTATTTCTGCAATGACGCCCGTGAACGGCGCGCGCAGTATGGTGCGCTCGAGCTGGGCACGTGCCACGTCGATGCGCGCCTGGCTCACCTTCTCCTGGTCACGGGCCGCGTCGCAGCCAGCCGCCCTGGAGTCTGCGTCACCCACGGCCCGCTCGGTTTCGCCTTCGGAGACCAGATTCTGTGTGCGCAGCTGGCGGATTCGAACCGCGTTCTTCGCCGCAACGGTTGCCGTGACACAGGCCTCGCGCGTGCGGCTGCGCGCCGACACCGCCTCGCGTTCTGCCTGGGACACCTGGGCACGCTGATCCTCGTTCCACAGTTCCACGAGAATGTCGCCCTTCTGTACGCGATCGCCCTCCTTGAAAGGCAACCGGGCGATCTGGCCGCCCATGGGTGGCGCGAGCCTCGCCCGGTCGCAGGCATCCACGGTGCCGGCGCGGGTATTGGCGACCGTAGCCAGCACAGCCCCGCGCCCGACTTCCGCAACAGTGACCGCCACGGGATTCGGCCGGGTCGAATACCAGACGACGAGCGCAATCAGGGCAATCAGCCCCAGTAAACCGAATACGCGCACACGACGTCTGCTCAAGGACTCGCTCTCAAAATAGGGTGAAGGGGCGTTGCCGAAGTATAAAGGGGCCGGTGATACTGTGCATACGTAGAGTCCACCAGACCTGAAGAGGATCAGCCTGTTGTCCTTGCCCCCCGGTGCAGTGGTTCGCGGTCGTGGCGTTGCCACACGCCCCGCGGGCCGTTTTGCCCGTTACGAAACGCAGATCGATGCCGGTGACGAAGAGCCATCCAGCGCGACCGGGACGGAACTGTTTCCGGAACAGATCCGCAGCATCATCTCGCGGAATCGCTCGCCGGACATTCCCTTCGAGCAGTCGATCAATCCCTACCGGGGCTGTGAGCACGGCTGCGTCTACTGTTACGCGCGGCCCTCCCACGCCTACGTCGACCTGTCGCCTGGACTCGATTTTGAAACGAAGATCTTCACCAAACCGCAGGCGGCCGCTGTTTTGCGTCGCGAGCTTTCGAAGCCGGGCTACCGCTGCCTGCCCATCACGCTGGGCGCAAATACTGATGCTTATCAGCCCGTCGAGCGTGACCTTGGTATCACCCGCCAGGTTCTGGAGGTGCTGGTGGAGTTCCGGCACCCCGTCAGCATCCTCACCAAGTCGGCGCTGATCGAACGGGATATCGACCTCCTGCAGGACCTGGCCCGCGACAACCTGGTGAATGCGCTTGTCAGCGTGACCTCCTTCGACGACGAGCTGAAGCGGCGCATGGAACCGCGCACGGCCGCCCCACGGCGGCGCATCGAGACGATCCACCGGTTGAGCGCGGCCGGCGTTCCGTGCGGCGTCCTCGCCGCGCCGATGATCCCGGGGCTCAATGACCACGAACTGGAAAATATTCTGGCCGTGTCGGCCGAGGCTGGCGCCCGTTACGCCGGTTACGTGCTGCTTCGGCTACCCCACGAGGTGGAGCCGATATTCACGCAGTGGCTGCGGGCGCAGTACCCGCTGAAAGCAGCCAAGGTCCTGAGCTTGCTGCGGCAGGTGCGGGGCGGCGAACTCAACGATCCGCGCTTCGGCAGCCGCATGCGCGGCTCCGGACCTTTCGCTGCATTACTGGCTCAGCGATTTGCGGCGGCCAGTCGCCGGCACGGATTCACGCGGCAGTCGGAAGCCCCGCTAGCCACGACCCGGTTTCGGGTGCCGTCGTGGCCAGGTACGCAACTGGATTTGCTGTGTGGACTCGGGTCGGGCGGACGGAGCGGTTAGAGTGCGATACGACGAATTCATGGTTTAGCAGGACTTCGGATGCAGGACGAGCCCCCTAGAGAGTCAGTCGACGAGGACGTGGGTCAAGTCGCCGTTGCTTGTGTCACGGAGTCCGTCGATACGGCGACGCGGGCCATGCCGATAACCAGGCCGCTGTGGGACAGCGACTGGCCGATTGCGGGCCTTCTCGCATTGGCTGTCACCCTGTGGGTCCTCGGCGACCGCCAGCAGGCTGGTGCGCATCCGGAGCTGGTGCTCTACGGTGCCAGTGGACTGGCCTGGTATCTGGTCGGCATCCTGCTGATTGCCTGGGTTGCCTCCCGTGCGTCCGTTCCCAGGGCAGCCTACCGCCACAGCCTGTTTCTGGTCTCCGCGTGTGCACCGCCCGCAGTCCTGCTGCTGTGGGGTGTATCGGCGTTGGCATCCGAAAAACTTTACGCATTGGCTTCCCTGCTGGTGCCTCTGATCGGTGCCGGTGTCCTGGCCTGGGGTTTGCGTCGCAGTACTGGAAAACACCAGGTGCCGGCCGTGTGGCTGACTCTCATGGTTGCAGTTGGCTTCGGCTGGCTGAGTGATGCCCTGTATGTCTGGCCAGGCGTCTGGTATTCACAGGGCGCCGAAGGGACAGTCGACTATCAATCCGTCTGGAAGGATGGCGAACGGCTTCTTTTCGAGCAGCCCGATCGGATCGACCGCGCAGTCGGGGAGATTGGTGCCCGCGAACCTGGCCGGCCGAACGCGTACTTCGTGGGCTTTGCGGGATTCGGCGGTCAGAAAGTCTTTGCTGAGGAGATCCAGCTGGCATCCCGGGTGATTGGCACGAAATATGGGTCCATGACCCGTAGCGTGCGCCTGGTCAACGACCAGCGGAACCCGCGTAAGTTTCCCTTGGCAACCGCATCCGGGCTGCGCCGCACGTTGCTGGAAGTCGGAAAGCGGATGGATCGGAGCGATGACATTCTGTTCCTCGTATTGTCATCTCACGGGTTAGAGGGGGCAGAGCTTACCGTTGAAAACGGCGGGCTGCCGCTAAAACAGCTGAGCGGCGCGGAACTGGCCGATGCGATTCGCGACGCGGGTATCCACTGGAAAGTCGTGGTGATATCGGCGTGCTTCGCCGGGGGATTCATCGACGCACTCAAGGATGAGTATTCAATCGTCCTGACAGCAGCAGCAGCCGACCGCACGTCGTTCGGGTGCGCTGACGACAGGGATCTCACCTACTTTGGCGAGGCGTTCTTCCGCGATGCGCTGCCCGACGCGACGTCGCTGCGGGAGGCATTCACGCGGGCAAGGAAGCACATCGACGCCCGCGAAATCAGGGAAGGGGTGGAGCCATCTGACCCCCAGGCGTTTTTTGGCTCACAAATTGAGAAGCACATGGGCCAGCTTGGCTATCCGAAGTAATCCTTCGGGTCGAGACCGAAGGCCCCGGGCTCCAGGCCGCGCCTGATCCAGTAGGCCGGGCCTTCACCGTCACTCGCCGGCTTCGCCTTGAGGTCCAGCAGCGCGTGCCGGCTGACCGGTGATTTATCGGCATCGAGCAGCAACATCAGCTTGGGCCGCAGACGGCGCACCCGATTCTGCTCGATCACCAAAGCGACTTGGCCGGTGTTCAATTCAACCAGCGAACCCGTCGGAAACATCCCGACCGCCTGCACAAATTGTTCGACCAGCTCCCGCTGGAAGCTCGTACCCGACTCGCTGTTAAGTTCCCGGACAGCGTCGTACGCAGACCTCGCCGATGCATAGGGCCGCTTGGTCGTCATCGCATCGAAGCAATCAACGAGGCCGGCAATTCGGCCGAATACGGGAACGTCAGCGCCGGCGAGCCCTTTCGGGTAACCCGACCCGTCATGGCGCTCGTGGTGATGCTGGATCATGGCGATGACGGCAGAATTAACTCCGGACGTGTTCTTGACCAGATCGAGCCCGACGGCAACGTGCTTCCTGACGATGGTCCGTTCCACGTCGTCGAGACTGCCTTCCTTGGCAAGGATTTCCATCGGCACCTTCGCGTTACCAAGATCGAGCAACATGCCGCCGAGGGCGAGGGTTTCAAGCCCGGCCCGGTCAAAACCGAGGTGGCGCCCGAGGATCACCGCCCAAACGGCGCTGCCTAGCGAACGTTGCGTGCGTTCCGGTTCACGCTTGCGCAGGCAAACCAGCCAGGCCATGGCGTCATGATTGCGAAGAATGCTGTCGATCAGGGGCACCACTGCCGACTTTAGCCGAACGACATCAAGGCCGCGGCCCTGCTGGAACTGTTCAAGCGTTTCACCGAGTACAGCGGCTGCCGTGTCATAGGCAAGCATCGCCCTCGGCGCCTCGACGTCGGTGGGCACAACATTGCGATAGTGCTTCGTCTGGAAAAAGCCGGCGAGCGTTCCGCTGCTATCTAGCCGTATGAAGGCCGCGAACAGCCGCTGCCGCAGGCTGGGACGGTTGGCGTGCTCGAGGCGGGTGGCCGGGATGGCAAGCGACTTCTCGTACTGGTCTTCCCGGCGCCTTACTTCCAGCACCTTGTCCTTGGGCACTGAGCCCCGGGTGGCATCCACATAGACGTGCCTGCAAAAGTGCCGGAGCTGCTTCAGGACCTTTTCGTCCTGAATCTCGAAGCCCTGGAAAAGAAAGGGTGTTTCCAGCCACGGGCGATCGAGTTGCGCCACATACATTCCGCACTCGAGGTTGGCGGCATCGATCTTGAGGCGCTTTAGGAACACGGACACACCCTTGCGACCGGCACCCGGCCGGCCGGTACAGGGGGAATGATAATCAGCGGATTTCGGGATCGTGGGGCGGCGGTCACACTTTCGCGACTGTCAGGCGGAACACTTGACGCCAGTGCCACCCAGTCCGCAATACCCGGCGGGATTCTTGGCCAGGTACTGCTGGTGATAATCCTCGGCGTAGTAGAACTCCGGCGCTGGCAGGACCTCGGTGGTTATCGCGCCGTAGCCAGCGGCCTTGAGCCCGACCCCAAACGCCACCATCGAAACTAGCGCTGCATCACGCTGTTGTTCATCGAACCAGTAAATGCCGGAGCGGTACTGGGTGCCAGTGTCATTGCCCTGGCGCATCCCCTGGGTCGGGTCGTGCGCCTCCCAGAACGCGGTGAGCAACTCCGGGTAGCTCACGAGGCCCGGGTCGTAGACGACGAGCACCACTTCATTATGCCCGGTCTGGCCAGTACACACTTGCTCGTAGGTCGGATTCGGTGTGCTACCGGCGGCGTAACCGACCGCCGTCGAATAGACCCCCGGCAGCTGCCAGAATTTGCGCTCGGCACCCCAGAAGCAGCCAAAGCCGAATAAGGCCTGGCGCAAGTCGGGTGGGAACGGCGCCTTCAGGGGGTGGCCGTTAACGAAGTGCTTCTCCGGAACTGGCATCGCCGTGGCACGGCCGGGCAGGGCAGTGTCGGCCGTCGGCATCTCCAGGGATTTCTTTCGTAACCACATGGCTATTGCCTCACTATCTCTTTGGGGGCGAGACCGGCATTTTGCCAGCAAGAGCGGCTGAACGCCGGTTGTCGCTGTCCGCATCCCTGGGGTACTTTCAGCATCATGCGTCTGACCGTCCAGCTTGCCGCAGCGCTTCTTCCCGGCCTCTTCGCCTGCGGCGCCAGCGCAGACGATGCAATCCTGGAACAACAGGAACTCGCGGACAACCGTTACCGCGAGCTCATGGCCGAGGGCCGGAATGCCGAAGCCGTGCCAGCCGCCCTGGACGTTGTGAATCTCACGCAGCAATTGCACGGCGAGGATGCCGTTGAACTCGGACGCCCCCTGACGAACCTCGCCACGGCCCAGCTCCGCAATGGTGATCTACGCGACGCGGAATCCAGCTACCAGGCGGCAATCGCGCTTCTGGAGAAGCACGCGGGCTTTTTGTCGATGCGCCTGATAAATCCGCTGGTGGGGCTTGGCGAAACCTATATCCGTGATGAGCAGTATGCGCCGGCCACCGAAGCGTTCGAAAAGGCCCTGCACATCAATCACGTCAACGAGGGCCTCTACAATCCGGAGCAGGCGACCATCCGTGATGGCCTGACCGAGGGCTACCTTGGCCTGCGCGATCTCGAGCTGGCCAACCTTCACCAGGACGCGCAGGTCTACGCGAAGCAGCACCGGCTGGGCGCGAACGACCCGGCGCTGATCGCAGCATACGCCAAGCTTGGCCGCTGGTACGACCGCTCAAACCAGATGGAGCTGGCCCAGTTGGCCTACCGGAACGCCGTGCGACTGGCGGAGCAGACGAGTAGCGACAATTCTTCGCTACTGATTGATCTGCTGGTGGCGGTTGCCAGGACCTACCGCGAGCAAGCCCTCTTGCCGCAGGACACGGAGTCAAATCAGACCGCCGCTTCCCTGATGGCCATGAGCAGCATGACGCTGCGAAAGGCCCTTGACGTGGTGGAGCAGAAAAAACCCCCGGACCCGGCGCAACGCGCGCGGATATCCATTGAACTCGGCGACCTCAACCTCATGCTGGGCAAGAGGAAAACATCGTCAACCCATTATCAGGATGCCTGGCAGGCACTCTCGGCAACTCCCGATCTCGAAGCACAGCGCGACCAGTACTTTGCCCAGCCAAGCCGGATCATGGGACCCATTGCACCGGGAATCTTCCCGGTCCCGTCCCGCAAGGCACCGGCACCGGCGAGCAAGGATCTGGAGCCCGGCTTTGTCGTCGTGCGCTTTGACGTGGATCAGGCCGGTCGCGTCGTCAACCCGACCGTCATTGAGGCCGATCCGGCCAACCTGCTGGAACAGCGGGTCACCGAAGCCCTTGCAAGGACCCAGTATCGTCCCCGTTACGCGGACGCGGCGCCGGCGGCCACTACCGGGCTCATATACCGGCACGAGTTCCGGTACGTGCCCAGGAAACTCAAAAAGAAGGGCGCACCACCGGCGGACGAGACCAACCAGCCACTGGAGCAGCCCGCGTCGGACGACGGGGCCTGAGCGCCGGGGACAGACCTTCATTCAGTCGGCCGATCAGCCAGCTGTTCGCGTCGCGCGATACTCCGCCCTGGCGCGCTCAATAATCCGGTAGATCTCCGCGGATCGGCCGCCCAGGGCCTGAATCAGCTTGCCGGTAACCGATGCTGTCGCCCGCTGCCACTGCTCCCGCTGCTCAGGGGTGAGCACGTGCACCACATATCCCAACTCGGCACTGTTCGCCAGGTCGTTCTCCGTCTCGCGACGAATTGCGCGGCGAGTCTCCCCGATTCCCGGGAACGAATCGGCCAGCAGCCGGCGATCGACTTCCGGTAATGCATCCCACCACTGCTTCTGACTGACGATCACCGAAACGCCGAAACTGTGGCCGGTGAGGGTCAGGTGCGGCGCCTCGCCGGCAATCCCGGTTCGTGCATACAGACTCACGGCGTTTTCACCGGCGGCAATCAGACCGGTCTGCAGCGAGGACACGATGTCACCGAATCCGAGCGGGATCACGTCGGCGCCGATGGCCTCGGCGAACAACCGGGCGTTCAGCGATGTCGAGACCCTGAAACGGCGGCCTCGGGCATCGGCCGGCACGATGATGGGTTCCCTGGCATAGACATGGTGGAAGCCGATTTCGTACCACGTGATGAGATGCAGGTCCTTTTCCGCCAGCAGGTCGCGGTAAATGTCAGTGAGGTACTGGTCGTAGACATAATCCGCCTCGGCATAGCCCGAAAAAAGTCCTGGCGCGTATAACAGCGACAACTCAGGAACCAGCGTGCCAACAGACTGCGCCGAGAGGTTGGCGTACTGGATCCGGCCTCGCCGCAGGCTCGAGAGCAGTTGCTCTTCGGAGCCGAGCTGGCCGTAGAGCAGTGGCCGGAAGCGAATTCGCCCGCCGGCGGCGGCCTCCACCCGGTTCTTGAAGCCCAGCCAGGTCGCTTCCCCGGGCGTATTTGGCGTCGTGGTGCCGCCGATCGTCACGACGCGCGCGCCGTCGTCCGGCACGCAGGCCGCCAGCAAGCTGGCCAGCAGCAATGCCACCAGCCGGCGTGACGTCAAACCGCAGTTGCGCATCCAGTACTCTTTGGCGATCGAAATCAGGGAGTGCGCTTAGAATACCCCATGGCTCATTTCCTCCTTCGCGTGATTTTGCTGTGCCTGCTCGGCGCGTCAGCAACCGCAGCACTGCCCAATATCGATGACCTCGACGCCGTACTTCTGCGCAACGTGCGCAACGGCTTCGTGGATTACGACGGCATCCGCGCCGACCCGGCCTTCGACCGCTTCGTGATGGGGCTGGCCAGTGCGGCGAGCACAGACCTGGCAACGCCGGATACCCGGCTGGCGTTCCTGATCAACGCCTACAACGCGCTCGCCGTCCGCGGCATTGTTGATGGCTACTCTCCCTCCTCGAGGTTCGGTCGCTATATCTACTTCAAACGGCGCAAATACGAACTGCTGGGAAGCACGACAACGCTCGAAGGCCTGGAACACGGCCAGATCCTGCCTCTGGCTGATCCGCGTGTGCATTTCGCCATTGTCTGCGCGTCAATCTCCTGCCCCCGCCTCGCCAATCACGCCTACACGCCGGGGGAGCTTGATGCGCAACTCGAGGCCGCGGCACGATCTTTTGCCAACGACGGCGCGAGGAACCGCTACGACGTCAAGCGTAAAATTGCCTTCCTGTCGAGCATCTTCAACTGGTACGACGCCGACTTCGCCCGGGATGCGGGCTCGGTCCAGAAGTACCTGTCTCGCTATGTGAGTGACCCGGCAGCCGCCGAGCTGCTGGCAAGCGACGGCTTTGAAATCCGCTTTCTGGACTACGACTGGGAGCTGAACGGCGTATACCGCGGCAAACCCGACTAGCCTGCCCCGCGGCTGTAAGGAACCAGCAGCCGGGCCCGTCCAATACGCATCAAATCGAGAGGAATGGCCATGCTGATCAGGAAGCCGGCCGATGTCCGGCCTTCGGAAATCACCCCGGAGGGCGTGTTTATCAAGCGCCGGGCGCTGCTGCAGTCCGCAGGTTTTCTCGGTGCGAGCACGCTGTTGCCGCAGGCGCTGGCAGCGGATGATCCGATTCCGGCCCGGTACCGGCGGCTGGCCGGCATTCGCAAGAGTCCGCTGAGCGTGAAGAGTGCGCCGAACAGCTTCGAGGAAATAACGACCTATAACAATTACTACGAATTTGGCACCGATAAGGCCGACCCGGCCGCGAAATCCGGCAAGTTCCGGCCGAAACCCTGGAAGGTGGACGTCGACGGCGAGGCCGAAGTGACCGGAACTTTCGACTACGACACCATCATCAAGCCTCACACGCTCGAGGAACGGATTTATCGTTTCCGTTGCGTCGAGGCCTGGTCGATGGTGATCCCATGGGTCGGCATACCGCTCCGGGACGTGTTGAAGCGCTACAAGCCGACGTCGAAGGCGAAATATGTCGCGTTCGAGACGATCGTGAGGCCCTCGGAAATGCCGGGCCAGAAGTACCCGATCCTCGACTGGCCGTATGTGGAAGGCCTGACCGTGGCCGAAGCGATGCACCCACTGACGCTGCTCGTGGTGGGGGTGTACGGCGTCGAACTTCCCAACCAGAACGGCGCACCGCTGCGGCTGATAGTGCCCTGGAAGTACGGCTTCAAGAGCATCAAGTCGATCGTCCGCATCAGCTTCACGGAAAAGCCGCCGCCGACCACCTGGAACCTGTCGGCACCGGATGAGTACGGCTTCTACGCCAACGTGAACCCGGAGGTCGACCACCCGCGCTGGAGTCAGGCCTCGGAGCGTCGGGTGGCGTCGGGCCTTGGCAGCCTGTTCGCCGCCCGCCAGGAAACCCTGCCCTTCAATGGCTACGCATCCGAAGTGGCCTCGCTATACACAGGCCTCGACCTCGTCCGGAATTTCTGATCCGGACTGACCCGAGAACCCTCGAAAACATCATGCTCACGCAACGCCAGGTACGGCAGTTCTGGCGCCCTCTGGCGCATGTCGCCTGCGCCCTGCCGTTGGTCATTCTCGTTCTGCAACTCGCCGAGGTCGCCGGACTGCGGCTCGGGCCGAACCCGGGGCTGGCTATCCGCGACGTCCTCGGCGAATGGGGCCTGCGCCTGCTGCTGGTGACCCTCACCATGACGCCGTTGCGCTGGATCACGGGCAAACCGTGGCCCCTTCAGTTCCGTCGCCTGCTCGGCTTGTGGAGCTTCACCTACCTGACTCTGCACTTCGTCACGTACTTCTTCCTCGACCGTTCACTGGACCTTCCAGTGATTATTGAGGACATCGTAAAACGTCCATTCATTACCATCGGCTTTGCGGCCTTCCTCCTGATGACCCCGCTGGCTGTGACCTCCACCGCCGGCTGGCGCCGGCAACTCGGCCAGCGCTGGCTGACGCTGCACAAGCTCGTTTACGTAGTTGCGATCCTCGGCTGCTGGCATTTCTACTGGCTGGTGAAGAAGGACGTGCGGGAGCCGCTGGTCTACTGCGGGATCCTGGCCGTGTTGCTCGGGTTCCGGGTGTGGAAGTCGCGACGGCGCGCTTCGGCGGTAGAACAGGCGATCTGAACGGCGCGGTGCGGTGGTGCATCCCGCGGGTGACGGCGGGTGTCCTGTCCGCGCTCACCGTGCCGCACGGTAGCGGACAGGATTTCCCGCCGGGGGGACGCGGGCCACGGAGTACGTTGTTCGCGGCTGAAGCCGCTCCTACAACGCAAAGAACTAAGGTCCGGTACCTTTTGACTAGAGGTTGTAGCCCCGTTCCTCGTGCAACACGAGATCGAGGCCTTCGTTCTCTTCTTCCGCCGTCACGCGCAATTCGCACACCAGGCCGGTCACCTTCAGCAGGAACCAGGTCATCCCAGCCGACCACAGTACCGTGGCCACCGTGCCGATCAACTGCACGCCGAGCTGGGCCGCGATCGTGCGGCCGTCCGGGTGACCAATGCCCCCGAGGGCCGTCGCGCCCAAAACGCCAGTGAGCAGCGTGCCCATGATTCCGCCCACGCCGTGCACAGGAAACACGTCCAGGGAATCATCGATCTCAAGCCGGCGCTTGAGGTACTGCGTGGCCCAGAAGCACACCGTGCCGGCCACCAGGCCGATCAAAAGCGCACCGCCGGGACCTACATAGCCCGAGGCGGGCGTGATCGTTCCCAGGCCAGCCACCATGCCCGTGACAACGCCGAGCACACTGGGTTTGCCAAAGCGCAGCCACTCCTGCGCCATCCATGCCAGGCAGCCGGCGGCGGCCGCGATGTGCGTCACCAACATGGCCATGCCCGCCGAACCGTTGGCGGCGAGGGCGCTGCCGGCATTGAACCCGAACCAGCCCACCCAGAGCATGCCGGCGCCAGCGACTGTGCTGGGCAGGTTGTGCGGAGGCATCGGCACGACTGGAAAACCGCGACGGTTGCCAAGCACGAGCGCCGCCGTCAGTGCGGCAACGCCCGCGTTGATATGCACCACCGAGCCACCGGCGAAGTCGAGGAACTTCATTTCGGCCAGCCAGCCACCGCCCCATACCCAGTGCGCCACCGGGATGTACACCAGCAAAAGCCACAGGGTCGAGAACAGCAGCATGGCGGCAAAGCGCATGCGCTCGGCGAATGCCCCAACGACCAGGGCGGGCGTAATGATTGCGAACGTCAGCTGGAACATCGCGAAGAGGGACTCGGGGATCGTGCCAGACACGGCATCTGGAGTGACTCCCGTGAGCATGGACTTGCGAAGACCACCGATCCACGCCTGCGCCGCCCCGCCGTCGCTGAATACGAGGCTGTAACCGACCAGCACCCAGACAATCGAGGCCATCGCCGCAATGGCGAAGCACTGCATAAGCACCGACAGCACGTTGCGGCTGCGTACCAGGCCGCCATAGAACAGTGCCAGACCAGGCAGCGTCATGAAAAGTACCAGCGCCGTCGCGCCGAGCATCCAGGCAGTGTCGCCGCTATTGATCATCCTGAAAACCCTGTTTGCCCGGTTGCGGAAGCACCTGTAGGAGCACCTGTAGGAGCGCCTTCAGGCGCGATCCGCAATTGTCGCGCGTTTTGGCGCTCCTACAAGGCGTTGTCGCCCGTCTCCCCGGTGCGTATCCGCAGCGACTGGATCAAGTCAGTGACGAAAATCTTTCCGTCCCCTACTTTACCCGTGCGGGCCGCGGCGGAGATGACTTCAATGACCCGCTCCACCAGTTCATCGCTGACTGCAACCTCCACCTTTGACTTGGGCAGGAAGTCCACCACGTACTCGGCACCCCGGTACAGTTCCGTATGGCCGCGTTGCCGGCCGAAGCCCTTGACTTCGGTAACAGTCATGCCGTTTACGCCAACCTCGGAAAGCGCATTGCGCACGTCGTCGAGGCGGAAGGGTTTGATGATGGCGGTAATCAGCTTCATGAGGACTTCTCTGGTGGCTTGGAGTCGATGGCAATTCTAGCGCTGATAGGCCCAGCGCAGGAGAGCGTTCTGGGCTTCCTGCCCTCCCCCCCAGGTGGCCTTGGGGTGATTGACAACCACCACGACGACATAGTCAGCCCCGGATTCGCTGTGGACGTACCCGGCAATGGCCGTGACGCCATTGAGGCTACCGGTCTTGAGGTGCATGTCGCCGGCCGCCGGATCCTTCAGGAAGCGGCGCCTGGTCGTGCCATCAAAGCCAGCCAGCGACAAAGAAGCCTGAAATTCCGGCTGGAAGGGGCTGGCGTGGGCAGCCAGCAGCAGCTGGCCAAGGTTCGCAACCGTGATCCGCGTCTCGCGGGCGAGTCCGGCGCCATTTCCTGCCTGCAGCTCCGGAAAGCTCAGCCGGTACCTGGACAGCGCTAACTGAACGGCCTGCCGGCCCTTGTCGAGGGTACCGGGCGACCCGAATTTCTCCGCCCCCATGGTCAGGAAGATCTGACGGGTCATGACATTGTTGCTGAACTTGTTGACCAGGCGAATCAGCTCGGCCAGGGGTGGCGACTGGAAGGTCAGCAGCGGCACCTTGCCCGCCGGCACCTGGCCCTGGCGAAGGCCACCGGTCAGCCGGCCGCCCTGTTCTTCCCATAGCCCCCGGAACGCGCCGTAGGCATAGCTGGGGCCGTCGAGCACGGAGCGCAGCAACTGGTACTCCGGGCAACGGCTCGCAAGAGCGCCAGAGAAAGTCACACGAGGCCGGGAGGCCACGCTGCCGACGACCATGCTGATGCCGCTCTTTCTCGAGTTACAACCGCCGCTGAACAGCCGCATATTGTTGCGAACCTCAACGTTGGCGAGAACGGGGTCTGCGAGGATTTCAACGCGGCCGCGTGCGCTGTCCGGGCGGAACGTGTAGTTGACCGCCTGAAAATTCACCAGCAACGCATCCGGCAGCGCGTTGTAGGCCCGGTAGGGCTGTCCATCGAAAGCCCCGGGATCAAGTTCTTCCCGGGCAAACCAGGAATTATCGATGACCAGATCGCCATCGATGGCCTTAAGGCCCCGGTTGCGCAACTCGCGTTGCAGGAGCCAGAGGCGCTCGGTGACCAGGTAGGGGTCACCATAGCCCTTGAGCAGCAGGTCACCGGTGAGTGTGCCGCCCGCCATTTTGCCGTCGGCGTAGGCCTCCGTACGCCACTGGTACGTGGGACCCAGGGTTTCCAGCGCCGCGAAGGTCGTCAGCAACTTGATGACCGAGGCTGGATTGCGCGGCACCTGGGCATTAAAGGTAAGCAGGGGCTCATCGGCGTCGACCCGCTGAACAAAGGCGCTGAACGAATCCTCGGGAAGCTTGTGCTGCACCAATATCCGGTTTACAGACACTGGCAGGGAGGTCTTCGACTGCGCCAGCGCCGGTAACCCGTGTACCAGCAGCAGGGCGCAGGCCAAAAAGCAGCAACTCAGTTCCCTGCGGAACATGCGTGGGCAGACTCCAGGGTAATGCCGCGGGACCCGTTCCCCGGCAAGTTGATTGTGCCGGAACTCGGCTCGACCGTCAGCGCCTGCCAAGAATTTCGAAACCAGCTGCCTTGGCAGCCGCCAGCAGACCCGCATCCGGTCGCACGGCGACTGGATGCCCTGCGAGGCGCAGCAGCGGCAGGTCATGCACCGAATCACCGTAAGCGAACATCGCGTCCGCCGTTTCGCCAAACTCGGCGCACAACCTGGCGGCCAGCTCCCTCTTTTCTTCGGCAAAGGGGTGCACGCGCGGGGGATCTGCGCAAAATCTTCCGCCCTGCGCCGTGCAGCAAGTTCCCGTTGCCCGCTTGACGCCGAGTTCCCGCGCCAGCGCGTCGACAACAAATTGCGGGGTGCCGGATAGCAGCACCACGGTATCGCCGGCCGCCTGGTGCTGGCGCAACCTCGCCAGCGCTGGCGGGTACCACCAGCCGGGCGAAACCCGCCCGACCCAGCTGGAAACCAGTGCGTCGACGTCGGCGCAGGCCAGACCCGCGAGGTATGCCTTGTTCTTCTTCATCGTGTAACGGCCGAACTGCGTGGCATGGCTGGCGCCGAAGCGAGCGAAGGCCAGTAGTTGTGCCGGCTGGAGCCAGCCCCCGCGGAACAACAGGAAAAACAGTCTTTTCTCGAGGGTGGGCCCCGTAACCAGGGTGCCGTCGATATCGAAGATGGCGAGCGCCAAATCGCGTGCTCAGCGACCGGGCGCTTCCGGACCCGCAAGGCTGCCGAGAATCGCGCGACGTTCGCTGTAGATGAACTCGACAATTACCGGCAAGCCACGAACGAGGCAAAGAGCGACGGCAATAAGGACCAGCCCCTCTCCGATGGCAATGCCGATACCACCGAATTCGCTCCACACTGCCGGCGCCACCACCGGCAATGGCTGCAGCAACAGCAACCAGCAAAAGGCCGTAGCCTTGACCACGGCGTACAAGGCGCGCATGAACCGTTCGGCCACCAGCCACTTGCCGAGGGGTGTTTCCATCAGCGCAAAAGGGCTCTCCCGACGACTGCTGATCTGGCTGGCGCGAATCGCATCGACTATGGTGCCGCGCACGACAAATACCAGTGGTACCCAGATCGGCACCAGTTTCAGGTGGGCCAGGACGATCCACATGGTGAGCTCGACAATGCGGTCACCCGCAATGTCGAACATGGCGCCGAACTGGCTCGTCTCATGAAGCTTGCGCGCGACATAGCCATCGATCGCATCAGTCACGAAGACCAGGATGAGAAGCGGCACGTTGATCAGCTGGAAAAGGTCTGGCGGCCGATACGCAATCACGACAACCACAATGAGCAGAAGCAGGCGGCTCAGGGTAATGAGGTTTGCCATTGAGGGAGTATACGAGCCTGAGCCGTTCCCTCAGTTGCGATTCTCAATCATCTGCCGGTGCTCGTCCCGGTCGCCGGATCTTCAGTGTTGTCATCCGATCGGTCAGTGTGCTGGGTCGAATGCCGAGGAGTTCCGCAGCACCGGCCTTGCCACTGACCCGCCAGCCGGCAGCCTCGAGCGCGGCCACCAGG
>JAQBGF010000054.1:0-7672 GCA_032122615.1 Gammaproteobacteria bacterium | reverse complement strand
GCCGACGTCAGGGCCGGCTGCATGTTCACGAAACGCAGGCCGCCCGTGAGTTCGGCGAAGTGTTCCAGCGACGGCCAAAGACCGTACCAGGTGGTCGCAAGGGCAGCGGCCAGGAGGGGGAGAAATACCCGCAGGGTGAGGTTGGCCCGGATCGTTTCAGCCACACGACGCCACGCGAATGCACGGGAATTCGTGTCAGCCCCATTCACCGTGGCTCCTGCGGCGGCGTCGCGCATCAAACTCGCGTTCGCGCGACCGCTAGTAAGTGTCGTAACCGCGGCGGGACAGATTGGTTGTGCAGGCCAGAAAACGGGCGGAAAGCTTGCCGGCGACGGACTGCGGATCCGCGATCTGGTTTCGCCAGGCATCCCATGCGGCACCAAAGGCAGCGGCATCCTTCGTCCGGCCTACCCAGTAGTATGAAGTCAGATTCTGGCTCTGCAACGGCATCAGCAGTTCGGCCCGGTAGCCGTACTTCGCGGCCCACTTTTCATTGAAGTCCTTGGTGATCTGCAGGTCCTGCTCGAAGGTGCAGCCTTCGTTAATGGTGTACTCGATGACATCGAGGTAGTCGGCGCTGGCGATCATCGGTACGGCCAGCAGGATCAATGTAATGAACTTCTTCATGGTTTTTCTCCTCCGGTAAATGCGGACGCCGAACGCCACGACTATGCGCCAGATGGAGCACACGTGCCAGAACCAGCTGGCGCCGAGGGACGAGTCGGCCGATAACCCGGATTCTGTCGCCGGCAATCATTCCTCCGGGCTTGCCGGCACCTGCGCCGTTTCGGCCTCTTCCGGCGGCGCACGCGCCACGCGCAGTTCCCGCCAGTCACTGCGACCGAGCGTCTGGCCAGTCCCGCCCAGGGCGACGATGCGCCAGCGAACGAGGTCGCCGGCAGACGACAGGGCCCAGGGCGGCGAGTTGTAGCTGGCAACACCGGCGGGCACGACGGCATTTAAGACTTCGCCGTCGTCGTTGCTGACCTCCAGCCGGTAGACCACCGCACCGGGAATCGTTAGCCAGGAAAAGCTTACCGGCAGGCCGGTGCCTACCCTGGCGTCGGCGCCGGGCAACAACAGGGACATCGTTCCCTTCGTGATCGCGTCCTGCGCGGCGGCGAGTGTTTCCGGCTCTCCCGTGAAGAACTGCAGGACCGGCATCGGGAAACCAGCGACACCACCGCTGGAAACGACGCCGGCCAGGGTGTCCGAGTTGCCCTCTTTCTCATCAGTCGCCTCGACCCGCAGCAGTATCTTGTAGGGGCCGTCCACAGCCCGGGCGACCAGCGCCGGGTCGGGACCCGCCAGGAAAAACTTGCCGGCCGGCGGGAGGAAAACGTCGAAGCGCTCGATGAGCGTGTAGCGATTTTGCAAGCCGCGCTGCTCGGCGGGCAGGCTGGCCTCGGTCAGCAGATCCTCGAAGGTCGGTTCAATGTCGCCAGGCTTGACCAGCTCCCAGCGTCCCTTAAGCCGCCCGGCTCCGTTGTACTTGAGTTGTGCGCCGAAGGCGGGCAATGGCTGGTCACTGGACATGAAGTAGTAGGGCCGCTGCCCTTCGGGCGTGTCGAAGGCCACCCGCACTTCTGTCAGTGCCAGGGGCACCCGGGCACCGCCCCCGGCCATGCGGCAGGTCACCGTCACGAAGGTGTCCGTGACGCCATCGGTGAAACGGCGAACATAGAAGAAGTCAGACGGGTTCCCCCGCTGCGCGTCCTGGTAGGCACGACGCGCCACTGATTGCGGAATCGTCATCACGTCGGACAGGTTTCGGACTCCTCCGGTCCCGCTGGCCCGCGACAGGTTGTTGCGCGCCGGCAGGCGACCGAACAGCGTGCCAGGCAAGCAGGGATCAAAATTGGTGACGCCGGTGGCGACGACGTCGCCGCACCAGAAGGCATCCACGGGCTGCTCATTGGGACCTAAGTTCTGGAAGGTGAGGAAGACCGACGTGACGCCACTGGAGTTGATATTGACGCCGGTGGGATTGACGCCGGTGACGGCAAAGACCGCAGCCGGCAGGGCCAGGAGTATCAGCAGTCCCGGCAGGGAGCGAACGGCGCGATGTACGGTGCTCATAATTCTGGCAATCACAACAGGCTGATGGTGAAGCCGCCGGTAAACGCCCAGTTCCGGGAATAGGCGGCAAGGTCGAACACGCTGTCCGTAATCTGGTTCCCCTGAGCCGCGTGCCGCAGGTACAGCTGCCCGGGCAGTTTGCGGCCTCGCCCCAGCGGCAGATCGAAGCGCGCATTCAATTCATTAAGGCTCGTCCAGCCGCGATCCTCGGCCAACCCACGGCTGTCGTCGGCCTCGGTGAGGCTGTAGCTGCCCCGGAATCCAAGGCGGCGAAAGAAGCGCCAGTCGATGTCAAGGGTATAGCTGTCGGTTTTCCGGGTCAGATCCTGTTCGTCATCCTTGGCGTCCGTTATGCCAGCGCCCAGATTGACGTTCAGGTTGTCGGTCAGTTGCACCCCCAGGTTCACGCCGTGGCTGATGTTTTCGAAATCGGCGCGCGCGCGCCCGGGCTGGCGGTTGTCCTGCTCCCCGAGGGAGAAAGAATAGTTCAGATTCACGCGCGAGAAGGTCCAACCCAGGCTGATCTCATGATTCTCGGTCACCTGGTCGGGAATATGCGTCAGCGGATCGAAACTTGGCGGACGGTTGATGCCCTGCTGGTGACTGCGCAGGTAGCTCTGCGAGAAGTTGTCGGGGAGCCAGGCGCGGGCGCCGCCGTCTCCACTCGCAAAAATGCCCCGCAGAGGCAGGCCATAGCCCAGGCTCAGATTTTCACTGCGGGTCTTTAAAATCGTTGGAATGTCATCCAGGTTGTCTTCAAGACGAGTGTATTCCCCCTGGAACGACACCAGGCCAACGCTGGCGGCCAGGCTGCCGGTATTGCTTTCCTGATCCCCGAATACCGATGACGACACGGTTCGATACAGCGGATCAGCCCGGCTGTGACGAAAGCCCAGTGTAACGGTGGCGTTGGTATTGCCGGTGATCGGCCGGTTCTGCAGCACATCTATAGCCAGGTCGAGGCCGCGGGCGCTCTCAGTGCCTTCCTCCACGGGAACCAGCAGGCTGCCTTGTGACAGAACCGGGTCGTCCGGGTTCGTGTAATCGCTGCGTGCGTACTCGACGCTGCCACGGATGCGCCCACCGGGCGAACTGCCGCTCAACCTCACGCCGTACCCGCTGTTCTCCACAGCGTCGGGTACTTCGCCCGTATTGAAGCTCAGGTTCGAGAGGACTTCGGACTTGATGTACATGACTTCCAGGCGGAGATCGCCGGGCCGGCCTCGCAGGAACTCGAAACCTGCCGTGGCCCCACCAATGTAATTGTCAGAGCCGGTGACGCCCAGCAGGTCCGAGTAGCCCGTTACCGCCTGTCCGCTTTGGGCGCTGACGGAGAAATCCATGTGCCCGAGCTCCTGGCGATAGACCAGCCCGCGGTTGGACAGGCCGTTCATCAGGAGCGGCTGCGACCCGTAGCTCACGTGTCCGATGCCCAGCTGCGCTTGCCCGACGTCGACTTCGACCAGGTAGTCACTGAGGTCGACTTGTGGCGCGTTATCCTTGATACCGAAGCGCAGTGCCTCCTCGCGCACACTGGAACCGACAAGGTTCCACGCCGAACGCATTTCGAAAGCGCCGCGGCGCATGCGGGTCGTGATACCCGCCTGACCTGCAAAGTCGTTGTAATTCGACCGGGCCGGCTCACCGGCATCTGCCGAAGCGCCGTCGGCGAACTGGGATTTCTCGGTCAGTTCCAGGCGCGACTCAAACGTGGCCTCCTCAAGGCCGCTTGCGTGGAGCACGCGGATTGGAAACTCGGCCGCCTGCTGCCAGTCACTGGCGTTGCGGACCAGGTACACGCGCAACTTCTGTTCGCCGGCCGGCAGTTGAATGAAACCCGGATTCAGGCGCAATTCCCCGGTCCGGGTCGCCCGGAAAAGGGGCGTCAGGTCATCGTTACCCACAAACACGGCAAGCTTCGCGCCCGCATCCTCAGCGGCGCGCTCGACCCGCAATATTATGGGCTCCGATTGACTCGTCCAGTCGCCATTGGCGGGCTGAACCAGGGTGACCTCCAGCGCAGCCACCGGCTGGAACGCTACAAGCAGCAGCGCGGCAATAACCGCACGATTGGCGTGCCGGAGCCGGTCTGCCACTGGTACTGTCCTCCCCCGTCGGTTCAATTCGGCCCCGTCGGCCCAGGCAAGGCGCGACGAGATGGCAGTTGCAAGGCTAGGATCGGGGCCGCGAACCGGCAATTAGACGAAAGTAGTATCGCAACCGGGCGCCCTGGTGATCGAAAATCCGGATCCACGATGATCGCGACACCCTGCCATGGGAGTACCTGAGAATTGCGCATTCTTATCCTCGATGATCATCGGCTGTTTCTTGAAGGCCTGCACCGCGTGCTTGAGGGGCTGGATGAAGGTACGCAGATCGTGGAGGCGCAGACCACGCAACGGGCTCTCAGCCTGCTCGATGACGGCCAGCGATTCGACGTGATCCTGACTGACCTGTCACTGCCTGACCTCGACGGCTTTGCTTTTCTGAAGGCCCTGCGCGAGCGGCGGATCGTCACGCCAGTGGTGATCATCTCGGCTTCCGACAATGAGCGTGACATCCGCCGCGCACTCGATCACGGCGCCCTGGGGTTCATCCCCAAGTCCCTGGGATCCCGCGAATTGCGGATTGCCCTGCACCAGGTTCTGGACGGTGAGATCTTTGTACCCGCCGCCTACTGGGACGTGGTTTTCGGTAGCCTGGACCGGCCCGACTCGCCGGCGCTGAACGATGGACACGACGACGGTATCGGCCCGCGCCAACTCGAGGTACTGCAACACATGGCCGCCGGTCGGTCCAACAAGCAGATTGCAACACTGCTGAACATCACCGAGGCAACAGTGAAATCGCACATCGGGATGCTCTTTCGTGCCCTGCACGTTCGTAACCGCACCGCCTGCGTGCGGGAGGCACTGAACCGCAACCTGGTCAACGTGGCCGATCTATGACTTCCTGATGCAGGGCGGTCCGCAGCTCGGCGGGCAGCACCGGTTTGTGCAGCATGCGCAGACCGCTCGCGCGCAATTCCTGCAGTCGCTCCGGCGCGGTATCCCCGCTGATCAGCAGCGCCGGCACGCTGGTATCGAGTAGCGCCCTGATTTCGGCAATCGCCTCGATTCCCGAACGGTTATCCCGCAGCCTGTAATCCGCCAGTACGATATCCGGTACGGCGCCGGCAACCTTGATCCGGGCAATCGCCTCAGCAGCCGAATCTGCCAGTAGGGTCCGGCAGCCCCAGCGCACCAGCACCTCACCCATGCTGTCCAGGATATCGCGTTCGTCGTCGATGACGACGACCAGTAAACCCTCGAGATTCCAGGCGCTGGTCGGCGCGTGCGTGGAGACGCGGCTACGGTCGCCGGCCGGCACCAGCACCGAGAACGTGGCGCCAGCACCTGGCGCAGAACGGAGGCGGAGGTCGAAGCCACTGAGGCGGCACAAGCGCTGCACAATCGCGAGGCCGAGGCCCAGCCCCTTGGTGCGATCACGCTCGGGGTTATGCAACTGGTGATACTCCGAAAATATCTTCTGGTGCTGCGCTTCGGGTATGCCGATACCGGTATCGGCGACATCGATCCGCACCTGGCTGCCGGCCCGCTCGCAGCGCAGCGTCACCGACCCCTGCTCCGTGTAGCGGATGGCATTGGACAGCAGGTTGCGCAGTATCCGCTCCAGGATCACCGGATCGGCGGCCACCACCTCATCCTGGCATTTCGCGAGCAGCTCGATGCCCTTGGCCTCCGCATCCCGGCGAAACTCCTGGCGCATGGACTCGACCAGTCGCGGCAAGTGCAGGTCCTTCGTGTTGTTCTCAACCACGCCGGCGTCCAGCCGCGAGATATCGAGCAGGCTGTCGAACAGCCCGCCGAGGGCCGATATGGACTGGCGCATGCGCTCCATTACCACCTGACCGGACGGCTTCAGGTGAGGCTCCAGCGCGTCATGAAACAAACCGAGGGCGTGCAGTGGTTGGCGAAGGTCATGACTGGCCGCCGCGAGGAATTTTGACTTGGCAACATTGGCCGCTTCGGCACTGACTTTCTGCTCGCGAAGTTTCGCCATCAGTTCCATGTTGTCAAAGCGGAGGGCAATGGACTCCATGACGGTGCGATGACTGTTGTAGGCAAAGCCGGCACTGGCAAAAAGATAGAGGATGCCCAGCATTCCAAGCGGGTAATAGAAGTCGCCGCCGGCAAAGACCAGCTTGTACATGAGCGGCAGGATCATCGTCGTGGAGAACACCAGATACGTTTTCATGGACGGTGCCAGGGCCTGAGTGCCGACGGCCACCACCACGGCGTACAGACAGGTCATCAGGAGCATGTAGTCCGGCTGTTCCGGCGTGAAAAACAGCACGGCAGCGATACCCCAGGTGGTTCCGGACAATCCGCTGCTGGCCACCGCCCAGCCCAGCCACGTGCGGGCGTTATCGTTACGGCGTGGATCGACCCGATAACCCCACAGGACGGCGCTTCGCACGACAGAAACGACTACATATCCCGCGAGCCACCAGAGCAGAACATCGTGCGGCACGATGGGCCACATGACCAGCACGATCATCGCAGCCAGCACCGCTGTGGCGCCGATCACCAGCAGGCCATTGCGGTAGAGCAACGCCACGCGCTCGGCGCCAATGAAGCGCGAACGTTCTGGCGGCGGCGCTATCGGGCCAACCAGGCCCGCGACACTGCCGGACGATGATACCCGTGTGTTCACGATGGTACCCACTATAGCCCGGACATCGTCATGAGGCATCGCGCGTGCGGTTCAGGCACGCAATGCATTCAGGCAGGACGCGGAGAAGGCATCAGAACGCCTCTTCCCACAGCCGGGCACAGTTACCGTTGGCTTTCTCGAAGCGCACGCGCTCAATGCCAATCTCGAATTTCTTGTTGGCCGTGAACTTGTGGGAAAAGACGAGGTCACGCCCTCCGGGGCTAACCCGCTCGTCGTTCTTATCAGGATCCTTGTAGAAGTAGTCAAACTCCCAGCCGCGCCGGATTTCCCAGCCGGGCGTTGCGAGCCACGCGGGCTTCGTGATCCATAACTCCTGGATCCCGTCCACCCAGCCCATCATGCCCACGCAGCCCACATCGCCGCCCGGCCTCGGGATCAGCGTCCCGTTGGGTTGCATCAGCCCGCGGCCCATGCAGCGAAACTGCCAACCCACTTTCACGGCGTTCTGGTAGAACTCCCATGCCGTGACCGTGCAGGTGGTCGCGTGCAATGCGGTTGGCAGGCAGGTTGCGGCCAGTAGCAAACACACGCCCAATGCATTCCGCTTCATCGTAACGATCTCCTTGTGCAGCGGGTACCTGCGCGGCGATAAAACGTCTGCTTCGCCGCCCGCCGTTGATGGCCGAATTGTGCGAGGCCGGCTCCGGCTGCGCCATCAACCTTTCGTCTAGTCGCCCGCAACCCGAAAGGAGGAACCAGTCACGTCTGCTGCCGCCGACGCGCCCCGACATGCGACTTTTGGTGGATTGCCGACCCGTACAAACCACAACTAAGGTGAAGCCCATCGAGAACACCTCGACTGGCAACAGGCACACGAAGCCGTGAATCAACCAACCGGGAGAATTGCAATGTTGAA
>JAQBGF010000053.1:0-10700 GCA_032122615.1 Gammaproteobacteria bacterium | reverse complement strand
TCCCCGGGGCCGCGGGGGGGGGGGGGGCCCTGGGGGGCGCGGGGGGGCGGCACCCCCGGGGTGGGGCGGCACCCCCCCGCCCCCCCCCCCGCCCGCTGCGACGGAGGGCGGTCGCGCCTGAAGGCGCTCCTACCGCAGTTTTTGTTTCAGTAGCTCATTGACCTGGGCCGGATTCGCCTTGCCGCCACTCGCCTTCATGACCTGGCCGACGAGAAACCCCAGGACCTTGGATTGACCGGCCCGGTACTGCTCCACCTGGGCAGGGTTTGCCGCCAGCACGTCTGCAACCATCTTCTCGAGCGCGCCGCTATCGCTGATCTGCTTCAGCCCGCGCTGCACAACAACCTGCTCCATCGGCGGCGCGTCACGGCTGAAAGCAAATTCCTCGATCAGTTCCTTGGCGCTGCTGCGGGCGATGAGGCCTTCGGTCGCCATGCGCAGCACGGCGGCCGTCGCCGGCACATTGACACCGGCCGGCTTCCTTTCGGAGTCAAACAGACTGAACAGCTGGCTTTGCACGGTGTTAGCGGCAGCCACAGGCTCGCGAGACTCGCGGGCCAGCGCGTCGTACAGTGCCGCGACTTCGGGATCGGCCGCGAGCACGTCGGCCGTGTCCGGCTTCAGGCCATAGTCCCGCACCCAGCGCTCGCGCTTCGCGTCCGGAAGTTCCGGCAAATCGCGACGTACCTCGCTGATGAACGCCTCGTCCAGCACCACGGGCAGCAGGTCCGGGTCCGGAAAGTAACGGTAATCGTTGGCCTCCTCCTTGCTTCGCATCGGCCGCGTTTCGTCCCGGTCCGGGTCGTACAGGCGCGTCTCCTGGACCACCGTGCCGCCCCCCTCGAGCACCTCAATCTGTCTATCAACCTCGAAGAGAATGGCCCGCTCCAGGAAGCGGAAGGAATTGAGGTTCTTGGATTCTGTGCGCGTGCCAAGCTTGTCGGCGCCCGTCCGGCGAACCGACACGTTGGCATCACAGCGGAAGGAACCCTCCTGCATGTTGCCGTCGCAAATGCCGAGGTAGCGCACCAGCTGGTGGACCTTCTTCATGTACGCGACCGCTTCTTTTGCCGAACGAAGGTCGGGCGCGGAGACGATCTCCAGCAAGGGCGTGCCGGCCCGGTTCAGGTCGATGCCCGACAGGCCCGCGAAGCTCTCGTGCAGCGACTTGCCCGCGTCTTCTTCAAGGTGCGCGCGAATCACGTGAATCGATCGGGTGCCACCGCCGTCCTGCTCGATGCTGATCTGGCCGTCGTGGACGATCGGCAGTTCGTACTGGCTGATCTGGTAGCCCTTCGGCAGGTCCGGGTAGAAGTAGTTCTTGCGCGCAAAGACGGAGCGCGGCGCCACCGTGGCGCCGATGGCAAGGCCGAACCGGGCCGCCATGCGCACGACCTCGCCGTTCAGAACCGGCAGGACGCCCGGGTAGCCGAGATCAACGAGACTGGCCTGGGTGTTCGGCGCGGCGCCGTAGGCCGTGGAAGAACCTGAAAAGATTTTGCTGCGCGTGGCGAGCTGCGCATGAATCTCGAGGCCAATGACCGTTTCCCAGCTCATGGCTGGCGGTGGCTTGCAGGAGCGGCCGCTCCTACGGGTGGCGTCCGGGTGTGCCAGTCGGTTTCGCGCTGGAACGCGTGGCCAAAATTGAACAGCGCCGCTTCGCCAAAGTGCGGGCCAATCAGCTGCATCCCCACCGGCAGGCCGCCGGACATTCCGCACGGCACAGACATCCCCGGCAGCCCGGCGAGGTTCACCGATATCGTGTAGATGTCATTCAGATACATCTGCACGGGATCGTCGACCTTTTCGCCGAGCCTGAAGGCGGGCGTGGGCGCGGTTGGGCCGGCGATCACGTCGACATCGACGAAGCAGCGGCGGAAATCGTCGGCGATGAGCCGGCGGGCCTGCTGGGCCTTCCGGTAGTAGGCATCGTAGTAGCCGGCGGACAGCACGTAGGTGCCGGTGAGTATCCGGCGCTTGACCTCGGCGCCGAAGCCTTCCCCGCGGGACTTCTTGTACAGCTCTTCCAGCGTCGTGGCGCCGGCGTGCCGGTGACCGAAGCGCACGCCGTCGAAGCGCGACAGGTTCGACGAGCACTCGGCTGGCGCAACGATGTAATAGGTAGGCACCGACAGAGCGAGACTCGGCAACGAGATGTCCACCAGCGTGGCGCCGAGCCGCTCGAAGACGCCGAGCGCCTCGCGAATGGCGGCAGCCGAAGCGGGCTCCAGCCCGGCGTCGAAAAACTCAGCCGGCACGCCGATGCGCTTGCCTTTGAGCGAGGTGCCGAGACCAGCGACGTAGTCCGGAACGGGCTGTTGCGCCGACGTCGAGTCCCGGGGATCGAAGCCCGCCATGCTCGCAGTCAGTAGCGCTGCGTCTTCGGCGGTGATGGTCAGCACGCCCGCCTGGTCGAGGCTGGAGGCGAAGGCGATCATTCCGTAGCGAGAAACACGGCCGTAAGTTGGCTTGAATCCCGTGATTCCAACCAGCGCGGCGGGCTGGCGGATCGAGCCGCCGGTGTCCGTGCCGGTGGCCGCGGGCACCAGTCCGGCGGCCACCGCCGCCGCGGACCCTCCTGACGAGCCGCCCGGCGAACGGTCCCGATCCCATGGGTTGCGCACAGGGCCGAACCAGCTCGTTTCATTGGAAGAGCCCATCGCGAACTCGTCCATATTGGTCTTGCCCACGGTAACGATGCCGGCGGCGGCAAGCCGCTCGACGACCGTCGCGTCGTAGGGCGACACGAAATCCGCCAGCATCCGCGATCCGCAGGTTGTGCGGATGCCTGCCGTGCAGAAGATGTCCTTGTGGGCGAACGGGATCCCGGTCAGTGGGCCGCCACCGTCCTTCGACAGCACGACATCGGCCCGGTCGGCAGCAGCCAGTGCCAGTTCGGGAGCGACCGTTATGAAACTGTTTAGTTTTTCGCTGGCTGCTGCAATGCGCTTCAGCGCTGCGGCAGTCAACTCCCGGCTACTGACCTGACGCGCCCGGAGAGCTAGGGACAGGTCTGTAATCGTTGGGCGTGCGGGCAATGCGGGCATTGGGTTGGCTGGGGTGCCGGGAATAGTGCCTGGGGAGTCGCGCCTGAAGGCGCTCCTACTCAATTACCCGGGGAACGGTATACAGGCCGTGCGCGACAGACTGGCAGTTTTGCTGATACAGGTCGCGGTGATCGGACTCCGAAACCTCGTCGGCGCGCAGGCGCTGACTCATATCCATCGGGTGCGCCATGGGCTCCACGGCGCTGGTGTCCACTGCCTGCAGCTGATCCACAAATTCGACGATACGACCAAGCTTCTCGACCACGCCGTCAATTTCGCCAGGCCCGATCTCAAGGCGGGCGAGGTGCGCGATCTGCAGGACATTCTGGCGGGTGAGTTTCACAGCGTTCTGGGCCCGGATTGGATAGTGGAAGCGTGAAGCGGCACTCAGTTTTTGTCGGGCCGGAATCATACACCGCTGTTGCTGAATCTGACCCCCATTGCTAGGCTACCCTGCTTCTACGGGGCACTTCCTGCCGGGCGCGGGCTACCATGCTGAAACAGCTATGCTGAAACGGCTTCTGGGATATTTCTCCCACGACCTGTCTATTGATCTCGGCACTGCAAATACGCTGATCTACCTGGCGGGTCAGGGCATCGTTCTGGACGAGCCGTCTGTGGTCGCCATCCGCGAAGAACCCGGCCGCGGTGGCAAGGTGGTGGAGGCCGTGGGACTGCAAGCCAAGAACATGATTGGCCGCACACCCGGCAATATCACCGCGATCCGCCCGCTGAAGGACGGCGTGATTGCCGACTTCACCGTGACGGAGAAAATGCTCCAGCACTTCATCCGCAAGGCCCTTCCCGGCCGCTATTTCCGCCCCAGCCCGCGCGTAGTGGTGTGTGTCCCTTACGGCTCCACCCAGGTTGAGCGGCGCGCCATCCGCGAGTCAACCGAGGGCGCCGGTGCCCGCAAGGTCTGGCTGATTGAAGAACCAATGGCAGCGGCGGTTGGCGCCGGGATGCCAGTGCACGAAGCGCGTGGCTCGATGGTGCTTGATATTGGCGGCGGCACCTCCGAAGTGGCGGTGATCTCCTTAAATGGCATCGTCTACGCGGCCTCGGTCCGCATCGGTGGCGACAAGTTCGATGAGGCCATCATTAATTACGTGCGCCGGAACTACGGCATCCTGATCGGCGATGCCACGGCCGAGCGCATCAAGAAGGAAATCGGCTCTGCCTTCCCCGGCGACGAGGTCAAGGAAATCTCAGTCAAGGGCCGCAACCTGTCCGAGGGCGTGCCGCGCAGCTTCAGCCTGAACAGCAACGAGATCTTAGAAGCGCTTCAGGAACCGCTGCAGGGCATCGTGCAGGCGGTCAAGCAGGCGCTGGAACAGACGCCTCCGGAACTCGGCGCCGACGTTGCCGACCGCGGCATTGTGCTCACCGGCGGCGGCGCACTCCTGCGACACATCGACAAGCTGCTAATGGAAGAAACCGGCCTGCCGGTCGTCGTAGCCGACGAACCCCTTACCTGCGTAGCAAGGGGCGGCGGCCGGATCCTCGAGCTGCTGGACGAGGTGCCCCCGTCCACACTCGGCCTGGAGTAACCTGTACGCGAGGCCGTAGGAGCGGCTTGCGCCGCGACACTCTCCTACCGCTGCAGCGGACCCACGACGGGTGTCCTGTCCGGCGCTCACCGTGTACTCACGGTAGCGGACAGGATTTCCCGTCGGGGGGCCGTGGGCTACAGAGGGGGGTTTCGCGGCTGAAGCCGCTCCTACGGCCGCTCCTACAGGTCATCCTAAGGACGAGCAAGAACTGGAATGGTGTCTTCCTCGGCAAACAGCGAAGCCCGGGCCTACCGCAACGCGAGCCCCGGCCTGCGCTTCTTTCTGGCGGCCGTCCTCTGCCTCTCCCTCATGTACCTCGACCATCGCGGCACCTACCTGGAAGAGATTCGCGCCTACGTCGGCGGCGCCATGTATCCGCTACAGGTCGCCATTGATTCGCCAGCTGCCGGGGTGCGCTGGATGCGGGAAAACTTCGCGCTGCGCGAGCGCTTGATCGGAGAAAACACGGCCCTGCGCCGCGAGTCGCTGATCGCGAGCGCCGAACTGCAACGCATGGCAGCGTTGCGGGCAGAAAATACCCGTTTCAGGGCCCTGCTCGATTCCAAGTCGCGGGTGCCCGACCGGGTCGTCGTCGGCGAAATCCTGGCGATCGACATGGACCCGTTGCGGCACCGGGTCATCCTGAACAAGGGCGGACGGGACGGCGCGCATGTCGGCCAAGCCCTGCTCGATGCGGGCGGCGTCGTCGGCCAGATCACCCGGGATCGGGGCGATAGCGCGGAAGCACTCCTGGTGACAGACCCGGATCATGCGGTGCCGGTGGAAGTGGTGCGCAATGGCCTGCGCACGATCGCCATGGGTACCGGCGACCTGGAGCGGCTGTCTCTGCCATTCATGACCCGCAATGCCGACATCAAGGCCGGGGACTTGCTGGTCACCTCCGGCCTCGGTGGCGCATTTCCCGCCGGCTACCCGGTCGGGACCGTGACCAAAGTCGATGGCTCGTCGGGCGATGCGTTCCTGGAGGTGGCAGCGACGCCGGCGGCCAGCCTGGACCGCCTGCGCGAAGTGCTGCTGGTGTTCCAGCAGCCGGGCCCGGCAGCTGGCGACGCGGCTCTCGCCGACGTGCCGACGCCCGAAACCGCCGCCGTCCCGCCGGGGTCACAGGAATGAAGGCGCCGCTGTGGCCCGTCTGGCTGCTGATGCTGCTGGCGCTGGCCGCTGAACTGTTACCGCTGCCGATAGCCGTCCAGCCCCTGCGCCCGGCCTGGACGACCATGGCCGTGATTTACTGGTCACTGATGTGGCCCGGGCGATTCGGCGTGTGGAGCGCCCTGGTGGTCGGCCTGTTCATCGACGTGGCACACGGCTCGTTGCTCGGCCAACACGCCCTGTCGCTGTCGATTGTCACCTACCTCGTGCTGAAGCTGCATTTGCAAATGCGCGTCTTCCCGCTCTGGCAGCTCACGCTGTCGGTTATTGCGCTGATGTTTCTTGAATTGTTCGTGCTGCTCTGGATCGACGGAGCAACCGGCCGGGCGGAGTTTGGCCCCGGACGCTGGGGGCCGGTGCTTGCCGCGAGCTTTTTCTGGCCCGTGATGATGGCCGGCATGGACCGTCTGCGGGAACGACTCGAGCGGCGCGACTCGAGCTTCAACTGAGAACGGGAATCGTGGCCAGGGCACTGCGCATCAAGGACCACTGGCGCGAGCAGCAGCTCTTCAACGGCCGGCTGCTGGTGGCCGTGATCTTCGTGCTCGGGCTCACCGGGCTCGTGGTTTCGCGCCTCGTCCAGCTCCAGGTCGGGCAGTACGAATACTACTCCGCACAGTCGAGCGGCAATCGCATTCGCGTACAGCCTGTCCCGCCCATTCGCGGCCTGATAGTGGACCGCAATGGCAAGGTGATGGCCGAGAACACGCCGAGCTACCAGCTGGAGATGACGCCGGAGCAGGTTCCGGATATGGCGGACACGCTGCGCAGGCTGGTCGAAAGCGGCATTCTCGAGGACGGCGACCTGCCGGAACTCATGGAGATGATTGGCAGCCGCCGGAGCTTCGACACCGTGGTCGTGGCCGAGCGGCTGACGGACGACGAACTCGCCACGTTCGCCGTGCACCGGCCGCATTTCCCCGGCGTCGAGATTCGCGCCCGCCTCGGTCGCAGCTATCCCTACGGCAGGGCGACCGCCCACGTCCTGGGCTATGTCAGCGGCATCAGTGCCGACGACAAGAAGCTTCTGGACCCGGTCGAGTACGCCGGCACCACTCACATCGGCAAGGTTTCCATCGAGCGAACCCTGGAGGCGCAACTGCACGGCACCTCTGGCCACGAGGACGTCGTGGTCAATGTGCATGGCCGCAAGATGCAATTGCTCAACCGCGTACGCTCATTGCCGGGCCGCGACGTGATCCTGACCATCGATATGGACGTGCAACTGGCGGCCGACGAGGCGCTGGCTGGCAAGCGTGGCGCAGCGGTTGCCATCGATCCACGCAATGGTGAGGTGTTGGCCTTCGCCAGTACGCCCGCCTACGACCCGAATGCCATTAGCGCGGGCTTGAGCCGGCGCGCCTACCTGGCGCTCCAGGAAGACCTCGACCGCCCGATGTTCAATCGCGCGCTGCGGGGCCAGTACCCGCCTGGATCGACCATCAAACCGATGGTGGCGCTGGCCGCTCTGCACTTCGGGGTCGTTACGCCGGAACGCCAGGTTGGCTGCAAGGGCGCCTTCAGCCTGCCGGGCAGCAGTCACCGGTACCGGGACTGGAAGCCGGGTGGACATGGCGCCGTAAATCTCTACAGCGCCATCGAGCAGTCTTGCGATGTCTATTTCTACACCATCGCACGGGAACTCGGGATCGACCGGATGTCAGGTTTCCTGCAGACCTTCGGCCTCGGCGCTGTCACCGGCATTGACATGGCCGGTGAGCAGACGGGCCTGATGCCGACCACGGCCTGGAAGAAGAAGGCGTTCCGCCAGCCCGCCATGAAGGTGTGGTTTCCGGGGGAAACGGTGATCGCGGGCATCGGCCAGGGTTTCATGCTCGTGACGCCACTCCAGCTTGCCCACGCGGCGGCGACGATCGCCGCGCGCGGGCAGCGCTTCCAGCCCACCCTGCTGCGGGGCTCGCGCGACCCGGCGACGGGTACCGTCGAGTACGAGGCCCCGACGCCCCTGCCGGCGGTGCCCGAGCAGGACAGCGCGCGGTGGGACGCGATCATCGAAGGCATGCACGGTGTCATGCAGGGCCCCCGGGGCACGGCCCGCGCCGTCGGCGCTGATGCGCCGTTCCAGATGGCCGGCAAGAGTGGCACCGCCCAGGTTTTCAGCGTCGGGCAAAACGAGAAGTACGACTCGAAGGATATCGAGGAGCGTCGTCGGGACCACGCCCTGTTCGTGGCCTTCGCGCCGCTCGAAGCACCGCGCATTGCAGTGGCCGTCATCATTGAAAACGGCGAAAGCGGCAGCAAGGCCGCCGCACCCATTGCCCGCGCGGTGATGGAAGCGTATCTCAAGAGCACGAGCTGAACCTGGCCATGAATAACTCGCAACTCGGCATCAGCCTCGAACCCCGCAACCGGGTTGAACAGGGTCCGATGACTCGCGTGCTGCGCTTCCTGCATCTGGACGGGCTGCTGCTGGTGCCGATCGGTGGCGTCTTGCTGGTCAGCCTGCTGGCCCTGTACAGCGCTGAAGGACAGCAACCCGACGAGCTTTTCGACCAGGTGGCCCGCATGCTGGTCGCGTTTTGCGCGTTGCTGTTCATGGCGCAGATCAGCCCCATCTGGTTGCGACGCGGCTCACTCGCGGTCTACGCGGTGGGGCTGGTCCTGCTGATCCTGGTGCTGGCAACCGGAGATATCGGCAAGGGCGCGCAGCGCTGGCTGGACGTCGGTGTCCGGTTTCAGCCTTCCGAGATCATGAAGCTCGGCGTACCGCTGACCCTGTGCTGGTTTCTGCATGAGCGCCCGCTGCCGCCGTCGTTTGGCGTGCTGCTGCTCGCCGCGGTGATCATCATCCTGCCAACGGGGATGATCGCGATACAACCGGACCTCGGGACAGCAATATTGATCGTCCTGTCGGGCGCTGTCGTCATCTTTCTCGCCGGCCTAAGCTGGCGTTATATCGTCGGCCTCGGCGTTCTCGCGGGGGCGGCCATGCCCGCGCTCTGGCTCGTCATGCACGATTACCAGCGGAAGCGGGTATTGACCCTGCTGGATCCGGAAAGCGACCCCTTAGGCGCCGGCTATCACATCATCCAGTCGAAAATCGCCATTGGCTCGGGCGGCGTGTTCGGCAAGGGCTGGCTCAACGGCACGCAGGGCCAACTCGAGTTCCTGCCGGAACGACACACCGACTTTATCTTTGCGGTGATCGGCGAGGAGTTAGGACTGCTCGGCGCGCTGGCCCTCCTCCTGCTGTACCTGCTGATCGTGGGGCGCGGGCTGTATATCGCTGCCGCCGCACCGGACACTTTTTCACGGTTGTTGGCCGGCAGCCTCAGCATCACCTTCTTTTTCTATGTGTTTGTGAATACCGCCATGGTGATGGGAATGCTTCCCGTCGTCGGTGTGCCCCTGCCGCTGGTCAGCGCAGGCGGCACGTCCATGGTGACCCTGATGGCCGGATTCGGTATTCTGATGTCCATTCAGACCCACCGGAAACTCGTCGCTCAATGACCCCGACCCGAATCGGCCGGAGGCGAGCAGCGGCTAACAGCGCCGCACTGATCGTCATCTTCGCTGCAAGCCTTCTGACCGCACCCCCCGCCCGGAGCCTCGACACGAACCGGCCGGACGTGCAGGCCTTCATTGGGGAACTGGTCAGCCAGGACGCCTTTGAGCAGCGCTATGTCGCCCGCGTGTTCAGCGGGATAGAGTCGAAGCAAAGCATCCTCGATGCCATGAGCCGCCCCGCCGAGAAGGTGAAGCCCTGGTCCGAGTACCGCAAAATTTTTATCACCCCGCGGCGCATCAGTGCCGGCGTGGATTTCTTCCGCGAACACGAATTAAGGCTCCGACAGATTTCCGCCAGCACCGGCGTCCCGGCCGAAATTATTGCAGCCATACTCGGTGTTGAAACTTTCTACGGCACCCGCACCGGCAGTTACCGGGCGGTGGATGCCCTGGCAACCCTGGCGTTCGATTACCCGCCACGGACTGCCTTTTTTCGCAGCGAACTGCGCCACTTGTTCCTGCTGGCACGTGAGGAACAGCTGGATATCAGCAGCCTGGTGGGGTCGTACGCCGGCGCTCTGGGACCGCCCCAGTTCATCCCCAGCAGTTATCGGCACTACGCCGTTGACGGCAGCGGCGACGGCCGACGCGACCTGCTGAAAAACTGGGACGACATCACGGCCAGCGTTGCCAACTATTTCGTGGCGCATAACTGGCAGGCAGGCCAGCCAATCGCCACGCGCGCCCAGTTTGCGCGGGACGCCATCCGTCCGACCGGGCCCACCGAGCTGGTCCTCAAAGACACCGTGGGTTCGCTGACCCGCCAGGGAGTGCAGTTCACCACCGACCTCCCCGCCACTGCCCCGGCCCTGCTGGTTTCCCTGCAAGGCGAAACTGGCGACGAATACTGGGTGGGGTTCCAGAACTACTACGTCATCACCCGCTACAACCGCAGCACCATGTATGCGCTCGCTGTCTATGAACTGAGCAAAGCCATCGCAGCCGGCACGCGAACGCCGACCGGGGATCTGGTGGCACGCCCCGACGGTGCGCCCCGTGAATAGTCGCGCATGAACACTGTCGCCGGCGCATGGGCCGGATTGCTGGCGGCGACTGTACTGCTGGTCGGTTGCACCCCTGCACAGTGGCCCATCCGCGAGGAGGGCACGCCCGTTTCCCGCAAGCCCGCGCAAGTACGGGCACCGAAGGTCAACAAGGCGCCCGCCGTTCCGGCGGCACCGACACCCGGGGCAGGTAACCCGCCCTTCTATGAAGTCTTCGGCGAGCGCTATTTCGTCCTGCCGAGCAGCGAGGGGTATCGCGAGCAAGGCGTGGCGTCCTGGTACGGCAAGCCGTTCCACGGACGGCGCACGTCCAGCGGCGAGGTCTTCGACATGTACAAGCTCACGGCTGCCCACAAGACGCTGCCGCTGCCGTCGCTGGTGCGCGTCACCAGCCT
>JAQBGF010000052.1:0-6410 GCA_032122615.1 Gammaproteobacteria bacterium | reverse complement strand
ACGAGGAACACCCGCAGCAACGGCCCCTCGCGGATGTCGAAGCTGTGCGCTGCCAGCTCACCGAGCCGGCACCGCACGTCGTCCTCCGTGGCGCCGCGCATCGCCACGTGCTCCACCGGCACGGCCATCGTGCTCGCGACGAATTGCAGGATCTCGCCACCGCGCATGCCGAACGTCGTCCGCAGCGACTCGTGGCGCGCCACGACCGCGGCCACGGCCTGCTCCAGCGCCGGCACATCCAGCGCGCCGCACAGGCGGACCGGCAGCCGCACGTTCCAGACCGGGCCCGCGCCGTCCAGCTGATCAAGGAACCACAGCCGCTGCTGGGCAAAGGACGCGGGAAATGCGTAGCGCTGCGCCGGCGCCAGATGCTCCGGGCGCGCGTTCACGGAGCCCCGCCGTGATCGGCATGACGCGGCAACCGGGGTATAGGCGCAGGCCCGCGCGGTGCAGCAGCCTGCCGCTCCGCGATACGGCGGGCGAGCGTGCGAATCGTCGGGGCCTCGAACACGCTGATCAGCGGCAGCTCGACGCCGAGCCGGTCCGCGATGGCAGCAATCAGCCGCGTGGCCAGCAGGGAATGTCCGCCGGCGGCGAAGAAATCATCATCGAGGCCGATCTCGCGGCAACCGAGCAACGCGGCCCAGATCTCCCGCAGCGCGGCCTCGACCGGACCCAAGGTTGCTTCCGGCAGCACGCTGGCCGCTGGCGTCACTGTCAGCGCCAATGTCAGCGAATCCGTCGACGGCGACGGCTGCCCACGCGCTGCCGGAACGGGTGCGAGCAGGGCCGAAAGCGCCGCGTCCGGCGTCGCCACCAGCCGCTGCAACAGCCCGACGTAGTGATCCAGCAGGCCGTTCGCGGCTTTGGCACTGTAAAGCCCGGTGCGCCAGGCGAGCGCGAGACGCAGGGTTGCGCCCTCCTCGGCGGCGTGCAGGTTCAGATCAAACTTCGCGGCGTTGCTCGCGACGTGTTCCGGCGTGATCAATAATCCGTCCAGCTCCAGCGGTTGCTGCGGCTGGTTATGCAGGGCAAACAGCACCTGCACCAGCGGGCTGTGCGCGAGCGAGCGGCGCGGCTGCAAGACCTCCACCAGCTTCTCAAAGGGCACGTCGGCATGCTCGAAGGCCTGCAGCGTGGTCTGGCGCACGCGACCGAGCAACTGCCGGAAGGTCGGCTCGCCGTTGAGATCGGTGCGCAGGACCAGCGTGTTGACGAAGAAGCCAATCAGGTCCTCCAGCTCACTGTGCGAGCGGCCAGCGACCGGCGTGCCAACCAGCACGTCGCTGGTCCCGGCGAGCCGGCCCAGCACGGCCTTGAAGCCGGCCAGCAGCACCATGAACAGGGTGCAGCCCGAATCGCCGGCGAGTTCCCGCAGTGCCGCCACCGTGGCCGCCGGCACGAGGCGTTCGAGCCACGCGCCGTGGCTGTCGGCGATCGCCGCTGGCCCGTCCGCGCCGGAACCTGCCGACAGTTTCAGCCATGGCGGCGCGTCAGCCAGCGTGTTCCGCCAGAAGTCCACCTGGCGGGTCAGGCTGCCATTGTCGATCGCGGCCTGCTGCCAGAAGGCGTAGTCGGCATACTGCAATGGCAACCGCGGAAGGTTCACCGGCCGGTCGTGACGGACGGCGTTGTAGACCGCGGCCAGTTCGCGGCTGAGCACACTAAAGGACCAGCCGTCCGCGACGAGGTGATGCATCACGATCAGCAGCCGGTGATCCCGCGGTCCGTTCTCCAGCACCGTCACACGCAGTAGCGGCGCAACGGCCAGATTGAACGGCCGGGCAATCAGTTCCCGGATCGTCGCCGCATCGGCACCTTTCATCAGCTCAATCGGCACACGGGCTTGCGGCGCTATCACCTGGCCCGGCACACCGGCACGCTCGGTGAACGCCGTACGCAGTACCTCGTGTCGGGCGACCAGCGCATCCACCGCGGCCTGCAGCGCAGCCCGGTCGAGCGGCCCCTGAACGCGCAGCAACCAGTGCAGGTGATAGGCCGGAGTACCGGGCTGCAGCCGCTCGAGAAACCACAAGCGCTGTTGCATCGCTGACAGGGGCACAGCGTCATCAACAGCCCTCGCCCGCCGCGACGGCGAGTGCAATATCGTGCGGTGCCGCTGCGGATCCGCCCGGGCCTGTGACGCGACCAGGGCCGCCGCGAGTCCCCGCGGCGTGGGCGACTCGAACACCACGCGCAACGGCACTTCCAACTTCAGGACCACACGCAGGCGGGCAACCAGCCGCGTGGCCAGCAGCGAATGACCACCCGCGCGGAAGAAATCGTCGTTCACGCCAACCGCATCGACCCCAAGCAGCTCGGCGTAGAGACGACAGATCGTGGCCTCAGCGGAATTCGCCGGCGCGCCGGTCGGCGCGGGCCTCGTGCTCGACGGAATGGCCGGCAGCGCCGCAAGTGCCGCCCGGTCGACCTTGCCATTCGGCGTTAGCGGCAGTGCGGTCAACTCTATGAATGCGGCTGGCACCATGTGTTCCGGGAGCTGATGCCGAAGTTGCTGCTGCCAGTGAAGACTGCGCCCGGTCGCGTCCCGCGCCACGATCCTGCAAACGACCCAGGCCACCACTCGCGGTTCCGCTCCCGGCGGCGACTTAAGGCCCACCGCGGCGGCGGCCACGTCAGGCAATGCCGAAAGGCAGGCTTCGATCTCGGCCGGTTCGATCCGGAAGCCGCGCAACTTGAACTGCGAATCACTGCGGCCAAGCAACTCGAGCTGCCCGGCGCGGTTCCAGCGCGCCCGGTCGCCGGTGCCGTAGAGCTGCGCGCCCGGCACTTCCGCAAACGGATCCGCGCGGAATTTCGCCGCGGTCAGTGCTGGATCGTTCCAGTAGCCGATCGCGACGCCGCCGCCGCCCACATAAAGTTCGCCGGGCACGCCGCGCGGCACCGGCTCGCCGTGGGCATCGAGCACGTACAGCGTGGTACCGGGCATCGCGTTACCGACGGGCACGGGACCATCCACGGTCGCCAGGCTGGCATCGAACCAGCTGCTGTCGATGGTGGCCTCGGCCACGCCGTAGGAGTTGAGAAGGCGCGTACCCGGCAGCGAGATCCGGCGCAGGGCGTCAAGTTCAGCGCCGTACCAGTGATCCGAACCCACAATCAGCAATCGCAAGCCGGGCAAGGTGGCAGACACCGTCTCGCAGTATTCAATCAGCAGGCGGATGACGGCGGGTACGAATTCGGCAACCCGGATCGTCGCTGTCCGTAGCAGTGCCAACAACGCCGGCGGATCGAGCAACACATCCCGCGGGCACAGCACGAGACGGCCGCCGGTGCCGAGCGCGCGAACCCAGTCGCCGCTAAACACGTCGAAGGCCGCGCTCGCCATCTGCAGGTGCGCTTCGCCCGGCTGCAACCCGTAGGCCGATTGCCAGCCGGCAAGCGCCCGGGCCAGGTTCTCGTGACTGACCAGCACACCCTTCGGCCGGCCGGTGGAGCCGGAGGTGTAGAGGAGATACGCGGCATCCCCGGGCTGTACAGACACCGACGGGTCTGTCGCCGGTTGCCTGTTGATGTCGGCGTGGTCAGCGTCGAGGTCTACCCGCCGTGTCGGCGACTCGACAACATCCCGCGTGACCGAATTGACGATCAGGCCGGACAAGCTCGCGTCGGCAATCATCCCGGCGAGCCGCTCCGCCGGATAGTCGGGATCCAGGGGCACGTAGGCAGCGCCCGACTTCAACACGGCGAGGACCGCCACCAGGTAGTCCGGCGTGCGTGGCAGGCAAATACCGATGCGCGCGCCCGAGCCGGCATCGCGGGTCAGTAAATGACGGGCGAGACGGTTGGCCTGCGCATCGAGCGCCGCATAGCTCAACGCCCCGTTCCCGTGCACGCCGTGTGTTGGCGGGCCGCCCGTGACGACGGCCACCGCATCGGGCCAGCGGTGCGCCTGGCGGGCCACCTGGTCGTGGACCAGCACTGGCAGGGGCGCCGCGTCGCCTGATTGCCCGAGCGCCAGCACCGCCTGCCGCGCCCGGACCGCCAGCAGCGGCAGCCGTGAAACGGCCTGACCCGGATTCCGCAGCGCGCCCTGCAACAGCGTGAGGTAAGCAGCCGCGAAGTCCTCGATCGTGCGGGCGTCAAACAGATCAGTGGCGTACTCGAAGGTGAGCGCAAGGCGACCCGGCTCCACCGCGGCGGTCAGCGTCAGGTCGAAGCTGGCCACGCCCTGATCAATGAGCTTGTCAACGCGCAACTCGAGATCGCCGATCGTCCGCGAGCGCAGGGGCAGCTGGACCAGGTTGAACATGACCTGGAACACCGGGCTGCGGCGTAGCGAGCGCTCCGGCGCCAGGACTTCCACGAGCTGCTCGAAGGGCACCTCCTGGTGGGCCTGCGCGTCCAGCGTCGTGTCCCGCACCCGGGCCAACAGCGTGCAAAAGGACGGATCGCCGGACAGGTCCGTTCGCATTACCAGCGTGTTGATGAACAAGCCGACCACCGGCTCCACGTCCGCCGTGAGACGCCCCTCGACCGGTGTGCCGACCAGCACGTCGACCGCGCCCGTGTAACGGTGAAGCAGGGCCTTGAACGCCGCGAGCAGCACCATGTAGCTCGTGCAACCCTGCGCCTTCGAGTAACCGCGCAGCTGCTCTTCGAGTGAGGGCGGCACGAGACGCTGCAGCCACGCGCCAACAAAGCGCTGCTCGGCAGGCCGCGGACGATCGGAGGGCAGTTCGAGCGCGGCCGGTGCACCGGCCAGTCGCTGCCGCCACCAGGCCAGCGATGCCGCAAGGCGCGGCGAGTTGGCCTGCGCCCGCTGCCGTCGCACGTAGTCGGTGTAGGTCAGCGGCAGCGCGGCCCACGGCGGCGTCTCGCCCTTCGTTGCACACGCCAGGGCGCTGACCAGATCGGCGAACAGCAGGTGATTCGACGTCGCGTCGGTCACGATGTGCTGCGCGACGAGCACCAGGTGATGTTCGTGTGCGCCGGTTTTCAGCAGCGTCGCCCGGAACAGCGGTTCGCGATCCAGCACGAAGGAGGCGCGGGCGATACGCGCCAACTCGGCAGGCAGATCGCCAGCGGACCCCGCGCGGCCGGACAGGTCGCGCACCACCAGGGCCACGGGCGCCGCCGGATCGATGACGGCTGTTGGCCGGCCGGCAATCGCCGGGAAGCGCGTGCGCAGCGCCGGGTGCCGGGCCACGACCGCGTCCAGCGCAGCGCGCAACGCCGCCACATCGAGCGGGCCTACGCAACGGATCGTCCACGCGACGTTGTAGGCCGGGCTGCCCGGGTCGAGCTGATCGAGGAACCACAAGCGTTCCTGGCCAAAGGACAGCGACGCCTTCGTGGCCGGCTCCGGAGCAGGCAACGCTGGTGTAGCGGACGGAGCGCCGCGAGCAGCTCGTACGGCCTCGATGGCAATCGACAGGCCGGCCACCGTGGGCGTGGCAAACAGCGCCCGCAACTCCAGCGACACCCCGAAGGCTAAGCGGATACGGTTCAGCAGGCGTGCCGCGAGCAACGAGTGGCCACCGAGATCAAAGAAGTTGTCGTGCACGCCGATGTCGTCCCGCCCGAGAACCGCCGACCAGAGCATCACCAGTTGCTGCTCGATATCGCTCGGTGGCGAAAGCGGCGCGCCCGCTGTCGCCACCGGCCGTGTTGCGCCCGCAACGCTGACCAGCCAGTCACGCCGGTCGAGCTTGCCCGTCGGCGTGCGCGGCAGGGCCGGCAGCTCTAACCACTCCGTCGGCACCATCCAGGCCGGCAACAGGGCCTGCAAGTGCAGACGCAACGCAACCACCAGGGTCGTGGCTGGCAGCGTCGAGCTGGCCGACCGCACCACGCCAGCCACCAGCACGGCCGTGCTGCCCTCGCGGGCCAGCCCCACGACGGCGGCGGCCACCGCCGGGTGCGCGGCGATGGCCTGCTCGATCTCGGCGGGCTCGATGCGCTGGCCGCGCAGTTTGAACTGCGCGTCGAGGCGGCCGAGGCATTCAATCTGGCCGTCCGGAAGAAATCGTGCGCGGTCGCCGGTGCGATACACCAGCGCCTCGCTGACTTCCGGCAGCACGAGCCGGCCGAATTTTTCGGCTGTCAGTTCTGGCCGTCGCCAGTAGCCGGGACCGATGCCGAAGCCCGCGACCTGCAGTTCACCGGGAAAGCCGGTTGGCAGCGGCTCCCCCGCCGCATCGACCACGTACACCCGGGCGTTGGCGATCGGCCGGCCGATCGGCACTCGCGCAGCAATGCCGGCCAGCTGTCGCGTGTCGAAGGCCGTCGCATCCCAGATTTCCGACGTGCCGTAGGTATTCAGCACCGCAGTGCCGGGCAGCAGGCGGGCGCATTCGGCAAGCAGGTCCGGGGTCAGCGGCTCGCCGCTCGTGATGCACCAGCGCAGTGCCGGCAACCTCTGCTCGTCGGCTGACAGCTGTTCGAGC
>JAQBGF010000051.1:0-3107 GCA_032122615.1 Gammaproteobacteria bacterium | reverse complement strand
GCTCGGCCAGATAGATCGCGGTATCGCCGGTGCCGCCGCCGGCCACCAGGGCCCGGAAACCGGAGCGAAAGTCCTTCTTGCCGCGGAAGCAGTGGTGGTTGATGACGAGAAGATTGCCCGAGATCGCGTGGATCAGGCGGTGCGCCTCGTCGGCGGGATTGCGGGGCGGGTAGGGGAAATCCTCGTACTGCCGCTTCACTGCTTCCAGGTACGGCGTCTCTGGCATGCGGCTGCGATCTCCTGCGTCGTGCGAAATGCCCGGCGTGAACCGCATTAGGTAAACTCCAGTGCGGGTGTCGGGATGCGTCTGGAGGATAGCAGACCGTCGTCACACGAGGCCTGAGCAAATCTGACGGCGCCGATTTGACCCGACCCGCAGCGGATCGGACAATACGCTTTGCAAAACAGGACGCAGCAGAATTCCGGAGTCTCCATGCGCATAGCCAACGATTGTCTCGTCAGTATCCAGTTCAAGTTGACTAACGAGTCGGGCCAGGTGCTCGACAGCTCGCCGGATGGGGAGCCGCTGGTTTACCTGCACGGCGCGGAGGGAGTTCTGCCTGTCCTTCAGCGCGAACTGGCGGGCAAGGTCGCTGGAGATCGCTTCGACCTGACGATCAGCCCGGAGCAGGGCTTTGGCGAGCGGCTGCCGGCACTGGTTGAAGAATTGGCCCGCTCGTACCTGGAGGACGCCGATCAACTGGCCATTGGCCGCTCGGTAACGCGCAGCGACGAGTCTGGTCAGCAGGCGTCTTACCTCGTTACAGCCTTCGACACGGAGACGGTGACCCTGGATGGTAACCACCCGTTGGCCGGCATGACCCTGCGTTTCCAGGGCGTCGTCGTCGACGTTCGCGAGGGCAGCGCCGAGGAACTCGCCCAGCATTGAGTTAGCAGACTTCCGGAGTTGCCATGCGCATCGCCAATGATTGTGTCGTCACCGTCCAGTTCAAGCTCAGCAACGAGTCGGGCCAGGTGCTCGAAAGCTCGCCGGAGGGCCGGCCACTTGTCTACGTGCACGGCGCGCCAGAGGTCCTGCCCATCCTCGGGCGCGAGCTGACGGGCAAGTCGGCTGGCGACCGCTTTGACCTCCGCATCAGGCCGGAACAAGGCTTTGGCGAGCGGCAGCCGGCGCTGCTTGAAGTGATCCCCCGTGCGTACTTGCAGAACACCGGGCCAATGGCAATTGGCGCGCAGGTCACCCGCAGGGACAGTTCCGGTGCGCAGCTACAGTACCGTGTGACGGCCTTCGATGCGGACACGGTAACCGTGGATGCCAACCACCCGTTTGCGGGCATGGCCCTGCGTTTTGAGGGCGTGGTGATCGACGTGCGCGAGGCCAGTGCTGAGGAACTGGCCCGGCTTTGAGCCAACGGCCCGGATCCCTCCCAGACAGAAGAAGAATGCCGGCTGAAAAACCACTGATCGCGGCTGCCCGGGCGGCCCTCGTGGCCGGCCGGGCGGCGGAGGCCGAGGCGAGCTGCCGTGAATTGCTCCGCGATGATCCGGAGAACCCCGAGTTGTTGCACCTGCAGGCCCTCGCTCGGTCCCGGGCCGGCCGGGTTGCCGAAGGCGCGCAGCTGCTCGAACGCGCGGTAGCGGCTGCGCCCGGGTGTGCTGCGGCCCACAGCGATCTTGGTGCCATGCTGATCAAGCTCGGCCGACCGGAGGCAGCCGTGCAACGTCTGCGGATTGCCCTGCGGCTCGACCCACAAAGTACAGAAATACAACTCAATCTCGGCAATGCATTGCACGCGCAGGGAGAGTTGGATGCGGCCGAGGAGCATTACCGGGCGGTATTGCGTGTCGATGCCCGCAATGCGCGCGCTAATCTCAGTCTTGGCAACCTGCTCTGCCAGGTGCGGCGCGCGGGCGATGCCATCGAGTACCTGGCCGTGGCGGCCGCGCTGGCGCCGGGCGCTGCAACCGTTCACCAGTCGCTCGGCAAGGCGCAGTGCGGCCTGGGTCGCATCGACGAAGCCATCGAAAGTTTTCAGCGCGCGATAGCCATCGAGCCGGCCATTGCAGAGGCCAATGAGAGTCTCGGGCTGATATTCAAGGCGCACAATCGCCTTGAGGACGCACTGGCCTGCTTCAGGGCTGCAAACAACCATTATGCGCACGCAAAGGCCCTGGAATGTCTGCTACGCCTGGGCCGGTACCCTGAGTTTTTCGCCGACATCGAACGGCAGCCGGCGGAGGAGGCGGGCAATCTGCACTCCGCGGCGCTGAGTGCCTACGCGGCCCAGCAGTTGGGGCGGCCGGATCCTCACCCGTTTTGTCCCGATCCCCTGGCGCACATCCGCATCGTCGACCGATACACAGGTTCGGGGGCCGACGCCGAATTCCTGTCTGCCCTGATTCGAGACGCGGGGCAGCTTAACGCCGTCTGGGAGCCCCGCGGCGTGTCGACGATCGGCGGCTACCAGACCGGCGGGAACCTCTTCGAGCACGCCAATGGTGCTTTGGCCAAATTGCAACACGACCTGGTCGAGGAACTGAATCGCTACCGGGGCACGATGCTGGCAAACGGCGATCAGGCCGGCATGGCCTTGTGCAGGCACTGGCCCGGCCCCGCCCGCCTGCACGGCTGGTACGTGCGGCTGCTGGCCGGCGGCCACCAGCGTTTTCACAATCACCCGTCCGGGTGGATGAGCGGATGTGTGTACTTGCAGGTGCCGAGGTCCTCGCCCGAGGACAAGGGCGCCATCGAATTCGGCCTGGCGGGCGGTGATTATCCCGAGCTTTCCGGCCCACCGCCGCCGACCCGATTGCACAACCCCAGGCCCGGACAGATCGTGGTGTTTCCATCGTCACTGTTTCATCGAACGATCGCGTTCCGGTCAGCCGAAGAGCGGCTGTGCATCTGCTTTGACCTGCTGCCCGAGTGACCCGGTGACCGTCATCCGGTTCGTGGGCATGATGCGCTCGGGCACGAATCTCCTGTCGTGGATGTTGCGGCAAATCTTTGTGGCCGTGAGCACGGCCACCATGTTGCTCGGCTGGAAGCACGGGCCGATCATTCGCGATCGCCTGGCCCTCTCGATTGATGACTATGTTGACCCCCGCTACCGGGGTGAACTCCACCGGTTTGTCAGCGATCACCC
>JAQBGF010000050.1:0-9317 GCA_032122615.1 Gammaproteobacteria bacterium | reverse complement strand
TTCCGTCATTTCGAGCTGTACTACGCGGTGTGCTGCTCCGGGCGGGTATTGCACACCGTCAATCCACGCCTGACCCCCGAGCAGATAGCCTGGATCATCAACCACGGGGGCGCTACGGTGCTGTTCGCGTCGCCGGAATTTCCCCCGTTGCTCGCGAAGCTCGTCCCGTATTTGACCCACGTGCGGACCGTCGTTTACATGACAGGCGCCGCGCACATGCCTGCCGCCTCGGCCGAACCCCTGCTTGCCGACGCATTGTGCTACGAGACGCTGGTCGATGCGGAAGCACCAGCATTCGACTGGCCGATCCTCGACGAGCGTGCGGCCAGCTGCCTGTGCTACACCTCCGGTACGACGGGCCACCCCAAGGGTGTGCTCTACAGCCACCGTTCCACAGTCGTTCATGCACTGGTGGCCGGCAGCGCCGATACGATCGGGGTGCGCGCCGTCGATTCCCTGCTGCCGGTGGTGCCCATGTTTCATGTCAATGCCTGGGCCATCCCGTTTGTCGTGCCGATGGCCGGCGCCAAGCTGGTCCTGCCGGGGCGCGGCGCCGGTGATCCGGCCACGCTGGCCGATCTCATCAACAGCGAGCAGGTGACGATGGCACTCGGCGTGCCCACTGTCTGGCTCGCGCTACTCCAGTACCTGGCAGACACCGGCATCCGGCTGCCGAGCCTGAAGCGCACGGTGGTTGGCGGCGCTGCCTGCCCACCGGCCGTCATCGACGAGTTCCGCGAACGGCATGGCATCGAAACACATCACGCCTGGGGCATGACGGAAACGTCGCCGATTGGCACGTTCAACGCACCGAAGCCGCTCCGGGACGGGCAGTCGCTGGATGCCATTCGCGCGCAGAAGGCAAAGCAGGGCCGCGCGGTGTTCGGCGTCGAGCTGCGCATCGTCGGGGACGAGGGGCAGGAGTTGCCCTGGGATGGCCGTACTTCCGGGGCACTGCAGGTCCGCGGGCCGTTCATCGCCAGTGGCTACTACCGGCTGGACGAGTGCGAGGCGTTCAAGCCCGGTAGCTGGTTCGACACTGGCGATGTCGCCACGATCGACCCGGACGGCTATCTGCAGATCACCGACCGGACCAAGGACGTCATCAAGTCGGGCGGCGAGTGGATCAGTTCCATCGAGCTGGAGAACCACGCCATGGGTCATCCCGCCATAGCCGAGGCGGCCGTGATCGGCGTGACTCACCCGAAGTGGTCGGAACGCCCGCTGCTGATCGTGGTGCTGAAGCCGGGCGAGGCCGTCTCGCGGGACGATCTGCTGGCCTTTCTCGCGGCGAAGGTCGCCAGCTGGTGGGTGCCTGATGACGTGATCTTCGTTCCGGAAATCCCGCACACCGGCACCGGGAAGGTCAGCAAGCTGGAGCTGCGGGCGCAGTATCAGGATTACCTTTTGTAGGAGAGCAGCATGTCTGTCCAGATCACGGCCATTTACGCCAGCGTTCTTGCGATCGTCTACATCGTCCTGAGTTATCGCGTTGCGAAGCGGCGCGTAAAATTTAAGGTGGGACTCGGCACGGGGGATAATCGGGAGCTCGAGCAGGCGGTACGCAGTCACGGGAACTTCGCGGAATATGTCCCGTTTGCGCTCCTGCTGCTGGCGTTGTACGAAATTGGTGGTGCCCCGGGCTGGGCGGTGCATCTGGCGGGGGCGGCACTGCTGATCGCGCGCGTGCTGCACGCGGTCGGCCTGACTCAATCGTCCGGGCGTACCACCGGGCGGTTCACGGGAATCCTCGCCACCTGGCTGGTGATCCTCGGGCTCGCCCTGGCAAATCTGGTTCGCGCTCTGACCTGACCCCGGCACTGACTGCCGCGACAAGCTGGCGCAACGCCGGCTCAGCTCGTGGGCTGCACCCGTCCGGCCCGCGCAAAGCGCATTCGCCAGTAGGTGTTGCTGAAGCTGTCCAGCGAAACGCTTTTGCCCGTGCTTGGCGCGTGCACGAAGCGGCCCTGACCCAGGTAGATCGCGACGTGAGACGTGCGCTTGCCGTCGCGAAAGAACAGCAGGTCGCCCGCTTCGGCATTTTCCAGGGTCAGCGGTGTCACGGCATTCATCTGGGCGGCCGCGGTGCGTGGCAGCTGCAGTCCGGCGTTGGAATAGGCGTATTGCACCAGGCCGCTGCAGTCGAAGCCCTGGGGTGTGGCGCCGCCCCACTGGTACGGCACGCCGACCATCTGCATGGCAGTGAAGACGGCCTGGTTGCGGGCGGCGTCAGCGGGGACCGGGACGTTAGCGCTGGTTTCTGCCTGGCGGGGTGCGCTGCTGCAACCAGCGAGACTGCCGGCCAGGCCCACGGCAAAAGCCACCTGAGTCAGCAGGAAGATCCGCAAAACACCGCGCTGCACTGCCATTTGTCCTAATGCCCGAAGCCGCGCCCGGTACCGAGTCTACACCGGGAACTGCGCCTGTTGGCCGGGACGCGGATCACAGATAGTGTGCTTCTGACGCGCCGCCCTTTATAATGCCCGGCTATTCGTCCCCCCGGCTGCCCCCATGAATAACCTGACTACCCCGGCGACTTCCAAGCTCCGGAATATCGCGATCATTGCGCATGTCGACCACGGCAAGACCACGCTCGTGGACAAGCTGCTGCGCCAGTCGAGCACGCTGGACGCCCGCGTCCAGTTGCCCGATCGCGCCATGGATTCGAACGAAATCGAGAAGGAGCGTGGCATCACGATCCTGGCGAAGAACACCGCCATCCTCTGGCAGGACTACCGGATCAATATCATCGACACGCCCGGGCACGCCGACTTCGGTGGCGAGGTGGAGCGCGTGCTGTCCATGGCTGACAGCGTGCTGCTGCTGGTCGACGCGGTAGACGGGCCGATGCCGCAGACGCGCTTCGTGACCCAGAAGGCCTTTGCCCAGGGGTTCACGCCCATCGTGGTTATCAACAAGATCGACAGGGACGGCGCCCGCCCCGGCTGGGTGCTGGACCAGACCTTTGAGCTGTTCGATCGCCTGGGCGCCACGAACGAGCAGTTGGATTTCCCCGTAATTTACGCTTCTGCCCTCATCGGCTACGCGGGGCTGGAGCCTGGCGTGCGCGAGGGCGATATGACGCCGCTCTTCGAGGCCATCGTGCAGCATGTCCGGCCACCCAATGTGGACCGGGATGGGCCGCTGCAGCTCCAGGTCTCGAGTCTCGACTACGACTCCTACGTGGGCATGCTGGGTATCGGCCGCATCACGCGCGGCCGGGCGGTAGCCGGCACCACGGTTAGCATTGCAGGCGCCGACGGCAAGGTCCGAATGGGCAGGCTTGGCGAGCTGTACGGGTTTCTCGGGCTGAATCGTTACAAGGTTCCGGAGGCGAGTGCCGGCGACATTGTTGTGTTCAGCGGCATCGAGGAACTCTTTATCTCCGATACCGTCTGCGACCGCGAACATCCGGAAGCGCTCCCGCCGCTGAAGGTGGACGAACCGACCATCACCATGACGTTCCAGGTGAACAAGTCACCGTTCGCAGGCAAGGAGGGCAAGTTCCTCACCAGCCGCCACATCAAGGAGCGCCTGGAGCGGGAGCTTAAGCACAACGTGGCACTTCGCGTGGAGCCCACCGGGGACCCGGACAAATTTCAGGTATCGGGGCGTGGCGAGCTGCACCTGTCCATCCTCATCGAAAACATGCGCCGGGAAGGTTTTGAACTGGCGGTGTCACGGCCGGAAGTAATCTTGCAGGAGATCAACGGCCAGGTCTGCGAGCCCTGGGAGCAGCTCACCGTGGACTTTGAAGAGGACTATCAGGGCGCCGTGATGAGCCGGCTCGCCGAGCGCAAGGGCGAACTCCTGAGCATGACACCCGATGGTAATGGCCGACTGCGTCTTGAATACCGCATTCCGGCGCGCGGACTGATCGGGTTCCGAACCGAGTACCTGACCTGCACCGCCGGCACCGGCCTCATTTACCACGTCTTCGACCAGTACGACCGACGCATTGCCGCGTCCATCGGCCAGAGAAATAACGGCGTGCTCGTGTCGATGGTGGCTGGCAAGGCCCTGGCTTACGCGCTCTTCAATCTCCAGGAACGTGGCCGGCTCTTCCTTGGCCATTCCGACCCGGTGTACGAAGGCATGCTTTGTGGCATCCACAGCCGCGGCAATGATCTTGTTGTGAATCCCACCAAGGCCAAGCAGCTCAACAACATCCGGGCAGCCGGTACGGACGAAGATCTCATCCTGACGCCGCCCATCCGCCTGACGCTGGAACAGGCGCTTGAGTTCATCGACGACGATGAACTGGTGGAGGTCACCCCCACCAGCATTCGCCTGCGCAAAAAGCGGCTACTGGAAACGGACCGGAAGCGCGAATCGCGCCAGCGGGCCGGGTAGGCGCGGCGTCAGCCGCCACCCCGGCTTGTAGGAGCGCCTTCAGGCGCGATACAGTCGCGGCACGAACGGTCGCGCCTGAAGGCGCTCCTACTACTATAAAAACAAAGAGTTAGGCCCATGTCTGAATACCAGGCTCCTGTCCGGGAGATGCTATTTGCGATCCGCGACCTCGCCGGTCTGGATCGGATCACGCAGTTGCCGGGAGGGGAAGACGCGACGGCGGACATGGCCGAGGCCGTTCTTGAGCAGGCGGCCGGGCTGGCTGCGAAGGTTATCGGCCCAACCAACCAGATTGGAGACCAGAAAGGCACCCGGGTGGAGAACGGCGAGGTCGTCGTGCCGGACGAGTTCAAGGCCATCTACAAGGAATTTCAGTCCGGTGGCTGGGCCGGGGTTACGGCGCCTGAAGAGTTCGGCGGGCAGAACCTCCCGTTCCTGTTCGGTGTGGCCGTTGACGAAATGTGGTGCTCGGCCAACCTCGCGTGGTCACTGTGCCCATTGCTGACGGAAGGCGCGTCACGTGCCATCGAAGCCCACGGTACCGAAGCACTGCGCCAGGCCTACCTGCCAAAGATGATGGCTGGCGAGTGGACCGGCACAATGAACCTGACTGAGCCCCAAGCCGGGACGGACCTCGCGGCGCTGCGGACGCAGGCCGTGCCGGACGGCGATCAGTACCGGATCAGCGGGCAGAAAATCTTTATTACCTGGGGTGACCACGACATGACCGAAAATGTCGTGCACCTCGTGCTCGCCCGGTTGCCGGATGCGCCGCCGGGTGTGCGGGGAATCTCGCTGTTTCTCGTTCCCAAGTTTCTCCTGAAAGCGGACGGCACGGTTGGCGAGCGAAACGGCGTGCGCCCGATTTCTGTCGAGCACAAGCTGGGGATCCACGGTAGCCCGACCTGCGTGATGGCATTTGATAACGCACAGGGTTATCTGGTTGGTGAACTGAACAACGGCCTGGCTGCCATGTTCACGATGATGAACCACGCGCGCCTCGGGGTTGGCCTGGAAGGTGTCGCCGTCTCGGAGCGCGCCTACCAGCAGGCCCGGGCCTACGCCCTCGATCGGGTCCAGGGCCGGGTTCCCGGCGAGAAGGACAAGGCCCCGATCATCCGGCACGCCGACGTGCGCCGCATGCTGCTGACGATGAAGGCCTATATCGAGGCGATGCGCAGTATCGCTTACGTGACAGCCGCGGACCTTGATCTAAGCAAGCGCCACCCGGACAAGGCCGCTCGCGCGCAGCATCAGTCGCGAGTCGAGTTGATGACACCGGTGGTCAAGGGGTGGTCTACCGAGATGGCGCAGGTGCTCACCTCGATCGGCGTACAGATTCACGGTGGTATGGGCTACGTCGAAGAAACGGGCGCCGCGCAATACATGCGTGATGCCCGCATCACGACCATCTACGAGGGCACCACCGGCATCCAGGCCAACGACCTGGTGGGCCGCAAGATCCTGCGCGACGGCGGGGCGTCGCTTACGGCGCTGATTGCTGACGTGCGCAGCTTCGAAGCGGAGCTTAAGAAGGTTGCCGAGCTCACGGTGGTGGCCACTGGTCTCACGGAAGGCCGCAAGGCGATTGAGGCGGCCGGCGCCTGGCTGGCCGCGAACCACTCCCGGCACCCAGCCGCGCCGGGCGCCGCCTCGTACCACCTGCTGATGTTGCTCGGCACGGTCACCGGTGGCTGGCAGCTGGCGCGTGGCGCGCTGATCGCCCACCAGCGACTGGCGGCGGGATCAACCGGCCCCGAGGCGGAGTTCTACAAGGCCAAAATCATCACCGCCCGCTTCTATGCGGAACAGTTCCAGCCGCTGGCCACCGCGCATCTGCGCGCCCTGCAGTCCGGTCCCGACACCCTGCTGGCGCTCACCGACGACCAGTTCTAGGGTGGCGAGCGCCTTCAGGCGCGACTCTATACTTCGTAGCCCGCGGCCGATGATGGGAGCCCTGCCCGCTCGCGACTCGCGGACTCGATGCTCACGGGCAGGGCTCCCATCACTGGCCACTGAAGATGCGTGCGTTCGCGCCTGAAGGCGCTCCTACCGTACAATCGCCGGCCCGCAAAGAGAGTGCCTGCCAATGACCACTAAAAAGCCCGGCTTCACCACCCGACAGGTCCACAGCGGCGTGGCGCCGGACCCGGTTACGGGCGCCATCCTCACGCCGATCTACCAGACCACGACCTACGTTCAGGCGTCGGTGGATCGGTACCTGGAGAAGGGTTATTCCTATTCGCGTTCGGCGAATCCGACGGTGCGTGCGCTTGAGAACAAACTGACGGATCTCGAGGGCGGCGTCGACACGATCTGCTTCGGCACGGGCATGGCTGCAATCAATGGTCTTTTCATGGCCTATCTGAGTGCCGGCGATCACGCGATCGTCTCGGATGTGGTCTACGGCGGCACGTACCGGCTCAGCACAAAAATCTATTCGCGTTTTGGCGTGGAGTTCTCCTTTGTTGATACATCCGACGCCGCCAATGTGCGCAAGGCGATCCGCAAGAACACGAAACTGATCCTCACCGAAACGCCGGCGAACCCGACGCTCAAGCTCACTGACCTGCGCGCCGTGTCGGACGTCGCACGCGAGCATGGCATTCTCCACGCGGTCGACAACACCTTTCTGACGCCCTACTACCAGCGGCCGCTGGAGCTGGGTGCGGACATGGTCGTGCACAGCACCACGAAGTATTTTGACGGCCATAACGCCACGGTCGGCGGCGCGATCGTCGTCAGCACCGAGGAGCAGAACAATGCCGTCCGCTTCATCATGAACGCCACGGGTATGATCATGTCGCCGCAGGTCGCGTGGCTGACCCTACAAGGCTGCAAGACATTGTCTGTGCGCATGGACCGCCAGGCCGCCAACGCGCTGGAAATCGCCCGCTTTCTCGAGAAGCATCCACGCGTATCAAAGGTGAGCTACCCGGGCCTGACGTCGTTTTCCCAGCACGAACTTGCGAAGCGCCAGGCTACCGGCTTTGGCGCCATGGTGTCGTTCGAGGTGAAGGGCGGTGTCGCCGGCGGCAAGGCGCTGATGGACCGCATCCGGCTCTGGACCCTGGCTGAAAATCTGGGATCCGTGGAATCGCTGATCACCCACCCGGTGACGATGACCCACGCCGACGTCGAGCCTGCCGAACGGCAGCGAATTGGCCTGACCGACGGGCTGGTGCGCTTGTCTGTGGGTCTTGAGGATGCGGCCGACCTGATCGACGCGCTGCGTGAGGCGCTGGACGCACCCTAAGACGAGCTTTCGAAAGTTCCGCCGCATCGTTGACGGCGTTTCGGAATTTCCGCAGGACGATTCCTCCGGGCGGCGCTCTCCCGATGTGATCAGCATCACAGTTCCGGCTTCTCGGCTTCGCCGACGACTGTTATTCAGGTGGCAGTAATCATTCTGTCCCTACGATTCACCCGGGCACTACGTCTATTCACCTTTACTTTCCATGCCGTTGCTTGCTCGGTACGGCGGTGAGTTTTCGTTCTGTTCGGGGTAGATGCGATGCGGAGCATGGATAGACGGCGTAACTGAAGTTGTGGCTGCAGCAAACGGCACCTGGTTCAGAGCGCAATCACCGATCGCATTTTTCATAACCGCTCACGTCACTGCTGGTGTCTGAACAATATCCGGTACGCGTTACCCAGATTCACGAAGTTTATTTGACAGACTTTCGGCTTCTGACGAAGATATCGGTTCACTGCACAGGGCAAACCCACTGAAAGGTGGGGGCGCAAAGCTTCCGGTCTAAGGGGATTCCTATGACAGCGGGGTTGCCAGTGGGTATCGCGGCATGGCTGCGAATACTCGTTAGCTTCTTTCTAATTGTTCTGCTCCTCGCCAGTGCTGGCGAGGCCAGTGCTGGTAACAGGCGCGGCGGGCGCCTCAACATTTCCATCACGTCTCCAGTGAACGGGAGCAGCTTTTCGACCTCTTCCGGCACAGTGGCGCTCGCGGGCGAGGCCCGCGATCCCCTGGGTGTACGGCGGGTCACCTGGCAGAATGATCGTGGTGGTGGGGGAGAGGCGACCGGCACCGAAATCTGGTCCATCCCGGGCATCCAACTGGCGTCCGGCGTCAACACCATTGTCGTTACGGCGTATAGCTCTCGCGGCGGCTCGCGCCAGGACAAACTGGTAGTGACCTACACGCCGGCGCCCACCTCGACCACTACGACTCCCCCCGTAATCGAACCGGATCCGACCCCGCCGGACACGACAGCGCCGACGGCGCCGAGCGGGCTGGGTGCGACGGTGAGTTCGAGCAGCCAGATCAATCTGAGCTGGGGTGCGGCCAGCGACAGCGTGGGCGTGACCGGCTACCGGATCGAACGTTGCCAGGGGGCGGGCTGTGCGAGCTTCGCGCAGATCGCCACGGCCAGCGGCACGGCTTACACCAACACGGGCCTGAGCGGGTCGACGAGTTACAGCTACCGGGTGCGGGCCACCGACGCGGCCGGCAACCTGGGCGGCTACTCGGCGATGGCCACGGCGGTGACCTCGGCCGCCCCGGACACGACGGCGCCGACGGCGCCGAGCGGACTGGGTGCGACGGCGAGTTCGAGCAGCCAGATCAATCTGAGCTGGGGTGCGGCCAGCGACAGCGTGGGCGTGACCGGTTACCGGATCGAACGTTGCCAGGGCGCGGGCTGTGCAAGCTTCGCGCAGATCGCCACGGCCAGCGGCACGGCTTACAGCAACACGGGACTGAGCGGCTCGACGAGCTACAGCTACCGGGTGCGGGCCACCGACGCGGCCGGCAACCTTGGCGGCTACTCGGCGATGGCCACGGCGGTGACTTCCGCCGCGCCGGACACGACGGCGCCGACGGCGCCGAGCGGACTGGGTGCGACGGCGAGTTCGAGCAGCCAGATCAATCTGAGCTGGAACGCCGCCAGCGACAGCGTGGGCGTCACCGGTTACCGGATCGAACGCTGCCAGGGCGCGGGCTGTGC
>JAQBGF010000049.1:0-44276 GCA_032122615.1 Gammaproteobacteria bacterium | reverse complement strand
GTCAGCTGCAGTCCGCCGTGGCCGTCGACATCAACGCTGAGCAGGCCCCGCGCAATCAGCTGTCGAAACACGCCGCGCCAGCCGCGGGCATCGAGGTCCGTACCGATACCGAAGGTCGTGATGCGATCGTGGCCAAAGCGCCGGATTCGCTCATCTTCTTTGCCGAGCAATACGTCGATGAGATACATCACGCCGAAGCGCTGCCCGGTGCGGTGCACGCACGACAGCGCCTTCTGGGCGACGACCGAGGCATCCCACGTCTCCGGCGGCGACAGGCAGGAGTCACAGTTGCCGCAAGGCTTCGGCAGGGACTCGCCGAAATAGGCAAGCAGAGCCTGGCGGCGACAACCGGTCAGCTCGCACAGGCCGAGCATGGCATCGAGCTTGTGGCGTTCCACGCGCTTGTAGGCGTCGTCCGCGCCCGACTCGGCCAGCATCTGCCGCAACATGATCACATCCTGCAGGCCGTAGCTCATCCACGCATCCGCGGGCAGACCGTCGCGGCCGGCGCGCCCCGTTTCCTGGTAATAGGCCTCCACGCTTTTCGGCAGGCTGAGATGCGCCACGAAGCGCACGTTGGGCTTGTCGATGCCCATACCGAAGGCGATCGTCGCCACCATTACCAGGCCCTCCTCGCCGATGAATCGAGCCTGGTTCGCAGCGCGGACGTCGGCGGACAGCCCCGCGTGATAGGGCAGCGCTGGCACGCCCTTTCCCGTCAGCCAGTCGGCCAGATCGCCGGTCTTCTTGCGGGACAGGCAGTAAACGATGCCGGCCTCGCCGGGGTGCTCGTCGCGCATGAAGCGCAGCAACTGGTCGCGGACGTTGCCCTGCCCTTCGTGAATCCGGTAGCGGATATTCGGGCGATCGAAGCTGTTGATGAAAATCCGCGCGTCTTTCAGTGCCAGACGCTCCACGATCTCAACGCGGGTGCGCTCGTCGGCGGTGGCCGTCAGTGCAATACGCGGCACCGCGGGAAAGCGCTCTGCCAGTACCGCCAGCTGCAGGTACTCCGGCCGGAAATCGTGACCCCATTGGGACACGCAATGGGCCTCGTCGATGGCGAACAACGCCAGGGGCGGTCCGTCGAGCATTTGCAGCGTTCGGTCGAGCAGCAGGCGCTCTGGCGCCAGGTACAGCAGATCGAGTTCACCTGCCCGGAACTGCGCCTCGACGCGTCGGGCGTCAACCGGCCGCTGGGACGAGTTGAGAAACGCCGCGCGGACCCCTGCCTGCTGCAGTGCCGCCACCTGGTCCTGCATCAGTGCGATGAGCGGCGACACGACGATGCCGGTGCCAAACCGCACCAGCGCCGGAATCTGGAAACACAGCGACTTGCCGCCGCCTGTCGGCATCAGCACGAGGGCATCCCGCCCGTCGATCAGGTGGGCAACGACCTCGTCCTGGGACGGCCGGAAACTGTCATAGCCGAAGACGGAGCGGAGTATGTGGGCGGCCTGGTCGGACATGAGCGGCTGACGGACTGGGGGCCGCGCATCTTAACCTGCGTTTGGCCCACGTTTGGGCGGGCGTTCAGCGCATCTGGATATCCGGCACCGGGCCGAAGTACATCTCGAAGCCAATACCGACGCCCGGATTTATCTCGCGCTCTTCCTCAAGTGTTTCGCGCGGCCAGGTGAGGCTGGCCGACAATTGCAGAAACAGCCACTCGCGAAACACGTTCTGCCGGTAACGGGTCTCGAAACCGTAGTTCTGGATCCGCACATCCGCCAGGGTTTCGCCACGCAGCAGCGCCGTGTAGGCGATGGCGCGGCGTCTCCCCAGGCTGTGGAAAGCAGTCGTGCTGGTTCCCCAGTCCATGCCGTCGGTGTCCTCCGCGACCGTGGCGGCGTTGTTCCAGCGCAGCAGCACGGTGTCGGTCGCCAGATGATCGAGGGATACCTGGGTGGTCGCACCGAAGCCACGACTGTCGCGCCAGAAGGGGGTCTCCCGAAAGCGCAGCATCGTGTCTTCGTTAAAGATAAAGTTGTGCCGGTAAGTGGCCTTCACGTAGGGGTCGACGGGTGTGTTCAGCCGCACGCCGATACCGAAATCGAAACCGTTCTCAAGGCCGCCCTGCTTGGAATAGCCAAGGCCGAGCAGCCACGCGTCATCGTTCACCGACTGAAAGTTCGCGGGCTTCGGATTCTCGCTGTCGGCCGGGCGTTCCTCGACGATTGACTGTTCATCACCGCGGACGAAGGTCAGTTTCAGGCGCCGCTCCACGTTGGGCAGCGAGAAACGGGCCCGGAGGCGGAGCCGCGTGTCGAGTTTGTCCCGCCGGTCGAAGGTTTCGAAGAGGCCCAGACGGCCGAAGGTCTCCTCGGAATCCTGATCGAACCGCGGGGTGCCAAACAGCCCGTCGAACCACGCCGCGGAGCCACACACGCCGGAATAGACGCCGCGCTGCATCCGGTCGATCCAGGCGCTGGTGTCGGAGCCGGGCTTCTCGCAGGGCAGCAGCGCGACGGGCATGATCGCGGATGGCGCCGGCGGTCCTGCGGCGTCGGCCAGCACAGGCGCCGCGGGCAGCGACAGCGCTGCGACCACGACCATCCCTACGGCACAAAACCAGGTTCGCATCCCGAAGACTCTGCCTCTTCCCTGAGTGCGTTGCCACGGACAGTGGCGCAGTTCGCGTAGCTTGGCAACGGGGACTTTAGAGTGACTCGCGTCACACTCTGCCAGGATACGAGACTAGTTCCGAACCAGCATTGAAGCGATCTCGGCGAGATAAGCGGCTTCTTCGGCCTGACAACGGGCAGCATCCCACCCGAGGTGGCGCGCGGCGACGCGAAGCGCAGCCGGCACCGCGGCCCGACCCAGGTCAGGCCCCAGACCCACCATCGAGCGCCGCAGCAGGATATCCGCCAGCGTCACGGCGAACTCTTCGCGCACGGCAAACACCACCTCTGCGCCCAATGCCCCGCTGACGGCACAGATCGGCTGGCCGAGTTCCGGCGCGTCACGCGTCAGCGCGGCCACGTGCAGCGCGCGACTGCCATACACTCCATACAGGTGCGGATGACTGGAGACCGGCACCGCACTGAAGCCCGCCAGTGCACGGAAAACCTCATCCTGCCCGGCTTCCCCGCCGGGCAGGGGCGTATCGGCCGTCGAACACGATCGGAGCTTGACCTTCAGGCGCGGCGCCACCAGATCGAGAACCTCCTCGGCCAGGTGACGGTAGGTCGTGATCTTGCCGCCAATGATGGAAGTGAGTCCCCGGGCGGAACGCCCGTGGCGGCGGATGAGGTGGCGACGGGTGATGGCACTGGTTTCCCTGAGGCCCTGCCGCGGCAATGGGCGCATACCGCAATAGGTGTAGAGGATCGAGTCGCGGGTGAGACCGCAGCCGGGAAACATGTTGCAGGTCTCAGCGAGCAGGTACTGGATCTCGGCCTCGCTGGCCTTGAGTGTTCCCGGATCTTCGTCGCTGCGAATGTCGGTCGTGCCGATCAGCGCCATGCCGTTCCACGGAAGTATGAAAAACGGTCGCCCGTCGGACCGCGCCTCAGCATAGCAGGCCGTGCGGGCAAGGCCGGCGAACGGCGGGACGATGATGTGCGCGCCCCTGGTCGGCCCCAGAAAACGGGGCAACGGCCGGCCCGCCGCCGCCAGCACGCGATCAACCCAGGGACCGGCCGCATTGATGATCGCCGACGCGTGACGCGTTGATCGTTCGCCGCTGCGAGTATTGCGCACCTCGATGCCCGTGACGTGATTGCGATCGAGCAGGATCTTTTCCACGACCGTGTGCGTATCGATGCGCGCACCGGCGGCAGCGGCGGCCAGCGCGTTCTCCACGACGAGTCGCTCCACGTAGGTGACCTGCGCGTCGTAGTAAATCGCCGCGCCGGTCAGGCCGTCGGCGGCTAAACCGGGAATCTCCTTCAGGGTCTCCTCGCGGGACAGGCGCCGGTGCCCCGGGATCGAGCGACCGATGGACAGCAGGTCGTACACGTAGAGACCGAAATCCACCGTGTTCATACTCCGGCGGCTGTCCTCGTACACCGGGATCAGCAGCGGCAGCGGGCGCACCAGGTGGGGTGCGTTGCGCAGCAGGTTTTCCCGCTCCTCGAGGGACTCGTGAACCAGGCCGAGCTCACCAAATTCAAGATAGCGCAAACCGCCGTGAATCAGCCGGCTGGACCAGCGCGTGGTGCTGTCGCACAAATCGCCCTGCTCGACCAGGCAGGTGCGCAGGCCGCGCAGCGCGGCGTCGCGGGCGATGCCGGCACCGTTGATGCCGCCGCCGATCACTATCAGGTCAAAGTGCATATCACACGCCGTAGGAGCGGCTTCAGCCGCGACATGTCTGTCACAAACAGCGTTCGCGGCTGAAGCCGCTCCTACGCGCGAACCTGGCCGGTACCGTGGACCACGTACTTGTAGCTGGTCAGTTGCTCGGCGCCAACCGGCCCCCGCGCGTGGATACGGCCGGTTGCGATCCCGATCTCGGCGCCCATGCCGAACTCGCCGCCGTCAGCGAACTGCGTGGACGCATTGTGCAGCAGGATGGCGCTGTCCAGGTCGCGGAGGAATTGCTCCACGGCCGCCGCATCGTTCGCGATGATCGATTCCGTGTGGGCCGAGCCGTACGTTGAAATGTGGCGGATCGCCTCGTGTACGTCAGCAACGACGCGACAGGACAGGATCGCGTCGAGGTACTCCGTACGCCAGTCCTCCTCGGTGGCCGGTTTCAGTCGATCGTCGATCCGGCAGAGTTCGGCGTCGCCGCGCAATTCGCAGCCGGCGGCCAGCAGCGCGTCGGCGATCGGCCGCCAATGGGTGCCGAGGCAGTCCCGGTCGATCAGCAGCGTCTCCGCCGACCCGCAGATGCCGGTGCGACGCATCTTCGCGTTCAGTGTGATATCCCGCGCCATGGCGACGTCGGCGGAACGGTGCACGTAGACGTGGCACAGGCCTTCAAGGTGACCGATCACCGGCACCCGCGCGTCGGCCTGCACGCGCGCAATCAGGTTCTTGCCCCCACGGGGCACGACCACATCGACGAACTCGCGCATGTTGCCGAGCAGGTACCCGACGGCATCCCGGCTGGCGGTCGGCACCATCTGGATGGCCGCCGCCGGCAGGCCGCCCGCCTTGAGGCCGTCGACGAGCGCGGCGTGTATCGCTCGACTCGAGTTGAAGCTCTCCGAACCGCCGCGCAGGATCACGGCATTGCCGGACTTGAGACACAGCGCGCCAGCGTCTGCCGTGACGTTGGGACGGCTCTCGTAGATGATGCCGATCACACCGAGCGGCACGCGCACCCGCTGGATGCGCAGCCCGTTCGGTCGCGACCATTCCGCCATCACGTCACCGACCGGATCGGGCAGCGCTGCAACGTCCTCAATGCCTTTCGCCATGCCCTCGACGCGCTTCGCATCGAGCAGCAGTCGATCGAGCAGCGCGCCGGACAGGTTTCGCGACCGCGCGCCTTCCATGTCCACGGCGTTGGCCGCCAGGATTTCACCCTGGCGGGCCCGAATTGCGGCAGCCGCCGCCTTGAGTGCCACCACTTTCTGCGCCGCCGTCGCACGGGCCAGCTGGCCCCCCGCCTCGCGGGCCTGGCGCCCGAGGCGGGTCATGATCGCGGCCAGTTCTTCACTGGCAAGGGGTTTCGTGGCGTTCATCGTCAGGCGTCCAGCAGGGCGAGGTTGTCGCGGTGAATAAATTCGTCCCGGCCACTGTAACCGAGTAAAGCGGCCAGCTCCTCACTGCGCCGGCCACAAATGCGGCGCGCCTCGTCGCTGGAATGCGCCGCCAGGCCCCGCGCCAGGTCCCGCCCGGCGCGATTGCGAATCGTCACAGCATCGCCAGACTGGAATTCCCCGCTAACCTCGATGATGCCCACGGGCAGCAGGCTGCTGCCGGCACGCAGGGCCCGTTCGGCGCCCTCGTCCACCGTCACGCTGCCGCGGGGCACCAGGGTGCCCGCAATCCACTGCTTGCGCGCCTGACGGGGCGTCCGGCCCGGGAGAAACCAGGTGCAGTCGACGCCGTCCTCGATGGCCTGCACGGGGTACAGGCGCTTGCCGCTGGCAATGACCGTGGCGCAGCCCGCGTTCATACAGATGCGGGCTGCCATCAGTTTGGTAATCATGCCGCCGGAACCGAACTCGGTCGCCGACGTGCCGGCCAGCGCCTCGATTTCCGGCGTGAGCTCCCGCACCTCGGGAATCAACCGGGCAGCCGGGTTACGGTTCGGATCACCGTCGTACAGCCCGTCGACATCCGAGAGCAGCACGAGAACGTCCGAGCTGGTCATCTCCGCCACGCGTGCGCCGAGGCGATCGTTGTCGCCGTAGCGGATTTCCTGGGTGGCAACCGTGTCGTTTTCGTTGATCACGGGAATGACGTTGAGTTTGAGCAGTGTTTCCAGCGTATTGCGCGCATTCAGGTAACGCCGCCGGTCCTCGGTGTCGCCGAGCGTCAGCAATACCTGGGCAATGCGAATGCCCCGTGCCTCAAGCAGGTCCTGGTAGGCATGCGCCAGCAGGATCTGTCCGGCGGCGGCGGCGGCCTGCGCATCTTCGAGACGGCGCTGATCGCGTGACATGCCGAGATACGGGCGGCCGAGCGCAATGGCCCCCGACGACACGACCAGCACCTGTTGCCCGCGCTTTTGCAAGCGCGCCAGTTCGTCGGCGATGGATTCGAGCCACGCGCGATTGAGTTTCCCGGTGGCCTGGTCGACGAGCAGCGAGGACCCGATCTTGAGGACCAGGCGGGCGGCACCCTGCAATCTGGAGCTGGGCAGCGCGGACATGGGATCAGCGTCAGGACGTGGCGGTTAGCACCGGTACGCCCCGGGCTATCGCCAGCGGGCCGCTGCGCACCACGCCAAGGATGTCGGCATGACTGCCTGCCCGGTTGATGAAGTTGTCGATCCGGTGGGCGGCCCCGGTGAGTTCCACGGTGTAGCAGTCATCGCCATCATCGAGGACCCGCGCCCCTTCCTGCTTGACGAGTTCCCGGATGCGCTCGCGGCCCTCGTCGTGGAGTTTGAGTTTCAGAAGCAGCAGCTCCCGCTCGATGTGGTCACCGAGCGTCATGTCCCTGGTCTGGACGACGTCGACCAGTTTCAGCAGCTGCTTGTTGATCTGGCCGATCACGTGATCGGAGCCAATGGTGACCAGGGTCAGGCGGGAGACCTGGGGATCGTCGGTCGGGGCGACGCTTAAGGACTCGATGTTGTAGCCCCGCGTGGCGAACATGGCGGCGACGCGCGCCAGGGCGCCGGCCTCGTTCTGCAGAAGAATGGAGATAATGTGGCGCATGGAGCCCAGAATACTCGCCCACTTCAAACTCTATTGCAATGCGGGAGTACTTCGTTGAAACTCCAAAGAAATCGCTTTCCAAGCTATATTTTATGACCCCGCGCGCCCAGACCGTCGAACCGCCCCCGCACCCGCTTGCCGGCAAACGCATGACCGGCGCGGAAATCATCGTGCAGGTTCTCGTCGACATGGGCGTGCGGACGATCTTCGGCTACAGCGGCGGCGCAATCTTGCCCACCTACGATGCCGTGTTCCGTTACAACGACGAGCATCGCGACGAAGCCGGTAACGCCCCGATTCCCCTGATCGTGCCTGCCAACGAGCAGGGCGCGGGTTTCATGGCGGCGGGTTATGCCCGGGCCAGCGGCCGCGTGGGCGTGTGCATGGTCACCTCGGGGCCCGGCGCCACCAATACCGTCACGCCGGTTCGCGACTCCATGGCCGACTCGGTGCCGATCGTGGTCATCTGCGGCCAGGTGCCGACCCCCGTGATCGGCACCGATGCCTTCCAGGAGGCGCCCGTCGCGGCCATCATGAGTTCGGTCGCCAAGCACGTTTTTCTCGTCACCGATCCGGACCGGCTTGAGGCGACGATCCGCACCGCCTTCGAGATTGCCGCCACGGGACGGCCGGGGCCCGTGGTCCTCGACATTCCCAAGGACGTGCAGAACTGGGTCGGCGAATTCCAGGGGATCGGCCTGCTGCCGATCGAGGCCTACCGGCAGCGCGTCAAGGCCCTGGTGGCCAGCGAGATATCGGCAGGCGCCGCGAAGTCGTTCTTTGACATGCTGCGGGACTCGCGCCGGCCGCTGATCTATGCGGGCGGTGGCGTCATTAACGCCAACGCGTCCGAAGCGCTTCGTGAGTTTGCCGGACGCTTCCGGATCCCGGTGACCACGACCCTTATGGGCATAGGCGCCTGCGACACGACTGACGAACTGTCATTGCAGATGCTTGGCATGCACGGCACGCCTATGGCCAACTATGCCGTGGAAGATTGCGACTTCCTGATCGCGGTCGGCTCGCGTTTCGACGACCGGGTGGCCGCCGTCCCCGACAAGTTCGCACCCAGGGCGAAGAAAATTGCCCACTTCGATGTGGACCCGTGCGAAATCGGCAAGGTCAAGACGGTGGACTGGCACAACGTCGGTCTACTTGACCGCGACCTGCGCGAGCTCGTGGCTTTTGCCGACAAGCACAAGATCACCAGCGACTTCAGCTCCTGGCATCAGGAGATTGCCGAACTGAAACGCACCTACGCCATGAACTATGACCGCGAAAGCGTCCTGATCCAGCCGAACTACGTGATCGAGGAGATCAACAGGCACACGCGCGGCGAGGCGATCATCACGACCGGCGTCGGTCAGCACCAGATGTGGTCGGCCCAGTACTTCGACTTTCGACAGCCACGGCTGTGGCTGACATCGGGCAGCATGGGCACGATGGGCTTCGGCCTGCCGGCAGCCATCGGCGCCCAGTTCGCGCACCCGGACCGGCTGGTCATCGACGTCGACGGCGACGCCAGCATCCGCATGAATCTCGGCGAACTCGAAACGGTGACGACCTACCAGCTGCCGATCAAGGTGGTGGTGCTGAATAACTTCGGCGACGGCATGGTCAAACAGTGGCAAAAGCTCTACTACCAGGGCCGCCTGTCAGCCACCGACAAGTCGCTGTACCGCAAGGACTTCGTCAAGGCCGCGCAAGCCGACGGCTTTGAATACGCCGTGCGCCTCGACCGTAAGGCCGATGTGCCGCGCGTGATCGAGGAATTCATCAAGTTCCAGGGACCCGCGTTCCTCGAGGTCATCATCGACCCCGATGCCTGCGTGTACCCGATGGTCGGGCCGGGAATGGCGTACGACCAGATGATCACGGGCGATTTCATTCCGAGCCGGACCGCGAACAAAGACCCGGGCACGCCGGGCGACAACTCCATGTTCTAAAAAGGTACCGGACCTTAGTTATTTGGTTTGTTTAGTTGTTGGTCATAAGTTGTTAGTGATCAACCACTAACAAAACTAATGTTCGGCGCTGTCAAACTCCAACCCGGAAGCCATTGCTTATGTAAAGTAAATTAGCTCCGATTAAACTTTGTACAGATTCGCCCAGCGCGCCTATACTCAACGCGGCCTTACATAAACAACTACAAACGTCTCACTTGGTCGGGGTAAACAAAATGTTTCAGAAATCTTCAGGGCGACCAGTCGCCCGTGGTCTGCGCACCGTCTCCTTCGTCGGTGCGTTATTCGTCGCACTCTTCTCGGTTCAGGCATCAGCGTACAGCGCGATGTACGTCTTCGGCGACAGTCTCTCGGACACCGGTAACGTGTCTTTGGCAATTCCCGGTAACCCACCTCCGCCTTATGCTCCCGGCCGGTTCAGCAACGGCCCGGTGTGGGTCGAGACCCTTTCCGCCAACCTGGGGCTGGGTGCGGTCAATCCTTCGCTGCTCGGGGGCAAGAACTACGCCTGGGGCGGCGCCACCACCGGTGGGTTACCACCCCCTTCGATTCCTGGAACGTCCCTGACGCAGCAGGCCGCGACCTATCTTATCGACGCTGGCGGCGTTGCTGATTCCGGTGCCCTGTATGTCGTGTGGGGCGGTGGCAATGACGTTCGCGCGGGAGATGTCTCAAGCACGGTCTCCAACCTGGTCGCCATCATCACGTCACTGGCCGGCGCCGGCGCCACCAACTTCCTGGTGCCGAACCTGCCGGACATCGGCCTGACACCGGACGCCATCGCGGCCGGTCCGGCCGCTGTGGCGGGTGCGACCTTCCTCTCGACGCTGGTCAATTCCGGGCTCGCCGCGCAAATGCCCGGACTCGCCTTGGGACTGGGCATCAACATCATCAGCCTGGACGTGTTCGGCTTTTTGAATAACACCATCGCCGGTTCCCCCGGCAATGGCTACACGAACACGAACCAACCCTGCTTCGACTCGGGCGTCCCCTCCCTCTGCCCCAACCCGAACGATTACATCTTCTGGGACGGCATCCACCCGACGGCCAGGGCCCACCAGGACCTCGGGAACCTGGCGTCATCGATCATTCCCGTACCGGCTGCGGCCTGGCTCTTCATCTCGGCCGTCGCCGCTCTCGGCGGGCTGCGGAGAAAAGCAGCCTGACGTAGGAGCGGCTTCAGCCGCGACCAGCGACCGACCAGGAAAGGCCGCCCAAGGGCGGCCTTTTTCTTTTCAGTCCTCCCGAAATGTGACGGGTCGGATGTGGCGGCCCGGGTCGCGGCTAAAGCCGCTCCTGGCCGGCTTCCTCGAGCGAGGAAATATCCTTCGCGGTGCCGCGCTGGATCAGCAAGGCCTTCTTGCGCAGGAAGCGCAGCAGCCCGGACGGCCCCATGCGCGAGGCACCGAGTCCCGAAAGGTTGAAGGCGTTTTTCTCCGCGTCGAAGACTTCGGTGGTCAGCCCGCCATCGTTGATGCTCACGGCGCCAACATTCAGGCGGCGCGCAATCGCCAGCGCCTCCGCCTCGTCACCGAGCACGGCGGCCGACAGGCCGTAGACCGAATCATTGGCGAGGCGCACGGCCTCGTCGATATCCTGATAACCCACCACAGGCATCACCGGACCGAAGGTCTCTTCGGTCATCAGGGCCATGTCGTGCGTGACACCGGTGACCACCGTGGGCCGCAGCCAGGCACCGCCGCCATGGTTCTCGACCGTGCCGCCGGTGAGAATGCGCGCGCCCTTGCTCACCGCGTCTGCCAGCTGGGCGGCAATGATCTCCGCCTGCCGCGCGAAAATGAGTGGCCCGACCTGGCCGCGATGACCGTCGGGGTAATTGAGCGCCACCGCCTCGGCACGCGCCACGAGGCGTTCGAGAAACGCAGGCTCCAGGCGCTGGTCCACGTACACCCGCTCCAGCGACTGACAAGCCTGACCGGTGGCCTGCACGGAGGCGCGCAGCACTGTCGCGGCGGCGCGATCCGGATCGGCTGAACCGAGCACGATCACCGGGTCCTTGCCGCCGAGTTCGAGAAAGGCCGGGATGAAACGACGGGCACAGGCTTCGGCAACCTTTAGCCCCGTAGCGACGCTGCCGGTGAAACACACGGCGTCGACCTGTTCGATCAACGCCGCGCCGGTTTGCCCGTCACCGGTAACGAAGGCGAGCACACTGGCGAGTTCAGGAAAATCCCGGAGGCTCGCCATCAGCGGCGCCACAAACCGGGGCGTCACTTCGCTGGGCTTGACCAGCACGGCGCAACCCGCCAGCAACGCGGGAATCGTGTCGAGCATCGACAGCAGAAACGGAAAATTCCACGGACTGATTACCCCGACCAGCCCGTACGGCACCAGTTGGGTCTCAATGCCGATGCCTGGCGTCACCGATGGCCGCTCGGGCGCAGCGGCCATCGCGTGCGTCGCCAACGCCACGTTGCCCGCCACCAGGCCGGCGAGCGAATTCACCTCGTTGGCCGCCAGCCGGTGCCGGCCCGTATCGGCGGCGAGTGCGTCGAGCAGTGCCGACGGCTCACCAAGCAGGCGGCCAGACCACGCCTTCAGCACCGCACTGCGCCGCGCGATGCCAAGCGCCGTCCAGGCCGTCTGGGCCGCGCGCAGCCGCGCGGCCAGCGGACCCAGCTCGGCGGCTTCAGGCGCGGCGATCTGATAGTCAAATTGCCCGGTGCGCGGATTGCGCACGGGGAGATTACGAATGGGAGTGTCGGACATGGGCAGAGGTCGCGGCTGAAGCCGCTCCTACGGCGCTGGTTTTCGCGCGTCGATGATCTTCTTGAAATACGTCCAGCTGGTGACGTTGGGCCGCGGATCGTCGAGCGGTGGTGGATTGCGATAGCTCGGGTACTGGCTCTCGATCTCGGCCTTCATCGTCGGCGAGATGTCGTCCCATTTGTCGAGCTTTCGGCCCGCCGTGTGAAAGTAGAGCATGCCGGCCCGGTCGCCCATCTCCATCCACGGCAGCCAGCCCGACAGCCGCTGCCAGCTCACCGCCGTCTCGGCGCTATCTTTCCTGCGGTTGCCGAGGTCATCCGCGGCGCCATAGAAATTGAAGAGCTCGGTGACATGGTAGGTGCCACCAACGTAACGCTGATAATCGCCGCCCAGGGGATTGGTATAGAACAGGGGGATCCCCCACGTCAGCCACCACTGATTGCCGCTCACCTCGAAAGAGATGCTGGTCGGCTTGCCGTCGCGGCCCACAAGACCATAGTTGCCGTTCACCGGGTCATTGGCAACGTGGATCACATCAACGGTTTTGCCCGTCCACGGATTGTCCCAGGTGCGCAGGACTTCGCCCGTAACGGGATCTTCGTACAACAGGATCTCGCGGCTGACCAGCCTGAATTCCGCCTTGTTCGTCGATCCGGGCATCGGTCCGCAATGGCGCACATTCATGCCCTCGACCTTGAAGAGCTGCCGGTCTGGCTCGCCGGGCACCCGGCTGTAGGTAACGCCCTTCCAGTAGTACGTCACCGCCTTGCCGTCGATTTCCGAGCACTGCATGCGCCGCAAAGCCAGCAGCTGACTTTCCGTAGTACTGAGATCCGGCGCCGCGGCGACGGCAACTGCGCCGGCAACGACGAACAGCAGCCCGGCAATCAGGCGGAAAAATGTCATGGCGGTCTCCCTGGAATTGTCTGATTACTTTAGCGCCGGCGCCGGCAAAGACCAACTTCGACCCGGCCCTGCCAGAACCCCGGCCCTGGTCCCGGCGGGTCAGTCGACGAGTCGGTCCACCTTCGCGGCGCAGATGAAGTCGTTCTCGGTCAGACCGTCCACGGCATGGGTGGACCACTTGACGACGCAGCGGCCATAGCCCACGTCCAGGTCCGGGTGGTGTCCTTCCGACTCGGCAATCCACGCCACCGCATTGACGAAGCCCATCGTCCGCCCGAACCCCGGGAACTCAAAGCGCCGGCTGATCCATTTGCCGTCGGCCGACAATTCCCAGTCCCCGTGCAATGCCTGGCGCAGTTCCCCAACTGCCGCTGCCGTCAGCGCCGGCACGCCGCCTTCGCAGGGCTTGCAGCGTCTGGTTGCGAGATCGGTCATGAGTTACTCCTTCGTGTTCCTGCCTGCTCAGCCACCGGGCAGACGAATGGTGATTCTCGGGCCCTGCTGGACCTCGGTCAACGCCACAAACGTGCCACCGCTGCGGTCGCACAGGGCGCGCATGAAGGCCGCAAAACCCACCGGATTCGCACTGGCGGCGCCGGTGGGAAAGCCAATGCCGTGGATCCGGACCAGCCGGTTGCCGCGGCCGTCAGGCTTGTTGATGACCTCGATCTGCCGGATTACCCGCTCGATGACCCGCCCCTGAAAGTCGTCGCCAAACACGTACACGCTGATGCGCTTGCCCGGTTGGTAGAACGTGTCGATGGCGGTCACGATGCCCTCGGTCGGGTTCGACGCGGTACCCGGCCAGTTCTCCATCTTGCGCAGGATCTGCGCCCGGGTGGTGCGGGAGTCGGTAATCCAGCGGCGCGCCGTGCTCCGGAGCAGGTAGTCACCGCTGCTGCTCAAGACCTGGATGCCCTTCACGCGCGGATACACATCAAGCGTTTCCTTCAGCTTGGCCTTCACGGTCGGCCACACCGACTGCATGCTGCCCGAGTTGTCGATGACGAAGATGATGTACTCGCTGTCAACGGGGATGCCGCCAACCGTGGTGTCGTTGGCAGGCGGTCGGTAGTCGGCCAGCAACCGGCGCATTTCCTCGGTGAGCTCCTGGCGGGCGGCACGCAGCTCGCCGATCTCGGCGCTTTCCGGTTCCGGTAATACGCTGGCCTGGTACTTGCCGCGGATCTTCGTGAGATCCGCCTTCAGGCGCGACAGCGCCTGCTCATCGTCGCTGGGCGGCGCCTCGGCGGCCGTGGTGAGCGTCAGCGTGTCACCGCGGATTTCAAACAACTCCTTCTGCAGTCGCTCAATCAGGGCCTGCACGTCGGCGCGCGTTTCCTGGATCGTCGCGGGTTCGAACAGCAAGGTGATGACCAGCAGCAGGATTACGGCGCCGAAGCCGCAGGAGATCGCATCCAGGAAGGACATGTTCAGGCTGTCGGACGCGCCCCGGCGCCGCCGCTGCCTCATGGCCAGTCCTTCGACGGCGCCAGGAAGGAACCGCGCGTGCGCATCGCCAGTTCCCAGAAACGGTAGGCTGCCTCCGGGTCCCCTTCCATCGGCAGCAGGATCACGTTGACGGGAACGCGGCCCGGCAGTTCGGCCAGGGACTGGCGCAGGAAGTTGGCCCGCTTGTCCGCGCGAACGGGTTCAGCGACGGCCGGCGCCGTGGCACCCTGGGTGGGCAACCCGTCCGTAATGAGGAATATGTTGTCCGGAACGGGGGTGAGCGCCCTGGCCGCCTGAAAGGCCCGGATCAGGCTTGTCCCTTTCCCCGGCACCACCTTGCGCAAGCCCGCCAGGGCGGTGTCGATGTTGCCGCCATCTTTTACTTCCAGCCACGTGCTGTCGGAGCCGGCCACCGTGCTTCCCGCCTGTTCGTTGAAGGTGTAGATCTGGAAGCGCGCTCCCGGCTTGAGCTGCGTCGTCAGCCAGTCCACGGTGGCGATTGTCTGCCGCCACTTTGGCGCCCGCACCTTGCGCTCATCCGCCATGGCCCGGAAACGCACCACGTTCGCGTAGGTACGACCCAGCATGCTGGCGGACGCGTCAACAAGAATGAGCACGCGCTGGCCGCCCATGCGCATGCCGGTCAGGTACTGGCGGTTGCCGGGCCCGACAAAACTTCGCACGCGCTCGCCACTGCCGGGTTGTGCCTGCGCTTCGGCCAGCCGGCGGGTGCCCTCCTTCAGGCGCTCCACATCGGTGCGCAGCTGCTCAACGCTCTCCTTCTTTGCGAGACTGTCGTTATCCTGCTCCTCGGCCTCGGCGCGCATTTCGGCGATCAGCTTCTGCAAGCGCTCGATCTCGGCAGCCGCACTGCTCGCGCGCGTGTCCCGCGCGGACGTTGTGTCGCGCAGCCGGAGCAGGTTTTTCTGCGCGTCCAGCACTTCTTCCTCGATCCTGCTGGCCTCGGCCCGCAGGTCGTCATTGGCGAGATCGGCCTTCACACGGATCTGGGCACTGATGATCATCAGGATCAGGATCGTGGCGCCGAGCCCGCAGGCCATCACGTCCAGGAAGGACAGGCTGAAGACGTTGAAGGTCCTACGCGCCATGCGCGTCAACCTCGGTCAACAGGCGCAACTCGACGGCCGGCGATCCGACCGACAGGATGTCGCCGGACTGCAAGAGCGCGGTCCCCTCGATACGATGGCCGTTCAGCCACGTGCCGAACCGGCTGTGATCCAGGACGAACAGGAACCCGTTTTCCCGGCGCAGCGTGCAGTGCTGCCGTGACAGGCCGCGCAGCCCCGGGTCGAGTGCCACGCCAGCCTCGCCCACCGGAACCTCGGCGCCAACACGAAACGGTCCGGACCCGAGCCGGTACGCGCGGTGACCCACGAGCAGGTGGGTTGGCAATTCTGCGGCAGGCGACGCCGACGAACTGACGGCAGGAAGCACCACGGCCGGCCCCTGGTCCCAGTCCAGCTCCACCACCGGCACGGAGCCCGACTGCAGGCGGGCCGGTACGCGGCCTACAAGACCCGCGGCAGCGGCGCCGGGGCTCTGCACGTGCACGACCGTGTCCGGCAGACGCAGCAGCGCGTCGATAACGCCGGGAATATCTGCCAGGCGCGGATGCACCTGGAGGGCGTGTGGCCCCCGCTCCGCAATTCGTGCCCGCAACTTCTGCAGGAGGGGTTCGCAGGACCGGGCCAGCTGGGCGCGAAAGTCGGCAGCCTGCAGCGTTGCACCGAAGGTGCCACTGCGGGTGTCGAGCTCCAGCGTCACCTCCGCACCGCGCGCCAGCCGGGCCAGCCAGTCCGGCAGCCGGTCGAACAGCGTCTGCTCGGCCGCTGAATCGTGCAGTGGATCGAAACGACTGCATTCGACGAAGCGGCGCGCGATCAACTCGGTGGCGAGCCGGAGCAGTGGCTCGATGCCGAGTGTCGGAAAACTCTCCCGGTCTCCCAGCTGCGCCTGGCCCGCCTGCCGGATCTGGCTCAGCGTCAGGCTGTGCAGGCTGGCGTCGAGTTGCAGCAGTTCGCGGCCGGGGTGCTCGTACCGGCAGGCGGCGACGGCCGCATCAGCCAGCCCCAGCACGCGCATGCCAAGGGTGTCGGACAGCGCGACCAGCAACTGCAACTGGCTGGCCGTCCACCAGGGTGGCGTCGCGTACACCACGCCGTCCCTGCCCGCGCCGTGACGCACCCACAGGCGTTGCAATTGCGCCGCCACGAGCTCGGCATTGGAGCGGTAGCTGCCGAGTGGCTGCGTCAAGGGCTGGTCGCTGAACTCCCGCCAATGACGGGTGCTGGCAAGGTGGCGCTGGCGCCTTAGCAACGGCAGGGCATCCAGGCCCAACCGCGCTCCGCCCTCACCGACTACGGCATAACCCGGCTCGGTGGCGAGCACACCGGTTTCATCGGCCACGGCGAGCAGCGCGTCGTTCAGCTCGAGCGCGATGCGGGAGGCCGGCACGCGCCTAGTTCGCCTGCAGGTGGCGGATCAGCTGCTCGTCCAGGTAATCCTCGGCCTCAAAGGCAAGACGTTCCTGCACCAGTTGCAACTGGTGCACCAGAAACATCAGCAGGATGCTGATCAAAAGGGCAATCAGGGTCGAGTTGAATGCCACGCCAAGACTCTCGGTGACGGCACCGATGTCGCCAGACACGGCCTTGTTGGCCACGCCGAGCGCGTCGCCTATGCCACGCACGGTGCCGATAAAGCCGATGGACGGTATGGCCCAGAGCAGGTAGCGGACCATCGACAACTCCGCTTCGAGCCGCTCCGCCTCCGACAGAATGAGCGTGTGCGAGGCCGACGACGCGTCCTGCACGTTCCGCGTGGCACCGAAGCGGTGCAGGCCGTGCAGCAGCGCGCGGGGCAACAGCAGGCCACGCTCCGCGTCGGGTAGTGCCTGCAACTGCCGGGCATAGTCGCGGGTGTCTTCCGGCAGGATGCGCATGCCCTCGGCGATGGGCACCAGCTTGCGGCCGAGGATGCGACGCTCGCGGGCGAGCCGCCGGGTCTTGTAGCCCATGATCCCGAGCGCCCAGATGCCAAGTACGAAGCACGATTCCTGCTCCCAGTCCTTCACGACGACGTACCAGGATCGTTCCGCCGTGTAGTTCGGGTCCTGCTTGATCATCGCCCGGTTCTGCTCAATATCGGCTCTCGCATTCGGCCAGATTACGGTGACGTAGGTCGCGTGCACGATCAGGACCGCGACCAGCAGCGAGAACAGCTGAAAAATGAACTCGTTCGAGAAAGTTCTCTGCATACGCCCTGGCTCCGGTGTCAAAAACGGGGAAGTTTCAAATATCCGAAGGCAGCGCGATGGCCACGTCGGCCCGCAACGGATCCACCGGCAATTCCTGATCCGGGTCGGCACGGTCCCCGAGCGCCTCTTCAGCGCGCCGGATCTGGGCCTCGATTTCGGCGTCGGTCGGCGCGTTGCCTTCAGCCGGCGGCGCCGTAACAGCAGCATCGGCCGTGGCTTCGGTGTCGTCCAGCGCGTTACGGACTGTCGGTGGCCCACTGCCGATGCGGGTTGCCGCCCAGCCGGCCCCAAGTCCGACGAGGATCAACACCAGTGTTTGCCAGAAGTTTTTCATTTCACGTCCGCGTAACGAGCCACCCGGAACCCGACATCGAGGCGGCCGACGTCGCCAAAGTCCCGGTAGGCCAGCCTGAGCTCACTGATGCCGCCGTGGCGCCAGCTGGACCCGCGGATCACATGATACTGCCCGGCCGGGGGTCCGACGGGGTCGACGGCCTCCGGCGCACCGGCCGTGGTCACGCCGTAGTGGTCGTTCACCCACTCCGCCGCGTTGCCGCCGAGGTCGAAGAGACCGAGAGGACTGGCGGCAAAGCTGCCCACGGGCGACGTCACCGGGAAATGATCGTCGTAGCCTGTCAGCAAGGCGGTGACAAAGCCCTTTGCCGACTGATCCGCGAAATTTCCGGAGCCTGCCGGCGGCGGGAAGGAATCGCCCCACGGGTATTTGCGGGCCTCGCCAGCACCGCTATAGCGGGCCGCCCATTCCCACTCGGCCTCGGTGGGCAGCCGGTAGCCAGCCGTTGCCGGCGAAATCAGGGTGTGCCCGCCCTTCTCCTGCGCATAAGCCGGGGCCAGCCCCTCCTGGCTGCTCAGCCAGTTGCAGTAGGCCGCGGCGTCGTCCCAGCTCAGCATGACGACCGGGTGACTCCCGCCGGCCAGCAACTGGTACTTCTCCGCGCCCGAGGTGTGCCGGGGCCGGAAGGCCCGGAACTGCGTGTTGGTGACTTCCCGGACACCGAGGTAGTACGGCCGGGTCAGGCGCACGGCCCGTTCGGTTTCATTGGCGCGACGACCCTGCTCGCGGCGCGGGGCGCCCATCTGCAATCGTCCGGGTTGAATGAGCCGCAGCTCCATGCCGGAGGCCGTCGTGCTGACACGTGGCACGGCGGCGGCCGCCGCCTGTCCCGGCGTCAGCAGCTTGACCTCCAGCACCCGCGGCAGGCCCGGCTCGGGCGTCACCTCGGTCTGGTACGACACGAAACCCGCCTTGCGCACCTCCAGCTGATGACGAATCGCGGGCAGCGACAGTTCGGTGCTCGCCGCGCCGATCGAACGGCCATCGACCAGCAACTCCGCGTCGGCCGGGTCACTGACAATCCTGACGATGCCGAGGCGCGGCGTGAGCGTGACCCGCACCGTGGCGCCGCGCGTACTGCGGAGGTCCGCCTGCACGGTCGCCGGCTCATAACCGGCTTTCACCAGGGCAACCTCGTGGGTCCTGCCGGGTGGCAACTCGGTTTCGAGCGGCGTCACGCCGCGATAGCGGCCGCCCGCTGTCACAGCCGCCCCCGGGGGATCCGTGATAACCCGTACGAGCCCGTCTGCCGGCACCAGCGTCAGGGACTCCAGAGCCTGTGACTGGTTCGCGACCGCGGTCACCGGCCGCGTGAGGGTCTTGAAGCCGTCCTTCGTCAGCGTGAGCGTGCGATTGCCGGCCATCAGTTCCAGCCGCGTCGGCGTCGTGCCGGCCTCGACGCCATCGGCAAACACCGTGGCGCCGTCGGGAACACTCGTGACGCTGACCTCCGCCCAGCCCGGCGTCAGCAGCGCCTCCACAACCTGCACTATTCCACCACCCTCGACCGTCAGCGTGCTTTCCCAGGGTTGATAGCGCGGCGCGGCGACGGCGAGACGGTGAATGCCGGCTTCGAGTTCCAGATCAGCGAGCGGCGTCCGGCCAACGGCTTGACCGTCCACGCTGACCTCGGCGTCCACCAGCGGTCGCGTCACCACCTTGAGGTGACCGGGCAGGCGCAACAGGCGCAGCCGGAAATCCTGGCTGTCGTCCGCCGTGACGTCGATGTCCAGCGTCCCCGGGGCGTAGCCGTCCGCGCTGGCCGCCACGGTGTAGCGACCCGGGCGCAACAGGTAGCGCCCGCCGAGGCGAAGATCCGGTGCGCCGGCGATCTCGACACGCGCGCCCGCCGGGTCCGTCGCAATCAGTACCGCGCTGGACGTCAGCAGCCAGAAGGCGACGCCGGCCAGCACCAGCAAGGCGCTGGCGACGAGCGCCGCGCGCCAGCGCGCTGAGTGCCCGGCAGTCGTTCGCGGTGGCGCGGGACGGCTGGCGGGCACGGCCGCTGGCGTGGCTTCGGCGGCCGGTTCCGGCGGCAGGGTGTCGTAGTCCACGCCGCTGAAACGCAGGCTGAAGTCGAGCGTGCCGTCGCCGACCGCACAGCGAATTTGCGCACTGCCGATGCCGATGTCGTCGCCGTCGGCGAGCCAGCGCGTGCCCGTCACCGGTTCACCATTGAGGAGTACGGGCACGACGGGGCTGGTTAACTGGAGAAAGGGACGCCCGTCGAGCACGCCAATGAGTGCGTACTCCACCTCGGATACGGGCCCGGGCAGCCGAAGGGCGGCCGATGGGCCAGTGCCGATACGCAGCGGCAGGTCGGCGATGCCGGCCGGTCGGCTGCCGGCAGCATCCCGAATGGTGATTTGCAGGTTCAGATCGCTTCCTCGCAGCGCACGTTGATGGGCTCGCGGCTCCCGCCCGGGTCGATGCGCACGTTACGGCGCACGTCGCGATAACCGTCGCGTGTGCCCACGACAACGTAACTGCCCGGCCGCAAGTCCACGGTACGGGAGTTGAACGCACCGAGGTTTCCCACCTTATAGATGACCACCGTGGTGAGATTGTCCGACTCGAATTGCACGGCGACCGGCCGGGCGGCGGCGGCAATCAGGGCTTTAAGGCGCGTGACCTGGCCCAAGAGCACCGGACCCGGGGACGTGACGGCCTCCGCGTCCCGTATTACCGCCTGCGCGCCGGCGACCACGGCATCGTCGTTGAAACGATCGCCGTTGGCCAACTGCTTTTCAAGCCGCTGGTGCAAACCGGCGCGACTCTCGGCAGTAGTGAGACCCGCCTTCGCGGCGGCGACGGCCGGGTCAATCTGCAACATCGCGCTGTACTGTTCAGCCGCCTCGGGCCAACGCTCCGAGACCACCAGTCGATCAGCCTCCGCCTGCAAGCCGGCGAGGCGGCCGCGGCGGACATCGCCATCCAGTTGTTCCAGCGCACCCTGCGCACCGGGATCCCCCGGCCGCAGCGCCAGTGCGCGGCCGAGGGCCGTGCGCGCTTGCGCAACTCGCCCGGCCGCCAGGGCGGCGAGGCCCTGCGCCATGCTCCGCTCAAAATCGCCGGCGGCACGCAGGGCATCGAGTCGTGCGACGGCGTCCCGGGCCGGGGCCCAGTCGGGATCGAGTTTGAGCACGCCGGCATAGCCGGATCGGGCCGCCGCCAGGTCACCGCCCGCTTCCTGCGCCGCCGCCCCGGCCATGGCACGCAGGACTTCCTCGAGCGTCTGACTGCGGGCCAGCCCGCGTTTCGCAATCGCGTCCTCGGGGCTGATCAGCAAGGCCCTCTCGAACGCCGCCAGGGCGGCCGGCTGGTCGGCGCGGTTGAAGGCCTCTTGCCCTTCCGCCAGCGCGGCGGCAAGCGCCGCGGGTGCGCCGTCCGCGAGTTGCCTGAAACGTCCGGTGGCCTGCGTGAAACTCGCCGTCGCCGCTGCGAAATCCCGGCCCCGGTACTGGCCGTCTCCCAGGTCAGCGAGGCGCCGTGCTTCCAGCCAGTCGGCGCCGCCCCAGCGGTCGGCCGCGGCGCCCCTGGCGGCATCCTCGGCACGCAGGCGCAGAGCGAGCGCGGCATCAGCGGCCGCGCGGGCATCCGGCGCGGGCGGAACTTCAGGGCTCGGCAATACCGGCGCGACAGCGGGCCGGGGCGCCACCAGCGGCCCCCGCTCACTGACCACGCGGGGCAACCAGAACACCACGGCCACAATACCGGCCAGCAATACGACCAGTCCGGCCACGACGAGGACCGGTGGCCTGCCACGCGTGATCGCGGCAACACGAGTGTGCGGCAACCCTTCAACGGTGGCGTCGGCGGCAACTGGCGGCGCCGGCGGCCGAAGCGCCCCGGTAGCAATTTCCGCCAGCAGGGCACGGACAGCGCCAAGGCTGCCGGGTCGCAGGTCGGGAGATTTTTCGAGCATGGCGGCAACCAGCTGCGACAACGCCACCGGCACGGTCTGCCCCTGACCGTCCACCCCCAGGCGCACTGGCACCTCTGAACGGATACGCGCCGCGGTGATCGCCGGGTGCAGCGGCGGGTGGCCGGCCAGCAGATCGTGCAGTACCGCACCCAGGCTGTAGATATCGTCGGCCACCTTTGGCGGTGCGCCGTCGAGCTGCTGCGGACTCACAGTCGACAGGGATACGGCGCCACTCCCTGCCGACAGGTCGCTGCCGCGAAAGTCAGTCAGCCGCCAGCGGCCCTGCGCATCGCGCAACACATTGCCCGCCTTCAGGTCACCGTGCGTCAGGCCCTGGGCGTGAACGTACTGCAGGGCATCTGCCACGTCGCGAATGGCGTTGACGATGGCCTGATAGCCGGCACCGCGGAGACTTCCCAGGTTACCGCGGTCGGCCAGTTCGAGGGCCACGCACACCCGATTACCGTCGATCTGCACCTCCAGTGGCCGGAGAATGCCGGGGTGAACCAGGCCGCGCAGCCGCTCGGCATCACGGCGCAGCGTCGCCAGCAGCAATGCCGCCGCGTTCCCGTCCGGTGCGGCAACGACGCGCAGTGCGATCTCCATGCCGGTGGTGTGATCCGTGGCCGCCCAGACCTCGGCACTGCCACCGCGGCCCAACAAGCGCTGAAGTTGAAAGCGCCCGGCCAGTTCCGTTCCCGCCGCGAGTGGTCCCATGCAGGCTTAAGATCCGCCGGGCGCGTTACTGCGGCGATGCACTGCTACCCATTTCATTAGCGGGAGCGGGAGCGGCATCGACAGGAGCACCATCCGGTGCAGCCGGCGCCGCTTCGGGCGGCAAGGCAATGCCGGTTTCGGCGGAGTAGATTTCACGGAGCAAGCGCCGCCACTCCTGGTAACGGGCCTCGGCCGTGCCGGTGAGACGGCGGGTCTGCCCTTCCACTTCCACAACGACGGTTTCGGCCTCGGCGTTAAAGCCAACACCGCTTTCCTTGACGGCCTCAAGGCTGATGTTCGCCTCGCCACGCTTCTCGAGTGCACTGCGGATACCCTCGAACCCGCCAAGGACGCCGGCCATGGTTATGGCGGAGTTACCGCCACCGCCGCCCTCGTACATGATTGCCGCCAGCAGGGCCAGCGCGCCGGCCGTGCCGCGAATGAATGCCGAGCGGCGCAGGTCCTTGTAGCGAATCATTTCCTCGCGCGACATCTTTCGCCAGTCTTCGTAGGGTTTGCCGAGATCGTAATAAAGATTCGCGTAGTACTCGTTCAGCGCATCTGCCAGCGCGTACTCGCGCTCCCGAACGGCGTTCATCCGCGCCACCATCGGGTCGTCTTCGGCCGGCAGGCGCCGGAGCTGGTACTCGCCGGACTTATCTTGCACAAGGAGGTCGGCAAAAGCGGCAGGCAGTAACTCGGCGCCGTAGCGCAGCTCCGCCACGTTGCGAACCGTGGCCAGCTCCTTTGACGAAAATTTCCGCCGCTCGTCGAGCAGATCATTGGCGATCTCGTTGTACAGGCTCTGGTAGGGATCCTGGCCCGCCTCGCGGTACTTGGAATAGGCCTTCTCGGGCACCGTCGTCGAATACTTCTTGTTCAGCCATTCACGGCCCGTGGCATCCCAGGCACCCACCCTAAGGGCGGCGTCGAGGCCGTCCGACTTGTCGATTCGCGCCCACACCGTCACATCGACGGCGTCCGAGCGCTCCGGCACTACCCACACTGATCCCCAGTGGCCACTGGCCTCCAGCGTGGTCTTCAGGTGATAGGGCATATAGCGCGCCTCGGCCTGGCGCACGTCCGGAAAGATCAACTTTTTCTCCAGCTCCTCCGGCGTGGTGTCCGCCGGAATGCCGGGGTCGAACAGCATGATGCCAACGTCCAGCCGCTCGTCGTCGGGCACCTCAGCGGCAGCCCGCACGAGTTCGGTATTCTCATACTCGATGGTGCGGCCGACGGAGCAGCCGGCCTGCGTGCCAGACACCAGCAGGCCGGCCAGCACGGCACCGGACAGATGACGCACCGAACGCAACACCATCGTCATTTCTTCTTGATGCCCATGACTTTCCGGTACTCATTCCACAGCGCGTCGCGAATCGCCGGATCCGTCTCGGCCATGGCGGCTTCACGCAACTGCCGCGCCACCTGGTCTTCGCCATCGCCGCTGGCGGGGATGTCGGCCGGGATTGCCGCCTGTGCGCCGCTGCCACCAGGACCGCTAACCCCAGTACCACCCGCTTCGCCGCCAGCCGCACCCGTTGCCGGCGTACCGGAGGCGCCGTCGCCGCCGTCGCCATCGCCGGACTCGCCCTCCGGGCCCACTCCCGAATCCGGGCCAGTTCCAGTGCCAGAGCTTGAGCCGGCGCCCGACCCCGTGCTCTGGCTGCTGCCCGTGTCGCCGCCGATACCGCCGGACTCACCGATCCCGCCAACGCCGCCAATACCACCGATGCCGCCGGGCATTCCGCCAACCGCACCGGTCCCCGACACGCTCACGCCCGGCCCCGCCGCGCCACCCCGCCCGGCCGTCCTGACCGATCCGGTGTCGCTGGACTCTTTCGTCTCGGCGGCACGACCGGAGCCCTGGCCGGACTTGGCCATTTCCTCGCGTTCGCGCCCGATCTCACCGTCGAAATCGCCGAGCGACTTATCGAACACGGCGCCCGGGTCGTCGCCGGCACCCGCTGTGGAGGCGCCGCCGGTTGTCCCGGCCCCGGTTTGGCCGGCACCCGATTGCCCCACACTGGGCGACGACGCACTGCCACTGCTGCCACTGCTGCCACTGCTGCCGGTACTACCGCTGCTCGGAGCACTGCTACCCGATGAGCCGGTCGTCCCCGCCGGGGGCGGGATCGACGGGCTCGTGCACCCGGCGAACCACACGGTGGCAGCGAGCACGACAAATCCCGAAATCGTCCGTTGCGCGTTCATGGTTTTCAGCCCACTGGACAGATAGCGGGAAGTATAGCGCCGGGGCACGATTCTGCCGGACGCGAGTCACTCTGCTAGCATCGTTGCAGTGCGATAGCTGGTCGCTCACTTTTCGGAGAACAATGACATGGCACTAGCCGAGGCCCTGAAGTCCCTGCAGTCCCGCGTGGGCCAGGAAACACATACCAGCGACTGGCTCACGGTTGATCAGACCATGATCAGCGATTTCGCCAGCGCCACGCGGGATGAACAATGGATTCACGTGGACCCGGCGCGGGCAGCCACCGAGTCGCCGTACGGCAAGACGATCGCCCACGGGTATCTCACGCTGTCCCTTTACCCGTTCCTGCGCGGCCTCGTGGATTCCGGCAAGCCGTTAGCCCCGGGCGTCAAGCGGGTGATCAACTACGGCATCAACAAGCTGCGCTTTCCGAACGCGGTGGTCGTCGGCAGCCGCATTCGCGCGCATTGCAAGCTGGTCTGCGCGCAGGAAGCGAAGGGCAGCCTTGAACTGATCGAGGAATACACCGTCGCAATCGAGGGCCAGGATCGCCCGGCGTGCGTCGCCGAATGCATCATGCGGCTCTACTTTTGAGCAACATCCTTATAGTCGAACAGCGGGGTAACCGCCTGCAGGTCACGATCAACCGGCCTGAGCGGCGCAATGCGCTCTCGCTGGATCTGCTAGACCAGCTTGGCAACGTGTTTACGAAAGTTGCCTCTGACGAGTCATTGAAGTGTGCGGTTCTAACCGCCACGGGCGACCGTTGCTTCGCCGCTGGCGGCGACCTGAAAGAACTCGATGCGGTACGCGCAGATGCCGACACGCTGTCGATGTCGCGCCGCGCCCGGGCCGCACTCGATACGATACGCCAGTTCCCGGTACCGGTCATCGCGGCACTGAATGGCCACGCGCTCGGCGGTGGCGCCGAACTGGCGATGGCCTGCGACCTTCGCATCGCCGCGCACCAGGCGGAACTCGGCTTCGTGCAAGGACAACTGAACGTGACCACGGCCTGGGGTGGCGGCATCGACCTGCTGGCGTTGCTCGGCCCGGCGCGCGGGCTGGCGTTGTTACTGGAAGCACGACGTATTCCCGCGGCCGAAGCCCTGCAACTCGGTTTATTACAACGGGTGAGCGCGCCTCACGAATCGGTGTCTGACTGCACGGACAGCTTCATCGAACCGCTGTTGCAACGACCCGTGCACGTGCTGCGCGCGTGCAAGGCGCTTGCCCTCGAACATCGACGCGCGCTGCACCAACGCCTCACTGCCGTCGAGGAACGCGGCTTCATCGCCTCGTGGGTTCATGCCGATCACTGGGCCGCGGCAGAACTCGCGCTGGTGCCGAGCGCAGCGGCAAAGCGCAGCGGCACTGGCCCCCGCGAAGCGTAGGAGCGGCTTCGGCCGCGACATTCCGCGGCCCAACTCGCTCCGTTGCCCGCGGTCACCCGCCACAAAACTTTCCCCGCGTGCGCCCGCGGTCTACGGAGTACGAAAGGTCGCGACTGAAGCCGCTCCTACTCGCGGAGTTCGCGACGCAGGATCTTCCCGACGTTCGACTTCGGCAACGAGTCCCGGAACTCGACATGCCGCGGAATCTTGTACGGCGCCAGTGATTTGCGAAGGTAACTCCGGACCTCATCCACCGAAAGTTGCTCGCCCTGCCTTAGCACGAGAAACACCTTCACAGCCTCACCCGTTCGGTCGTCGGGGACACCGATACAGGCGGCTTCCACAACCGCCGGGTGGTGGGTAATTGCCGCCTCGATCTCGTTCGGATAGACCTTGAGACCGGAGACGGCGATCATGTCCTTCTTCCGGTCGACGATGCGGAAGTAGCCCCGCTCGTCCATCACCGCAATATCGCCGGTACGAAAAAACCCGTCGCTGGTCGTGGCGCTGGCCGTCGCCGCCTCGTCATTCCAGTAACCCTGCATCACCTGGGGGCCGTGCACGCACAGCTCGCCGGCCTCGCCCATTGGCACCTCGGTGCCATCATCGTGGCGCAAGGAAACGATGGTGCTCGACAGGGGCACTCCGATGCTGCCGTTGTACTCCGTCAGCGTTACGGGGTTCGACGTCACCACCGGTGACGTCTCCGACAAACCGTAGCCCTCGTGGATCATGACGCCGGTGATTTCCTTCCAGCGCCTCGCGGTCGCAGGCAGCACCGCCATGCCGCCGGCCGACGTGAGCTTCAGCGACGAAAAGTCGACCGTCCGGATGTCCGGGTGATCCACGAGTGACTGATACAGCGTGTTCACACCGGTGATGGACGTGAACTTCCAGCCGCGCAGTTCAGCGATAAACCGTTTCAGGTTGCGCGGGTCCGTGATCAGGAGATTGTGACCGCCGGTGTCCATGTAGCACAGGCAATTACACATTAGCGCGTACACGTGATACAGCGGCAATGGGGTCACCATGATTTCCTGGCCGGGCACAACGCGGCTCGAAAACCACGTGTTGATCTGGCGGACATTCGCCACAAGGTTGGCGTGCGACAGCATCGCGCCGCGGGACCGCCCGGTGGTGCCACCCGTGTATTGCAGGCACGCCAGATCTGCCCCTTTCGGCAGTGCCACCGGACTGTAGCTCCGCGGGTCAGTTTCCTCCACGGCTGACCATTCGATGGCGCCGGGCACGTCGGCCACCGGCATTCGCCGCACATAGCGCATGACCAGATTCACCAGCGGTCCGCGCGGAAAGCCGAGCAGGTCACCGATGCCCGTGACCAGCACGTGCGCAACGCCAACACGCGCCTGGACCTCCGCGAAAACCCCGGCGCGCTGGGCGAGCACCACCAGCACTTTGGCGCCGGAATTATTCAACTGGTGCTCGAGTTCGGGCGGCGTGTACATCGGATTAACGTTCACCACCACCAGCCCGACCCGCCAGGCCCCAAGAAGGACCACCGGGTACTGGATCAGGTTGGGCAGCATGATCGCGATCCGGTCACCCGGAACAACCCCGGGCAGGGTCTGCAACCAGGCCGCGAAACGCCGGGAAAGCTCGTCAAACTCGCGGTAGCTGATGGTGCGGCCGAGATTGCTGAAGGCAGGGCGATCCGCAAAGCGGCGGATGGCGCGGTCCGCGATATCCACCACGGACTCGCTGGGGTCAAGGTCGAGGGTCGCCGGAACGCCGGGCGGGTACTCGTTTAGCCAAGGCTTCTCCATGGGATTAGGATGGTACAGGCGTGGCGGCAAGTTCGCATTGCTGCTACGGTTTCAGCGCCCCGGCCGAAGCACGCCGGCTGACCAATACCGAGGAGCAGGCCGTGGCCCGATCGCGGATTCCCCACTTCTACAAGATGTCCGTTGCCGAGCGGGTGCGCGCCGTCCGCGACCGGGGCCTGCTGAGCGACACCGACTTCGACAAATTGTCGGCCGGCCAGACCACCCTGGACCTGCAAACCGCGGACAAGATGATCGAGAACGTCATCGGCGTGCTCGGCATGCCCATTGGCCTGGGCCTCAACTTCCTGATCAACGGCAAGGACTACGTGGTACCGATGGCGGTCGAGGAGTCATCCATCGTGGCCGCCATCAGCGCCACTGCGAAGCTCGCCCGGGAATCTGGTGGCTTTGCCGCCAGCTCCACCGCGCCGATCCTGATCGGCCAGATCCAGGTACTGGAAGTGCCGGACCTGCCGCGGGCCCGGACAGCAGTGCTGGATCAAAAGCGGGAAATTCTCGATCTGGCCAACAGCTTCCATCCCCGCATGGTGGCGCGGGGTGGCGGCGCCGTAGATCTCGAATTGCACTCCTACCCGCTGCGCTCCACACCCGGCGAAATGCTGGTGGTGCACCTGCTGGTCGATACCCGAGACGCGATGGGCGCGAACCTGGTCAACGGCATGTGCGAAGGCGTCGCCTCGCTTATCGAGCAGCTCACAGAAGGCAAAGTATTTCTGCGCATTCTGTCGAACCTGGCCGACCGGGCACTCGCGCGTGCCGAGGTCACGCTGCCAGTCGCCCAGCTGGCCGGTCGGGGCTACGCTGGCGAACGGGTGCGCGACGGCGTGATCATCGCTGCTGATTTCGCCCACGCGGATCCGTACCGGGCGGCGACCCACAACAAGGGCGTCATGAACGGCGTCGACGCGGTCGCGCTGGCCACGGGTAACGACTGGCGCGCCATCGAAGCGGGCGCGCACGCCTATGCGGCGCGACACGGGCGTTACGGCTCGCTCACGGAATGGTGGAAAGACGAGGCCGGCAACCTGCGGGGCCGTATCGAGATGCCGATGAAAGTGGGCATCGTCGGCGGCCCGCTTGAGACCAATCCTGGCGTCGCTATGAACCTTCGCCTGCTCGGCGTCGAGTCCGCCACGGAACTGGCGGAGGTCATGGCCGCCGTGGGCCTGGCGCAAAACTTTGCGGCCCTCCGGGCGCTGGCCACCGATGGCATCCAGGCCGGCCACATGACCTTGCACGCGCGCAGCGTGGTGAAAGCCGCCGGTGCGCCAGCCGAGATGTTCAATGAAGTGCTTGAGCGGGTTTTGCAGAGCGGTGAGATCAAGCTGTGGAAGGCGCAGGAGATCCTGGCCGACGTGCGCCAGTCGGCCCCGGCCACACGACAGCCCGCTGTCCGCCGGGCACCCGAAGCCGGGGTGGGTGTCGGCCACGGCAAGATCATCCTGCTCGGCGAGCACGCCGTCGTGCACGGCCGGCACGCCATTGCCTGCCCCGTACCCCTCACTATCCGGGCGATCGTCGAAGACGGCGATCGCGGTGTCGAATTGCTCATTCCGCGCTGGGGGGTGGAATACCAGCTGGCAAAGCCACTTGAGCAACGCCGTTCCTTCGAGCGGGCGGCCGGCGCCATTCTCGACAAGCTCGGGCTCGCCACGCGCACGATGCGTATAGAAGTCTTCCCCGACGTTCCCCGCGGCATGGGGCTGGGCGGTTCCGCCGCCCTGGCCGTGGCCATCGTCCGGGCGCTCGACCTGCACTTCCGGCTCGGCCTCTCCGACGCCGAGGTTAACGATCTCGCCTATCTGTCCGAGCAGAATGCCCACGGGCAACCGAGCGGCATCGACAACACGCTGGCCACCTACGGCAAGCCCCTGGTCTATCGACGGGGGACGCCGCCCATGGTCGAGCTGCTCAATATTCCAGAGCCCCTCGCGATCGTGGTGGGCATGACGCATACCGAGGGGCTCACGGCGCGGACGGTCGCCAACGTGGCGGATGCGCGCCAGCGCAACCCCCGCCTTTACGAAAAGATCTTTGATGACATCGATGCCCTTGTGCTACAAGCCGTGTCCGCGATTCAGGACAACGACCTGAACACACTGGGCGATCTCATGAATATCAATCAGGGGCTGCTGAATGCCTTGCAGGTTTCCACCCCGGAACTGGAACGGCTGATCGACGCTGCCCGCGATGCCGGTGCTACCGGCGCCAAGCTCACGGGTGGCGGTGGTGGCGGCGCGATGATCGCCCTGTGCAAGAACGCGACGACAACCGCCGAGGTGCAGCAGGCCATCGAGCAACTTGGTTTCCGGGCGTTGCCCGTGACGGCCGGCCGTTCGCCGTGAATCAGCCCTCCCCAATGACGCGAGTCGAAGACCGGCTGATCCTCGTCGACGAAGCCGACCATGAAATTGGCACCCTGCCAAAAACCGAAGGGCACCTGGGCGCCGGCGCATTGCACAGGGCTTTCTCGGTCTTCCTATTCGACAGGCAGGGCGCCGTGCTGATCCAGCAGCGCGCACCGGGCAAGATGCTCTGGCCCGGCTTCTGGTCCAACAGCTGCTGCAGCCACCCGCGGCCGGGCGAACCGGTGGAGGCCGCCGGCCGCCGGCGTGTCCGCGAGGAACTCAATCTCGACTGCAACCTGAGCTTCCTCTACAAGTTTCGCTACCAGGCCAGGTATCAAGACGTCGGCTCGGAGCACGAACTTTGCTACGTCTACGCCGGTTACCCGCGCGGCACGCTGGTCGCCGATCCCGGCGAAATCGCCGACCATCGCTGGATCGCGCCGGACACGCTGACGCAGGAGATCGCCGCCAGTCCCGGGCGCTTCAGCCCGTGGCTTAAGCTCGAGTGGCAACGGATCACTACCGATTTCCTCGAACAGATTCAGCGCGACTGCCAGGACTGACCATGGCCATTATCGTGATCACCGGCAGCACCCGCGGCATTGGCCACGGCCTCGCGCTTGAGTTTTTAAAGCGCGGACACAATGTCGTGGTCTCCAGTCGCAGTCAGGCGGACGTGGACAAGGCCGTAACGGAACTGTCGGCAATCGGGCCAGCCAAAGCTGCCGGGAAAACCTGTGACGTCACGCTGAAAACCGACGTCCAGGCACTGTGGGATTACGCCGTCGCCACATTTGGCCGGGTGGACTTCTGGATCAACAACGCCGGGCGGGCAACCTCGCGCCACGCAGTTAGCGATCTGCCGGAGGATCTGGTCCATACGCTGATTGACGGCAACCTGAAGGGCAGCGTGTTTGGCTCACAGGTCGCCGTTACCGGCTTTCGCAAGCAGGGTTTCGGCGCGCTCTACAACATGCTTGGCGGTAGTTTCGACGGCAAGCGCCTGACGCCCAACATGGGCGTCTACAGCGCCACCAAGGCCGGCGACTGGCTCCTGACCAAGTACCTCGTTGCCGAAAACCGGAACCCGGAAATCATCATCGGCGCCATCAGCCCCGGCATGCTGATCACGCAGAACTGGTTTGACGAACAGAAGGCCATGAGCACCGAGGACTGGCTGAAGATCCGCCCGACGCTCAACATTCTCTGCGACTACGTCGAGACGTCGACGCCATGGCTCGTCGAGCAGATGCTTGCCAACCGCGAGAGCGGCAAGCGAATCGCCTGGATGACTACCGGCAAGCTGCTCCGGCGCTTTGCCGGCGCGAAGCTCTTCGGCCAGAAGCGTGACCTGTTCACCCGCTTTGGCCTCTGAACCCCTGCTCGTCGTCCGCGGCGCCTTGCGCCGTTTTGCTGAACGCGCGGCCCTGTCCGGTGTCGACCTGACGGCCCGCAAGGGCGAACTGCTCGTGTTGCTGGGGCCGAACGGCGCAGGCAAGTCCACCCTGCTCCACGCACTCGCCGGGCGCGTCCGGCTCGACGCCGGCAGCATTCGTATCGGCGGCAGCCCGCCGGACGATCGTGCTGTGCGCCGGCGTGTCGGTTTCGTGCCCCAGTCCATCGCGCTCTGGGGAAACCTGCCCGTGCGCACCAATCTGGAAATCCTCGGCAGGCTGGCCGGGCTCAGCGCGCGCGAAGTCCGCCCGGCCGTGACGGAAGCGCTGACGTGGTCCGGACTCGCCGATCGGGCGTCGGAACCCGTGGCAACGCTGTCGGGTGGCATGCAACGGCGAATCAACATCGCTGCGGGTACCCTGCACCGCCCTGACCTGCTGCTGCTGGATGAACCCACGGTTGGCCTCGATCCGGTCGCGCGACAGTCGGTGCACCAGGTGCTCCGGGGACTCCGCGACCGGGGGATGGGGCTTATCCTCACCACCCATGATCTCGTCGAGGCCGAAGCTCTGGCAGATCGGGTGGCAATCATGGCTGCAGGCGCCGTCAGGGCCACCGACAGCATCCCGATCCTCGTCGGCCGCCTGTTTGGTTCTGACCAGGAAGTCCTGCTGATGCTCGCCGCAGAGCCGGCACCCGATCTGCGTGATTTCCTGCGCACCTCCCTGTTCTCGCCGACCAATCAGGAACGCCTGTGGGTCGGGCGCCTGCGGGGTGGGCTAGAGCAACTGCCCGGACTTCGCGCCGCGCTGATTGATGCTGGCGCGGATATTGATGAGCTGCGGGTCCGGCAACCCGGGCTGAACGGCGTCTTCGTGGAACTCACCGGCCAGGTTCCTGGCGCATGAGCGCCGCGTCATGACGCTGTCCATTCTTCGCGCTGCCGTATTGCTGCTGTTCCGCGACCGCGGTGCATTGACGATGGTGCTCGTGGTGCCAGCAGTTTTTTTCCTGATCTTCGCGGAAATCTTCGCCACGGCGGCAGGCGATCAGCTACAGCTGCGCATCGCTATCGTCGACGAAGTTCGGAGCGAAGACTCCCGGCAACTTCTGCAGGCCTTGACCGCAGAGCCGGCCGTCCGGCCGATACCCGGTTCGCTGACAGATGAACTCGACAGGGAGGTTGCCCGCGACCTGGTGCGCCGGGGCACGGCAGATGTCGGGCTGATCGTCCGCGCGGATGGCGAGACTCTGGGAACGGCCGCGGGCCTGGCCGCACCGCCACTGCTGCTGCTCGTGGATCCGTCGCGGAGCGTGATCGCTGCGGTGCTGGCAGGCCAACTGCAGCGGGCCTACTTCAGCGCCCTGCCCGACCTGGCTGTCGGCCGGGTCGCCGACCTCATCGGCACGGAATTTACCGGGTTTACTGACGGGCAACGGGCCGAGATCGACGCCGGCCTGCGGGACATGCGAGCTGCGGCTGGCAGCGGACAGTCCGCGGGCTGGTCGTTTGATGAATTACTGGAGCGGGAAAACGTGGCCGGACAGAACGCGGCGCTGAACAATGTGGCGTACTACGCCGGCGCGGTGGCGTTCATGTTCCTGCTGTTTGCCGCCGCCCAGGGTGCACTGGGCATTCTCGATGACCAGGAGGCCGGGATCCTCGACCGGATTGCAGCAGGACCTGGCGGCATCTACGTCGTGGTCAATGGACGCTTCCTCTTCCTGGTGCTCCAGGGATTCACGCAAGCGAACATCATTTTCGGAATCGCGTGGTTAGTCTACGGCGTTGATGTGCCCGGGAACTTCTGGCCCTGGCTGATGATCACCGTGGGCTCTGCCGTACTGGCAGCTGGCCTCGGTCTGCTGCTGGTGACCGGTTGCCGCACCCGGGCCCAGGCGCAACTTCTGCCCACGGTGGTGATCCTGATCATGTCGGCCATCGGTGGCAGCATGGTCCCTCGTTTTTTCATGCCCCAGTGGCTGCAACAGCTCGGCTGGATCACGCCAAACACCTGGGTCCTGGAAGCCTACAGCGGGGTGTTCTGGCGCAGCGAAACAGCGCTCCAGCTGCTCCCCGTCTGCTTCGGCCTCTTCGCGGCCGGGATTGCGGCGCTTGGCTTAAGCCACTGGCTTGGCCGGCGATTGCTGGGAGACTGACAATCAGCTTCCCCCGAAGCCCTTGTGAAAGAGCACCGACCACGTCCGCGGATCCTGGTAGTACGGCTGGTTCGCCAGTCCGGACACCAGCATGGTGCGGTCATTACAGTTCCGGCAGCCGAGCGTGAGAGACCAGTCCTGCTCCACGTTGCGCAGGGCAACGCTGGCGTTGTAGGTGGTATAGCCGTCGACCTGGAATTGCGGAGCGCCCGTGCTGAACACACTGTGATCACCGAGTGAGTACAGGTAGGCGCTCGGCGAGATTTCGAAGCTCGAACCGATCTTAATGTCGTAGATGAAGCCGATGGTGGCGGTGTAATCCGGCGTCCGTGTGGGCTCGGCGATGCTGCCGTCGGCTGTCACGATACCCTGGTTACAGGAAGCGGTAGCTCCCCCAAGACAAAGTGCCTGCTGGTCCAGGATCTCCTGCCCGAGATTGGTGTACTCGCCGTCCTGCAGGCCTATGTTGGCCAGCAGCGTCAGGCTGTCAATCGGCTTTGCAATCACCTCAAGTTCCAGACCCTTGTTCTCCAGGTCGGCAAAGTTCTTGGTGATGAACTGGATAGCGCCGCTCGTCGTCTCGAACGCGGTCGGTAGCTGGAAGTCGCTGACGTCGGCGTAGAACGCCGTCAGATTGACCCGCAGCCGGTTGTCGAGCCACTCCGAGCGCATACCCGCCTCGTAAGACCAGACGATCTCCGGCCCGAAGGGCTGGAGCTGGTCGGGGGTCGTGCCACGCGCATTCCAGCCACCGGATTTGAAACCGCGGGTTGCCGAGCCGTAGAAATTCAGCTCGTCGGTCGCCGCATACTGCACCGCGATCCGTGGCGTCCAGAGTTGCTCGTTCTGGGTTCGCTGAATGTTGGCGAAGCTGGGATTGATGGCGTTGAGGTTATCCAGATTGACGTTACTCAGGTCGTCATCGGCAATGTTGTCGCCGTTAACATCCTGGTAGCTACAGGCGGGCGGCGCAAATGGCGTGCAAAAGGCCTTGGGCTGGTTGTCCGTGAAGGACACATCCTTGTCCTCGTCGGTGTAACGAACACCCAGCGTCACCGTCCACCGGTCGGCAACCTCAATATCGCTCTGGAGGTAAACGGCCCAGGCCTCGCTGGTGTTGTCCAGCACCCGGTCCGCCAGTACCAGCGGGAAACCGAGGTCGAAAATGTCGCCGAAGTCCGTGCTGTTGTCCTCGTCCAGGTAGTAGATGCCCGCCACGTACTGGACGCGGTCGCCTACGTCGCCAGCCAGCTTGATCTCCTGGGTGAACTGCTCGTGCTCGCCGTCATTGGCAATCGTGAAGCCGCCGTAGGAAACCGGACTGTTCAGGAAGTCCAGCGCAAACTTCTGGGTCATATCCCGCCAGCCGGTGATGAAGCTGACGGTGCCCAGCGCCATGTCCCACTCCAGGTTGGAGGTCACACTGAAGGCCTCCACCTCGTTACCGAGGCCGTAATTCTGCTTCTCGCCGGTCAACAGCCCGGCAAGCGGGGTTCCGTCCTGGGTCAGCCCCGTCAGGCTGATCCGACTGCTGCCTGAACGGTTATTGGTGAGGTTGACCTCGTCGGTATCGGTGTAGTCGATGGCCACGTCCCAAGCGAGACCATCAGCAATGCGCCACAGGGCGGCGCCACGGATGCCGAAGTTCTCCTCGCCGTTGAGGGTGTCACCCGTCGTCGGATTGTCGACGTAGCCGTCCTCATCGATCCAGTATCCGGAGAGCTTCGTCAGGAAAGTATCGCTGATCGGGATGTCGACACTACCGCGCGCGTTGTAGTGGTCGTAACCACCAACGCCACCCTCGATGTAGCCGCCAAGCTCTTCGGCCGGCTTCTTGAGGATCACCCGCACCGCGCCGCCGGTGGTGTTCCGGCCAAACAAGGTGCCCTGCGGGCCGCGGAGCACCTCGATGCGGTCCACGTCGAAGAGCGTGAAATTGTTCGCGTTCTGGCGACTGACATAGATATCGTCGACGTAGCTGCCAACCGGCGGATCGAACGTGGCAATGGACTCGGTGTTGTTCAGGCCGCGCAGGGAATAGGCATTGGCAGTGCCCAAGCCTGTATTGTTATGCGCGATCAGGTTAGGGACGAGCCGGCCGATATCCAGGGTCTCGTGCACCTGCAGGACTTCCAGTTGATCGGCGCTGTAGGCCGTAACCGCGATCGGGACGTCCTGCAACTGCTCTTCCCGCCGCTGGGAGGTGACTATGATCTCGTCAATCAGGCTTTGGCCGGATACGGGCAGCGGGCCGCCCAGCGCCAGGCTCAATGCAAGCAGGCTCCAGCCGTACATGTTGTGCCGAGTAGTCATCACGAACTCCCCCGTTGATGACGGCGTCCAGCTCCAACGCCAAACGCCGCTTCAGTGTCATGGCCACGGTGTTCCCGCCGGGAACACAGGGCCGCCCCAGTCTGGGCATTTAACGGCCACGCCTCTGCCCGGTCAATACATAATATTCGCAGCAGCTCAGGACACGAGGCCGAAAAAGCGCTGGACCGGGCCTGCGAACAAGCTGCCCTTGATGATCATGCAGTACACCATAATATACAGCGTCGCCACCAGCGCGAGCATGCCCCGAACGCCCCCGCTCATAAGCCCGTGCCGGGGATTGTCGGCGTTTCGATTGCGAGCGTAGCGGATCACATCCGGGACGATGCTGAAGCCCGCCATCAGCCAGAATGCAAAGTAAGAATCCCACGCCCAGGGCACATTCAGCAACCCGCCCCATTCATCCATCAGCATCAGACCAAACAATGGAATGATTACTGAGGTCGGACCAGTCACGCTCAGGCAAAGCAGACGGAGATTACTGCGCGCCCAGATGCCGATGGGCGCGGGCTGCGAGAACCGGATCTGCAGCGCCCAGATATTGCTGAAGAAGGTATGGCCAAAAAACAGGAACGCGGCCACCTCGTGAACGACCAGCGTCGACGTGTAGTCAAACAGGGGGGGGATGCGGACGACTCCCAACATTGGCAGTGCCGATACCACCATGATCAAGGCCCAGACGCTGTACCAGACGAAGCGCTGCGGATCGACTTGGGCCTGGTCTTGTGCCTGGGGAGACAGGCCAATGCTTTCACTCATACAGAACTCCTGTAAATCACTTCAGTCTCGCTAATGGTCAACGCCGCCATCCGGACTCAGATCCGGCGTCACCCACAGATCCTCTGCCCGCGGCGGCGCACGATGCCGCCGATCAATCGTAACGGCCTGCAACGCCCGCAGGGCGCCGCCGGCCACGTAAAGGAATTTCCTTGGCGTACTGACCACGGCACGGGCGTCCCACGCTCGCGAACCTTGCAGACGGACGATGCGACCGATATCCCGGTAGACACCGAGCGCGGTCGCCACCGCCCAACCGGACCGGAAACGGAGCGCCCGCAGCCCGGAACCCGCCGACTCGTAGTAGCGGTCGGCCTCGGTCAGCAGCCGACGCACCACGCCGGCGAGCGCAATCCGATGTTCCGGATCCGCGACTCCAGCCGCGGGAATTCCCGCCTCCCGCAACCACTGGTCCGGCAGGTAGCATCGCCCGTTCCGCACGTCATCGAGTACATCCCGGGAAATATTGGTCAGCTGAAACCCAATGCCAAGATCTGCGGCGCGCTGCAACGCGCGTGAATCACGTACGCCCATCAAGTGCGCCATCATGACGCCAACGACCCCGGCGACGCGGTAGCAGTAAGACAATGTATCGTCGATTGTCTGGTAACGGTGGTTGGAAACGTCCATCTCAAAACCGGCCAGCAACTCCAGCACGTGGCGATCGGGAATGGCGTGCCGACGCGCCACGCGCTGAAGCCCGATGAATACCGGATCGGTAACCACTTCACCAGCGATGGCACGCCGGGTCTCGGTTTGCAATCGGGCCAGACTGGCCACTCGATCCATTGCCGACCGGGTTGCCGGCGCCATGCCAAGTAGCTGGCCATCAATCTCGTCGTCGCTGTGACGGCACCAGGCATAGAGCATCGACGCGTCATCGCGGGTGGCTGTGTCGAACAGTCGCGACGCCAGCGCAAAGCTCCGTGATCCCTTGCGAATCATCTCGCGGCTGTTGCTAACGACTGCATCCATCTCAGCTTGCCCCCAGATCGGCGAGCATCAGCCCCGCCGTGGCCTTTGCGGAACCGATGACGCCCGGAATACCCGCGCCCGGGTGGGTGCCTGCCCCCACGAAATACAGATTGTGTATGCGGTCATCCCGATTGTGAACCCGGAAAAACGCACTCTGGGTCAACAGCGGCTCAAGGGAAAACGCGGAGCCCAGGTGCGCGTTGAGCTCAGTGGCGAAGTCGCCAGGCGTGAAGATGCGTGAAGTCACGAGATTGGCGCGCAGGCCCGGCAGCGTGTGCTTTTCCAGTGCGTCCAGGATCCGGTCGCGGTACTGCGGTCCAACGACGGTCCAGTCGATCGGCGCCTTGCCGAGGTGCGGAACCGGCGCCAGCACGTAGAACCCGGCCTGCCCCGGCGGCGCCAGCGAGGTATCGGTGCGCGACGGGTTGTGCAAGTAGAGGGAAACGTCATCAGCCAGCACACCGCGCTCGAAAATATCGGTGAGCAGTTCCCGATAACGCGGCCCGAACAGCACGGTGTGGTGCGCAATGTCGGGGTACTGGCGCTTGAGGCCAAAATAGACCACAAACAGCGAGTTGCTGTAGCGGCGACGCTTCAGACGCTGTCCCATGGACTGGCCGCGATCGGTGCCAGACAGCAGTTTGGCGTAGGTGTGCACGACATCAGCGTTGCTGGCTACCGCGTCGACCACCACGCTGCGACCGTCGGCAGTGGCCACCTCCGTGGCCCGCCCGTTGCGCACCCGGATCTCCTGCACGGGACAGCCCAGGCGGACCTCGCCGCCCAGATCCTGAAACAACCGCACCATCGCCCGCACGAGAGCGCCGGTACCGCCGCGGGGAAAGCGCACGCCCCACTCGCGTTCCAGTGCATGAATCAGAGCGTAGATGGACGACACCTGGAACGGATTGCCGCCGATCAACAGCGACTGGAAGCTGAATGCCTGCCGCAGGTGCGGGTCCTTCATATAGCCAGACACGACGCCGTACACGGAACGGTGACTGCGCAGCCGGATCAGCTGCGGCGCCACTCTTACCATGCTCCAGAAGTCCTGAAAAGGCACAGTGCCGAGCTTGAGGTAGCCCTCGCGGAACACGGCTTCGGAAAACTTCAGGAACTTCCGGTAGCCGTCGGCGTCCCCGGGGTTGATGCGGGCAATGGCCTCAGTCACCGCGTCTGCGTCAGCGTTGTATTCGAGAGTCACCCCGTCCGGCCACACCAGGCGATAGAACGGGTCGACGGGCAACATCTCCACGTAATCCCCGGTGGCGCGACCACTCAGCGCGAACAGTTCGTCGATCGCATTGGGCGCCGTGATAACTGTCGGGCCGGCGTCAAATGTGAACCCGTCCTGCTCGTACACGTAAGCACGGCCGCCGGGGCGCTCGCGCTTCTCCAGGAGGACCGTCCGAACGCCGGCCGACTGCAGCCGTATCGCCAGCGCAAGCCCGCCAAACCCTGCGCCGATGACTGCCACCGATTTGCGCTGGCCTTTGTTCATCGGCGGCTGCTCGAGGGCAGCAGGTAAGGCAAAGCGCGACGCACGGGTACCGGCGGCGTGCCGCTCAGGATGCGCAGGGCATCCCGTGCGGTCAGACGACCGGCGTAGAAACGTTCAATAACCGGCTCGGGCAAGCGGTAGAAGTGCTCAAGTACCCGGTAGCGCTCGGCCGGGGCGGCCGCGAGGAACAGCAGGCGATTTAGCAGGCGAAAGATCCACTGCTCGCGCCAACGACGCCGCATCCGGTTACGGATCCAGGGCGCGATGCTTGCGCTGTGCAGGCGGACCTGACCGGCCAGGTCGTGGGCCAGCGCGGCCGCCTCTGGCACCGAGTAGCCGGTCGTGTGGTGAAACAGTCCCGCGCGCAGGCCCGATCGCGGCACGGTATCGGCAAGCGGCCAGAAAGCGTCGGGGTCGCCGTCGAGCACGATTGGCAGCACACCGGTCTCTTCCCGGACCAGTTCCTGCACCCGCCAGCCCCGATCGACGGCGTAGCGGGCGATATTTTCCCGAAGCTCCCCGTCATCGACCGCCGCGCTGTCGCTGTAGTAGGTGTCCTCGATCAGCGCCTCCGTCGCGGTGAACGGCAACACGTAGACAAAGCGGTAGCCCTCGGCCTGGGAAACGGTGGCATCCATCAGCAGGGGCCCGGTGAGGTCGTGCGGTGCCGCGAGGCGCAGGTGCTGGCCGAAGAACTTCTGGAAGCGCAGCGTCATGCCAGGTTGGGACGGCCCCTTAAGCCCCCGACCGTCAATGACCAGGTCTGCGGGTAGCACCTCACCGCCTGCGAGCGTTACGCGATCCCCAGCGACTTCCTTCACAACGCTGTTGAGGAGCACGCCGGTCGGCAACGCAGCGATGACTACGTCATGCAGGTGCTCCGAGGTCAGAGAATAATAGGCGCCATCGACGCGGCGCTCCCGCCCGGGAAAACGAACGTCGTAGTGACGCCAACCATGGCTGGCGAGCGGTTGCAGCCAGGCGAGCGTGGCCGTACTGACATCCGTGCCGTGAAAAGACCAGGTGTGATTACCGCCGAGCCGACCGGCGCCCTCGAGCAACGTCAGCCGGATATCGGGTCGGGCCGCCTTCAGACGGATCGCGATCAGGCAATTGGCAAGGCCACCACCGACGAGAATGACTGACGAACTCATGTCGCGGGCTCTCCCCCAAGTACGGAGCGAGGCACCGTGCTGGCAACTTGCGCCCCCAGTTCGTCGGTCCAGCGCCCGCGAAACCGGGCGAGCAGACGACCTTGTGCATCAAACACCAGCAGGTTCGGCAGCGCGGTGTCCAACGCGTAGCTGGTCGCCCACCGGCGATCGAGATCCATCAGCACCGGGACGCCGTCAGGCACCCGCTTGCGAAGGGTAGCCGCCGTCCGTCCGGCATCAACCGGTGCGTCATCGGGCAAATCGGCAACATTCAGGAAGCGGATGCCGGGGACTCGCTGGCTTAAATCACGCTCCCAGCGCTCGATCATCGACAGCCGCCGTACACCGACGACCACAACCACCACCGCGCCCCCACGCTGGCGGAGCAGCGAGTTGGTATTGCCGTACTGGTCGCGCAACTCCAGTGACAAAATCGGGGACTCGATGCTGCCAGTGCTGCCGGTGTCCGGTACCTTTTCTGCCTTTTCTGCCGACTCTGGCACCTGGGCGGTCACCAGCATCGGCCCTAACAGCGCGACGAGGAAAATGCGCCGGATTTTCATCGGTTTTCCGACACAACGCGCCACACGGTGTTGCCGGCATCATCGGCGACGAGCAGGGAGCCGTCCGGCAACTCGGCTAGCCCGACCGGCCGCCCGTAAACCTGCGCCCGATCGCTGTCGGCAATGAAGCCGGTCAGGAAGGGTTCGGCGGGGGCCGCCGGCAGCCCTTCCTCAAAGGGAACAAATACCACGTCGAAGCCGTTAAAAACCGTACGACTGCCACCTCCCCGCCGTGCGACGAACGCGCCACGCCGGTAGCGCTCGGGAAAGGCGTTGCCGCGGTAGAAATGCAGGCCCAGGGGCACACTGTGTGCACCAAGCGCCAGGTCCGGAACCCGCGCTGTCTGCTGCGCGCGCAGGACAGCGGCAGGATTCAACTTCTGCTGGACGGGATCCACGTAGTTGCCAAAGTAGACAAAGGGCCAACCATAGAACGCGCCGTCAACGACCCGGGTGAGGTAATCAGGCGGCACATCCTCGCCAAGTCCATCGCGCTCATTGACTGTGGCCCAGAGCTCGCCCGTAACGGGTTCGTACGCCAGGCCAACCGGATTCCGCAGTCCCGTCGCCAGCAGCCGCTTGTCGCTGCCGTCCGGGCGAATCTCCCAGATGGCCGCCCGATCGGGGGGTTCGACGCCCTCTTCGTTCACGTTGGTGCCCGCGCCGACGGCCACGAGCAGACGGGATCCGTCCGGCGTGGCCACCACGTTGCGGGTCCAGTGATTGTTGTAACCGCCGGCCGGCAAGTCGATCACCCGTTCGGCTGGCGCGGAAATCCGCGTCTCGCCGACCCGGAATGGAAAACGTACCAGTCGGTCGGTATTGGCAACGTACAGATACCCGCCATGGGCGAGCATGCCGAAGGGCTGGTGCAGGTTTTCCAGGAGCACATGCCGCTCGACTTCGCGGGATGTCTGGCGGAGCAGGACGATTGAATTGGCGCTGGGTCCGAATACGCCCTGCCGGGTCAGCAGGGAAATCACTTCTGGCGGCATGCCACTCATGCTTTCCGTCCGGGCCTGCGCCACCAGAACGTCACCATTGGGCAGGACGTGCAGCCAGCGCGGGTTGTCAAAGTCCGAGGCGAAGCGCTCGACGCGAAACCCTGCCGGTACCCGGGGGCCGGCGCCCTCCGACCAGGGGATCAGCTGTGGCAGCCGGAAGACCGAGGGGCCCGGCGGGGGCAATTCCGGCACGGCCGGGCCGACGCGAGCGTCAGTGGCGCAGGCGGCGACCAGGCACGTCAGGATGATGGCAGCCGGTGCGAGCAGTGAGCCGGGAAGCGTTCGTAGACTGAACATGCGCAGTGCGCTGCCGTGTGCGCACCGGCGAGCGGCGCGGGACGGTCATTGTACTGGGCCTCGGGTCAACGCGCCCGAACTGCCCCGAAACGTCCCTAGAACTCGATTTGCCAGCCGAGAAAAACTTCATCGTCATCGGGATCGAAGGACATCAGAAACCCGGAGTTCGGGTCGCCAGCCCACAGGAATGCACTGTCTGTTTCGTCGTTCCAGGCCTGGTCCGATTCCTCGACGACGTTGACTGGACCCGGCAACCAGGACTCACCAGTATCGATCGCCAAAATTTCATTGAGAACGGAATCAGCGCTCGCGATCGCCGGCAGCGCCATCGCTGAAAGAGCGATCACCAGAGAAAGCCATCCGGTCTGTCTGTGCAAGCGACGCATAACGCGCACCTCCGAGCAGAGAACATGCCGCGTACGCGGCCGGGGGAACGGAGGTGAGAGATTAAGTGAGCGCCGTGCCGGAAGTCCCGGCACGGGCTCACCATTCCGGCGCGTACCGGCGACGAATTTCCGGATTCGGTCAAATCGCCGCCGGCGAAGCGACTAGCGAACCTGCACTTCGATCGCCCGGGGCTTGCGAAGCTCGGTCTTGGGCAGATGCACTGTCAATACACCGTCCTTGCTCTGCGCCTTGATCTTCGTTTCGTCCACATCGGCCGGCAGTGTGAAGCTGCGGGCGAACGACCCGTAGAACGACTCAATGCGGTGATGCTTTTCGTCGTTGCCCTGGTTTTCCAGGCGCCGCTCGCCACGGAGCGTAATCACGCCGTCGCGCACGGAAACGTCGATATCCTTCTTCGCGACTTCCGGCAGTTCGGCCCGGATTACGTAGGTATCGGCTGTCTCCGAAATGTTGGCGACGGGGCGCCATTCCACTGCGGCGCCGTCCCCGCTCGCCGCAGGGGGCTCCAGTTAACGAGAGTCATGTCCCTGTCTCCTCGTGGTTGGAACGCGGCGCTACCGTGGCCGCGCGTACGGGAGGATTTTGGGACGGGTGCGGAAATTTAAAGGGCCCGGCCGAGGCCTCGCACAGTACCTCGGCCGGGTGATCCGCGTCCCTAGAGAATCGTCTTTGAGCCGATGTTGGAAGTCGCGCTTTGAACGTCGGCGGTATCAAACGCAATGAGGCCGAAATACCAATTGCCTGGCGTCAGACCCTCCACCGTGTAACTGGTCAGTCCTGCGCCGTTCAGCGTGATTGTCTGGTTCAGCGCCGTCGGACTCGTACCGTACTTGATGTGGTACCCGTCGAGATTCGTCAACGCGGAACCATCGGTGCGCTCTGTTGGCGGTAGCCAGGATACCGTTGCGGAGCCCGTCGCGGCCTGCACCACGGCCAGGGAGAAAGCCGGCAACGAAGCGTAGGCCGTACCGTCACTGACCGTGATCACGATGCCCTCGGTCAGACCGACCTGGCCGGCGCCCGGTGTACCGCTTAGCTCGCCGGTGCCCGGATTAAAGGTTGACCAGGTGGGAGCCCCGTCGACACTGAACGTCAGTGTCTGATCATCCAGGTCGGAGGCCGTTGGCGTGAACGAATAGCCGGAGCCAGCAACCACTTGGGTGGCGGGCGACCCGGAAATGACAGGCGCGCGGTTGGCGGCCGAGGTCACCGCCGTGGCACTCGCCGAGTAGCCGCCCAGGTTGCCGGCCGCGTCAGTGGCCCGCACCCGGTAGCTGTAACTCGTCGACCCGCTCAGGCCCGTGTTGGTGTAAGCCGTGCCGCTGGCCGTGGCGATC
>JAQBGF010000048.1:0-10987 GCA_032122615.1 Gammaproteobacteria bacterium | reverse complement strand
GGGGCCATTCTTTTAAGTGGCGCCTGGGGGATGGCCGATGAGAGCCCCAGGTTCGACAAATTCGCAGAGCGAATTTGCACAGCCGCAGGCTGCCCGAAGGGCGAGGGGCCGTACCCGGCCCCGAGTGAATCCCTCTCGCTCTCCCTCTGCCACACACACGTGCGGTTACCCATCCGTTTATCCATGGTTCGTTTTTTTCGAAGACTTCGTGCAAAAAAATCGACTTCTCCTGCTGCATGAACGTACCTATGATCCCGCTCCTGTCGGAAAATCACGTATGAAGTGGAGGGTTCTATTTGCACTGGCATCCAGGGTAGCCGATGGTTCCGTGACAGGGTGCCCTGGGCCGCAGGTACGACTACTGCTGCCACTTGCAGGTGAGGCTGGTCGGTCTGGGCGACCGGGGTCCCGCGTTGGCCGTCACGGTACGGCATCGACAGCCGAATCGTCCGCAACCGTCTCGCCGTGGCAGGGCTATTAAATCGGGATGGCAGTCTGAACAACAATACAGTTGATCAAGGAAAGGCCGGACAATCTCATGCAGAAGGCAAGTGACGGCGGCTTGGGCCGCGAATCCCTGGTAGCGGTCGCCGCAACCCTGCTGCTCGCCGTGGGCCCCGTCAGCGCAGCCGGCAGCGGCGAGGATCACTCGCAACACGGCGGTGCCAAGGCTGACGCGGCGGCGGGCGGCCATGCCGGGCACCAGATGGACACTGGGCGGGATGCCTTGGGTCGGCGCCTCTGGGGCCAGACGCACCCGATGTCGCCGGAGATGTACGAGGAACTCCGCGCGAAGATCCCGCTATACAAGGATGCCAGCAAGGCCACCATCGACATGACGATGGTGCAGATGGGCCACGAGTACCAGTGGTATATCAGTCCGGAAACGCTCAAGAACGACGCTGGGGTCTTGATTATGACCCACGGGTTCCGCGAACAGGGTGACAAGATGTTCCGGCAGTCCCTGGCGGATATCGCTGGCGCACTGCCGACTTCGCTGTCACTCGGCATGGCCATGATGATGTCCGACCATGTGCAGCTCTCCATCAATGACCTGGAGGCTGCCGGTGTGGATAAAATCGTTGTGGTGCCGGTGCTGTCGAACCGCTACAACGAGCTGATGCGGCAGTGGGAATACATCTTTGGCCAGCGCGACAAGGCCGAGTTCGTCACGGTCTCCCAAGTGAAGTCCAGGGCGAGGATCTATCTGGCCAATCCTCCCGAGGACGACCCCCTGATCGCCGAGATCATTTATGACCACGCGATGGAGATAAGCAAGGATGCCTCGAACGACTTCTTGATCATCGTGGCTCACGGGGCCAGCGGTAAGTACGCGCAGCACGACAACCCCAAGGAACTGGCCATCCTCGAAACACTGGCGGGTTACGTGAAGGAGGATGGTGGTTTTGCTGACGTGCGGGCGGCGCTGTTGCAGGATGACGCCCCGCCGGCGATTCGTGAAGCGAATGTCCAGCGCCTCCGGGCCATGGCGCAGGCTGCCGTCGACCGGGGGCAGTCCGTGCTGACAGTGACCAATCTGATTGGCGCCCGGACGCTGTAGCCCAAGTTGAGGTCCGACGCCAAGGGCATCTCGCAGCACCCGAACTTCGTCGAATGGATTGGCGAGGCGGTGCGGGAGGTGCTGGAGAAGCCTGTCCCTTCCACTTAGTCGTCCACGTTGATCCATTGCACCTTTTTCCAGGGTGACCCGTTAGGCTCCGGGACCTGGGAAAATGGCTGCGGATTCTGATCGGAGCGTTGCGTTCGGCCCTCAGAAGCTGTCTGTTGCAAATTGTTATTCACGCCGCCATCGGCACCTGAAAAAGCCCGCGATAGCAAGCTTTCCAGCGGTAGCAGGTAATCCGGCATCAGGGAATCGAGACGCTGGAAGAGATGCTGCGGGTGCTCGCAGCGGCGCTGGGCTATATGCCAAGATGGTTCGCGGCTGGGTATGCCAGGTTCAACGGTAAGAGATGCCATGGATATTGTCCTGCTACTGTCACTGATTCTCTTCAATGGCTTCTTCGCCATGGCAGAGATTGCGCTGGTTACTGCGCGACGAGGGCGGCTGCGGCAGCTCGCGGATACAGGCGATAGGGGTGCTGCGCGAGCAATCGAGTTGAACGAGAACCCGATTCGGTTTCTCTCGACGATCCAGATCGGTATTACTTCCATAGGCGTCCTCAGTGGCATCGTCGGCGAAGCGACTCTCGCCCAGCCGCTGGCGCTCTGGCTGCAGAGCCTGGGGGCACCGCCCAATGCCAGTGAAGTTGGCGCTACGGCGCTCGTCGTCGTATTGATCACGTACTTCACCATCGTTCTGGGTGAGTTGGTTCCCAAACGCATCGGTCAGCTCAACCCGGAGGGAATTGCACGCTTTGTCGCGCAACCTATGCTCTGGCTGGCCTTGATCGCCAGGCCGTTTGTGCTGCTTCTGTCAGGATCCACTGAACTCATCCTGCGCCTCCTCTCGGTCCGATCCACCAGCGCACAGGCGGTTACGGAGGAGGAGATTCATGTCCTCCTGGAAGAGTGCTCGGATGCAGGTGTTATCGAGAGGCAGGAACACGACATGATGCGCAACGCAATCCGTCTCGGCGATCGCCGGGTCGCCTCCCTGATGACACCGCGCTCGGAGATCGTCTATCTGGATATCGACTCGCCCAACGAGGAAAATCTGGCGAAGATCCGTGAATCGAGCTACTCACGATATCCGGTGACTCGTGGTGGTCTCCGCGATGTGAAGGGTATGATTCATGTCAGGCAGCTTCTCGCGCAGACGTTAAGTGGGGAGCCACCAAATCTCAGTGCCGAACTCGAATCGGCGGTTTATGTCCCGGATGGCCTGACGGGATTGGGGTTGCTGGACGCCTTTCGGTCCTCGCAGATTCGATGCGTGCTGGTGGTTGACGAGTACGGCCACATTGAGGGACTCGTCACTCTGCAGGACCTGGTCGAGGCGATCGCTGGCGAATTTCAGACCAGTCGCGCCGAGGATTCTTCGGCGGTACAGCGGCCCGATGGATCGTGGCTCCTGGATGGCTTCTTGCCAGTGCCTGAGCTCAAGGACCATCTCGGGTTGAAAGCGGTGCCTGAGGAAGACGCAGGTCACTATCACACGCTGAGTGGTATGGTGATGTTACTCGTGGATCGCCTGCCGCGAACCGGCGACCGGGTCGAATGGGGCGGGTGGTCGTTTGAGGTCGTCGATATGGACGGCAGTCGGATCGACAAGGTGCTCGCGGTGCGCATCAGCGACGGGGTACCCTCGGGCGTGGAAAGTAAACGTCCCCCGGATGGGGGTTCGTAGCGCGCCGACAAAGCTAGGCTGTCCGAATCAATACGGAGTTCGAATGTCGACCCCACTGCATATGAGATCAGCCCGCCTGGTCGACAAGCAGCTAAAGCTGCTCCAACAGTTTCTCCGCCTGGAGGCTGCGGGCGGGCTGGTCTTAATGATGGCAGCCATGCTCGCGCTAGTCGTCGCCAACTCGCCTCTCTCGGTTTACTACGCTGCGTTTCTCGATGTGCCACTTGAGGTCAGCATCGGCTCCTTCGGAATCGCCAAGCCGTTGTTGCTCTGGATCAACGACGGTTTTATGGCGGTGTTCTTCTTTCTCATTGGCATGGAGTTGAAGCGCGAGGTTGTTGAAGGGCACCTTTCGAGCCTGCGCCAAGCCAGCCTGCCGGCGTTTGCCGCCGTGGGTGGAATGCTGGTACCTGCGGCCTTCTATGCGGCCTTCAACTGGGGCGACACCATTGCGATGGAGGGGTGGGCGATTCCGACGGCGACAGACATTGCCTTTGCGCTGGGGGTGCTCTCACTGCTCGGAAAGCGTGTCCCACCTGCCCTGAAAGCCTTCCTCCTGAGCGTCGCCATCTTCGACGACCTGGGAGCGATCATCGTCATCGCCCTCTTCTACACGGCCAAGCTGTCGTCGCTGGCGCTCGTCTTCGCTGCTGTTTTTATAGTTTGCCTCGCTGGCCTCAATCGCCTGGGGGTAGCGAGGCCGGCTCCGTATATTCTGGTCGGCATTCTACTGTGGGTGGCGGTATTGAAGTCCGGCGTGCACGGGACGCTGGCAGGCGTTGTACTGGCAATGTTTATCCCGCTGCGTGGGCCCGGATCCGAGGAGGCAAAGACACGCGAGTCGCTGCTACTTGACCTTGAGCAGGCGCTGCATCCGTGGGTGGCGTTTGGAGTCCTGCCAGCCTTTGCATTCGCCAACGCCGGTGTTTCAATAACGGAAGTCTCCATCGATGACGCGCTCCATCCTGTGCCGCTCGGTATCGTAACGGGCTTGTTCTTCGGCAAGCAGATCGGGGTGCTGGCACTGTGCTGGATAGCAACACGGTTAAGAATGGCATCGCTCCCTGAAGGCGTCGGTTGGTGGCAACTCCACGGAGCCGCGCTACTGTGCGGCATTGGATTCACCATGAGCTTGTTCATCGCGTCCTTGGCATTCGAGCAGGGCAACGCCGCCTATTTCGGGCTGGAGCGACTCGGTATCTTGGCCGGCTCGCTGGTATCCGGGCTACTGGGTTACGTCGTACTCCGCGTTACATTGGGCGCCCGAGCTGATGCCAAATAGCGGCAAATCCCAGAAGATTCAACGGGGAAGGACGCAATATTCCGCGAGCGCTCAGTCGAGTGCTGCATTGGGCGTGTGGCGACCCGCGATGCGCGCGTCCCCCACGATTTGGCCGCGGCTTCGGCTTCCGGCGTGCCGCCGATGGAGGCCGGCGTTATTGACGTGTTGAGATCGCCGGGTGTGTCGAGTTCGATGACGACCAGTTGGGCGTCGGCGTCCGCGGCATTGTGCAGGCCGCGGTCGATAAAGTCGGCCGACGCGGCGCCGATCACATCGGCCACGCATCGTCACAACGGGGCCGCTCGCTCCGTAGGTTGGGGCGCCACCAGCCTGAACGATGCAAGCCCGGAGAATGCCAGCGTGGGTGCATCCACTGGACCTTCACGACAGTGCTTCCTTTCGAGGCTCGTACGACTACCAACCTAAATAAAACGGGATCTGGACCGCAGCCGGTTGACCGGTGCGTCTAAGTAATCAGTCAAGTGACGCGCTACGGCAGTGCATCCTGCGTCGTCCTTGCCTGGGTATTCTGGTACTGAATGCCACCCCGAGGCCGGCAGTCGTCATGCTCCGGAGTCGGCTGCCTTCGCCACCTGCAAGCACCAGGGCCCAAGTATGACCAGTTGTTCATCATTCTCTCCAGAAAAGCGCGGTTGCGCGTGAGCTGCGCTGAGTGGCACGAACAAGGACGACTCGCGTCACGGTGAGGCTTCCTCACTCGGCAGCGTCGTCGGGCGTCTCGACCGAGCCTTTCTTCGCCGCCGATCAAGAACCTTAACGACGTTGCGGCTGGCGCGTTCCGCAGACCGATTGATCACCGCGTACATTTCGGTGCCGGTGCCCTCGATCAAGACGGGCGGGGCATTCTTCAGATATACCTGCATCCGGCAGTACTTGTCCTCACCGCCGCGCGGCCCGTTAGCATCGCCGAGGCGGACCACTACTCGCCTGATCTGGGCACTGGCCCGAGACAGGGCGAAGCGCAATTGGCGCTCGGCGTGGGTTAAGAGCGTTGCCGTGAGCGGAAATCCCCGGCCCTGAATTTCGAATTGCATGAGTATCGTCTCCCGAAGGTCTGAATCCATTTCGATATTGAATGTAGACTTTCATGCAGGTGGCGTAAAATCGATTTATCCATTCGAAAGTGTCGAATAAACCGAAGGATTAGCGAGATGAACTACAAGCACCTGCACTACTTCTGGCGCGTCGCAAAGTTAGGGGGGATCGCACGGGCGAGTGAGGAGCTTCACCTCACCCCGCAGACCATCAGCGGGCAGATCAAGCTGCTTGAGGATGATTTGGGCGCACCTCTGTTTGCGAAACGCGGCCGAACTCTCGAGTTGACCGACGCGGGGCGGGTTGCCCTGGGCTACGCGCAGGACATTTTCGTGCTCGGAGCTGAGCTGCACGACTCCGTACGCACCCACCCGGGTGCCGGCCGTCCGCTCGAGTTTCGCGTGGGAGTCGCAGATTCCGTTCCGCGGTCGATCGCCTACCGGCTGCTCGAACCGGCCACCCGTATGCCCAAACCCGTGCGAATCGTATGTCGTGGCTGGAAGCTCGACAGCCTGCTTTCGGAGCTTGCTGCACATCGACTGGATCTGGTGATTTCCGACGCACCGATCCCGCGCTCGATGAGCGTGCGTGCATACAACCACCGGCTCGGGAAATCCGGCGTGAGCTTTTTCGCAGCCGCGTCACTAGTCAAGAACTGCAAGGGAAAGTTTCCAGCGCGCCTGGTCGGCGCTCCGATGCTGTTACCCGGGGAGGATTCAGCAGTTCGGCCGCAGCTGGATCGGTGGTGTGAAGCAAATTCACTCCCGCTCCGAATCGTGGCCGAGTTCGATGACAGCGCCCTTATGAAGGCTTTCGGACGTCGCGGCCGGGGAGTCTTCATCGGACCGACTGTTCTCGAATCGGAAATCACCGCTCAGTACGGGGTAAGAGTGCTGGGGCGCACAGAGGAGATCGTGGAGGAGTTCTTCGCCATTTCTATCGAGCGTCGTATTACGCACCCCTGCGTCGTTGCGATTACGCAGGCGGCTCGAGACGGGTTGTTCGCGTCAGGTAATCCCACCGAAAGCCGATAGGTAGCCTTCGATCGCAGGCAATGCCAAGCTACCTTTCGGGCGACAGGCTGGATGGGCGGCAGCTTCCAAGTGGCAGACGAGATACATCGCGTTTCTCGAATGATTAGCATAGAAGAATCAGATTATCCTGCTAAAGAAAGGCTACTACGATAGCGGCTGGTAGAGGAGCAACAGCCGTGAACAGTAGTCGGACCCACGACCTTCGCGCGCAAGTCGCACTGGGATCCCGCGCACGCGATCCCACTGGTCCGGGCAAGCGGCGGATAGCCGGGAAGGCTGCGAACCAATGGTTCGTTCGTCAGTGCGACGAGTGTGCGATGACGTTGATGAAATCAGGGCACGTCTGTCTCATCGTGGTCCTGGCCACCGTGGCGCTGCCATTCGCCGCCTTGCGATGGACTTACATCGGTATTTCCACACCCAAAGGAAACCGCTGAGTGGGTACCAAGCCGATCATGACTCCAAGCGGCTATGCCGATCCACTACGACGTTCGTGGTTTGCACGCGGATCACCGGCAGGGCTGCCGTTGTACTCGACTTCAGAGTCTGCCTCGCATTAGTTGAAAAGGAGCCTGGCGTGACCGTTCAGCGTATTCTCAACATGCAACACAATCGCGCAGTGACCTGCATCGCACCCGATGCGGTGATCGGGCGGGTCTTGCAAGACTACGAATTTGAGCAAAGTGGCGTCTTGGTGGTGAGCGGCGACGGCAAAATGGTGGAGGGCATCATTTCCGAGCGTGACATCGTTTGCGCCCTGCGAAGGACCGGTCCTGAAGTGTTGGGCAAGCCGGTACGAGAACTGATGGCCGCGAAGGTTGTTACCTGCACCCCGGATGATCGTGCGGCGGGCGTCATGGCGCTAATGGTATCGCTGCATGTGCGTCATGTACCCGTGGTGACGGACGGGAAACTGGTCGGCATGGTGAGCATTCACGACCTCCTCCAACTACGACTGGAAGAGGTTCAGTCGGAAGCAGAGGCTATGCGCAGCTACATTTCCGGGACAGGGTGATCGCCCACGGGGGCGAAAGGCTATCGTCTTTCGGACCGCGAGGAGTCGTTACGTTGACTAATCAGGGGGGCGTGGCGGCAGTGCGCTCGCGCCTGCTGGCTCAGGTCGAGAGGCCCGGCTTCCAGTACTTCATCCTGGTCGTTATCGTGATCAACGCAATTACGTTGGGCCTGGAGACCTGGCCGTTTGCCACCCAGGCCGCCGGCGGGCTCATTGTCGCGATAGATCGCATCGCGCTGGCAATCTTCACCATTGAGATAACTATGCGCCTGGTGGCCCACGGCCCGCAGTTCTTTCGTGACCCCTGGAGCGTGTTCGACTTCAGCGTGGTGGCGATTGCCCTCGTTCCGGCGGCCGACGGCTTCGCCGTCCTGCGGGCGTTACGCGTCCTGCGCGCGCTGCGGCTGATCTCCGCCGTGCCGCGGATGCGCCGGGTCGTCGAGGCACTGCTCTCGGCGCTACCTGGCATCAGCTCAATTTTCGCCCTCCTGCTGCTGATCTTCTACGTGGCGGCCGTGATGTCGACCAAGCTCTTCGGTAGCACCGCACCTGATTGGTTCGGGAGCATTCCTGGCAGCTTCTTCACGTTGTTCCAGATCATGACGTTGGAGGGCTGGTCGGTCATCGTCCGCGAACTGATGGTGACGTTACCCTGGGCGTGGGCTTTCTTCGTGCCGTTCATTTTGATCGTGACGTTTACGGTACTGAACCTGTTCATCGCCGTGGTGGTCAGCGCCATGCAGTCGGGTCACGACGCTCAGCTGGCGCGGGAGAACCAGGCCGCCCACGACGAGCGAAGTGAGATGCTGGCGGAACTCCGCGAGTTGCGTCGCGACGTGCGGGAAATGCGGGGGAGTAGCAAGTGACTGAGTTTCTGGTGGGTGATTTTCTTGGCAAACCAGTCTGGATGTGGCTGGGGTTCATTGCCATCGTCCTCGTCTTGCTGGTGCTCGACCTCGGTGTCCTGCACCGCAACACTCGCGAGATTGGCGTCCGCGAGAGCATAGCCCTGTCTGCGGCCTATATTTCCCTGGGCGTCGGCTTCGGCGGACTCGTCTGGTGGCAGCTTGGATCGGGCAGTGCGCTTGAATACCTGACGGGCTTCGCGGTCGAGAAGTCGCTGGCCATGGACAATGTTTTTGTCATTGCCATGATCTTCAGTTTCTTCGCGATCCCGCGGCTGTACCAGCATCGAGTGCTGTTCTGGGGGATCCTCGGCGTCATCGTGCTGCGCGCCATCATGATTGGCCTCGGCGCGCCGATAGTCGCCCGGTTCTCCTGGGTGCTGTACGTCTTCGCGGTGTTCCTGATCCTCACCGGCATCAAGATGCTGCTATTCGGGGACTCGCCCCTGGATCTGAGCAAGAACCCGGTGCTGCTGTGGCTGCGCCGCCATTTCAACGTCACTAATGAACTGCACGGGGAAGCGTTCTTCGTCACCCGACCCGACCCGAAGACCGGTCGTCCCTCGCGGTGGATGACGCCGCTCTTCCTGGCGCTCGTATTGATTGAGTTCGCCGACGTGATCTTCGCCGTGGACTCGATACCGGCCATCTTCCTGATCACCACGGACCCCTACATCGTCTACACATCGAATATCTTCGCCATTCTGGGACTGCGGGCTCTGTATTTCGCCCTGGCCGCGATGGTGGCGCGATTCCGCTACCTGAAGCTGGCTTTGAGCATTCTGCTGATTTTCATCGGCTCCAAGGTGTTCATCGCCGATTTGCTCGGTCTGGAGAAATTCCCACCGCTCGTGTCGCTGGGTGCGACGTTCGGCATCCTGGGAACTGGAATCGCGTACTCGCTCTGGATGACCCGTCCCGGCGCCATGGCAGTGAGCGACGGCCGCTGAAGTGAAGTGCTACCGACGGACAGTGCGACTCAGAAAGCCGAGCACGGCTCCCCGGACTGTGGCCGCTGGCGCAGGAAATGGCGGTGTGCATGTGCGACGCCGCTGGCCGCTCAAGCGACGCTCGACATGGGTCACCTCATATCCATGATAGGGTCGACGTAAGGATCATGCGCCTCGGTTCCTCGTTCTATGTCCGCGTCCAACGCGGAGCGATTTAGACACACTTCAACGGAGAAGTTCGATGATTCTGAAGCCCGTTCTGATCGGGGTATCGGCCCTGGCAATGCTTCTGCCAGTCCGGGATTCTGGGGCCGCAGAGGCGCTTTCTACCGGGGAACTCCTGTCGCATTGTGCTCGCTACGCCGAAGCCCCGGTTGGGGAGGACGCGACCTTCTGCGTTCGCTATATCCAAGGTTTTATCGATGGTGCGCTAGCGACCGACGCGCGTGTATCTCTGAACGTGGCGGCCGAGTACGGCCAGGAGGAGAGCTTCGGCGAGCGGGCGATTCGGACACGGGTTGGGCGAAGACTTGAACGCTACGGCCCTTCTTACTATGCCGAGTTTTGCCTCGGCGAAATCGCAGCCCTGAAAGAAGTAGTCGGCAACGTAATCAATAGCCTGCTACGTCGCAAGGTCGTTGACGAGGGAATCCCAGCGCGCGACATTGTCTATCAGACCCTGCGGCAGGAGTATCCATGCGAGGCGAACCGAAAAGAATAGATTACGGCGGCACAGAGTTCGTTGCCTGTTAAGCAGAGAATATCTGTCAGAGACAGGTTCGGTCCAGACTCCGTCCACCGCCAAACTTTCCTTGCTGTCGTGGGACGCATGTTGCCCGTAACTGCCCTGCCATGAAATGGCACGCTTCGTTGCGTGGCTGTGGTGGTCAGTGATATTGAGCAGTGCCTAATTTGAGGGCCACTACCTCTGCATGGCCCTGATCCGAGCCATCAATTCGTCGGTGTCCAGCGGCATGCCGGTATCCACGCGCAGGACGTGGGGACATTCGTCCGGGGTCAATGGTTGCCACGAGTCGAGCTGATGTTCGAGGATCTCCAGGTCCGCGTCTGAAGCCCCTCGCGCCCGGCTGACGATGCGCTCGCGCAGGGTGGCCGGCGACGCGGTGACCTCAATGATCGTGCAGGCAATTCCCCTGGCCGCGGCCAGCGCCTGGAACGGCGCCCGCTGCCCGGCATGCACAAAGGCAGCATCTATGACCACCGGGAACCCCGCATCCAGCACCTTAGCGGCCAGCTCCAGCAATCTGGCGTACGTCCGGCGGCTCGCCGCCGTGCCATAGATACCCTGACCGACCGCAGCGTGCGCGTCGACCGCCGCCTGCATGCCGAACAGGCGCTTGCGTTCCACGTCCGACCGGATCCGGATCAGCCCGAGGGACTCGAGCAGCGAGCCCGTCACCGTCGTCTTGCCGGA
>JAQBGF010000047.1:0-3855 GCA_032122615.1 Gammaproteobacteria bacterium | reverse complement strand
CACGGCCAGTGTCCTCGACCGCTTTGGCCAGATCACGCCGAAGGTGCTGATCGCCACCGACGGCTACTGGTACGCGGGCAAGCGGATCGACACCCGGGCCACGGTGCAGCAGCTGGCGGCCGGGCTGCGCGGTCTCGAGGCGGTCATCGGTGTTGGCGATCTGCCAGGCAGCATTTCCTGGCAGGCGTTGACGGCCGAGACGGCGCCGCTGGAATTCGCGGCCCTGCCGTTCTATCACCCGTTGTACATCCTGTACTCGTCGGGAACGACGGGCCCGCCGAAGGGCATCGTGCACGGCGCCGGCGGCACCCTGCTGCAGCACCTGAAGGAACAGTTGCTGCACGTCGACCTGCATCGAGACGACCGATTGTTCTACTTCACCACGTGCGGCTGGATGATGTGGAACTGGCTGGTCAGCGGCCTGGCGAGTGGCGCCACGCTGGTGCTGTACGACGGTTCCCCGATGCACCCGGACTTCGGCGCACTGTGGCGGATGGCTGACGAGGAGGGGATCACCATCTTCGGTACGAGTGCGCGTTACCTGGCGAGCCTCGCCAAGAGCGGTACGCGGCCGCGCGACACCAGCGTGCTCAAGACCGTGCGCACGATTCTTTCCACCGGTTCGCCGCTGGCGCCGGAGACTTTCGATGCGGTGTATGACATCGTGAAAACTGATGTGCAGCTGGCCTCGATCTCGGGCGGCACCGACATCTGCGGTTGCTTCGTGCTGGGTAACCCGCTGCTGCCGGTGCGACGCGGGGAACTGCAGTGCGCCGGGCTGGGCATGGCGGTGGACATCGTGGACGCAGACGGCAAGCCGCTGCCACAGGGCCGGGGTGAGCTGGTCTGCACGCGGCCGTTTCCGTCGCAGCCGGTGTCGTTCTGGAGCGATGCGGACGGCGCGAAATACCGGGCGGCCTATTTCGAACGCTTCCCCGGCATCTGGGCGCACGGGGACTACGCTGAGCGCACTCCCTCCGGCGGCTTCATCATCCATGGCCGCTCGGACGCCACGCTGAATCCCGGCGGCGTGCGGATCGGCACGGCGGAACTCTACCGGGCGGTGGAGACGGTTGCGGAAGTGCTGGAGAGCCTGGCGATCGGGCAGCGCTGGCATGGCGACGAGCGCATCGTGCTGTTCGTCGTGCTGCGGGCCGGGCACACGCTCGACGAGGCATTGACGGCGAAGATCCGGAGCACGGTGCGCCGTGTGCTGTCGCCGCGGCACGTGCCGGCAAAGGTTCTGCAGGTGCCGGACCTGCCGAGAACCCGCAGCGGCAAGCTGACCGAGCTCGCCGTGCGGGCCGTGGTGCACGGGGAGCCGGCAGGCAACGAGGAGGCGCTGGCCAATCCGGAGGCGCTGGGCCACTTCCGGGACCGCGTGGAACTCACGCAGCCCTGACCCGCTCCGCGGACAGATCCAACGGCATCGCCGGGAAATCAGCCGGGCGTCCTGACCCGCAGTAATTGGCCGGATTCGTCGCTGGCGCTGTACCGGGGCCCGACCCGACGCTCGGCGCATGGAGTCATCTCGGGGCCGACAGGGTTCCGGATTCGGAACCGGTGCGTTCGTTACAAAGTGTTACAGAGTCCTCTTATGCACTCGCGGCATTCAGGCGGCCTTCCGGACAAACAGGTAGTGGGCCACGAACCATTCCGTGCAGCCGGCGTAGCCGAACAGCTCGGCGACCGCCATGAAGAACATTCGCCAGCGTTGTAGCCGGCGGGCAGCATCCCTGGGCCCGCAGGTGTCGGCCAGAATTTGCCGAACGATGCCGCGGCTGGCATCGAGATTGGCGAGCCACGCGTTGGCCGTTTGCTGGTAGTGGTTGCCCGCCACACGCCACTGCTGCTCGATGCAAAGGTGTTCCTGGAAGTACAGGAGAGTGTGCTCCGCCGGCATCAGTCCGCCGCTAAAAAAGTGCTTTGCCATCCAGTCATAGCTGTCGCCAGTCGCGAAGGGATAAAGCAACGAGCGGTGGCAAAAGATGTGTACGAAAAGTTTTCCTCCCGGCTCCAGCCAGCCCGCAATTCGTTGCATCAGCGTGGCGTAGTTGCGCATGTGCTCGAACATTTCCACCGAGACAACCCGTGCAAAGCGTTGGTCTGTCGTGAACACGTTGGCGTCGGCAGTCAGAACCTCGATATTGCCAAGTCCACGCGCCCGGGCCTCGCCGGTGATGAATTCGCGCTGCGACCTCGAGTTCGAGACGGCGGTGATCCGGCTGTTGGGAAACCGGCTGGCCATAAACAGCGTGAGTGAGCCCCAGCCGCAGCCGAGCTCCAGCACCCGCTGGCCGTCGGCAAGCCCGGCCCGCTCGCAGGTGAGCTCGAGCATGGCGAGCTCTGCCTCGCCGAGATTCCGGACGCCGTTCGCGTAGAGGCTGCAGCTGTACTTGAGGTGCGGCCCCAGCACCTTCTGGAAGAAAGCTGCCGGCACCTCATAGTGCTGGTCGTTGGCCTTTTCTGTCTCGATTGCCACAGCACTGCGCCGAAGTTCCGCGATGCGTCGCCGGGACTGCTCAAACTGCATTTCGCCCCCGTCGAGCGCTTCGTGTGCCAGTCGCGCTGCCATCAGCCGGCGCATGCCGAAACGAATGGCCCGATCGGGGAGTAATCCCCGTTCGCACATTTCGATAATCAAACTCATCACTGGCACTATACGACGGGGTAGCCACCTGCCTGACAAATCCGGGGAGGCAAGTCGATGATGAGCGAAGAACGGGTCGGAGTGAAGCCGCTTGCCAGTCTGGAGTGGCTCAATAGCCGCTTCGCTGGCGTCGCGACCGGGCGCAACGTGTTGTTGGTGTTCATTGCCACGCTCATGGCGCTGTCGCTGTTTGGCTTGTGGCTGGTGCCTGCATTCCAGGCCGTCAGCGGTGGCCTCTATCCGATTGACATGAGCTTCCCCACAACGCCAGCAGTTATCTACCGGGAATATGGGGCCTACACGGCTGAATCCCGGCAGATATACCGCTGGTTCTTCGTTGTCGACTTTTTCTGGCCGCCGCTCCTGGCGACACTTTTCGCAATTTCCTGGAGCTGGCTCGCCAGCCTGTGCGGGTCGACCCTGCCGCAGCGAATGATCGCCTCCGGACTGCTATTGCTCCCGTTCGCCGAGGCGCTGCTCGACGTGCTGGAAAACATCGGATTTCTGCTGCTGCTGGAAACCTATCCACGGAAACTCCTGGCGCTGGCGTGGGCGACGGGAATCATCAAGCACACGAAACTTGTGCTCTACCTGTTCTGCTGGATTGTCACCGTGCAGTTTGCCGGCCTGGCAGTTGCCGGCGCCGTCAACCGCTGGCGGCAGACGTGAGCGGTCAGCCCAGAAGCAGGGTCAGGGCCTGACGATACTTCTCTATCGGGACGGCACGACCCACGTGGTCTTCGCGCCGCAGGACTTCATCGCACGGCTGGCCGCTCTGGTGCCGAAACCGCGGGTGCACCTGACGCGGTATCACGGCGTGTTCGCGCCGCACAACCGGTGGCGGTCGCAGATCACGCCGGCGGGGCGGGGGAGCGGCGCGACAGTGGCGGCCACCCGCACGCCGGCCGAGCGCCACCGCGCCATGAGCTGGGCGCAACGGCTGAAGCGGGTCTTCAAGCTCGACCTGCAGAGTTGCGAAGGCTGCGGCGGTCAGGTGCGGGTGATCGCCTGCATCGAGGACCCGGTGGTGATTGGGAAGATTCTGGCGTACCTGGAGACGCGGCGGCCCGCGGTGCGGGGACCGCCCCGGGGCCGTCTGGAGCGCGGCTAAGTCAGGACGTCGGACACAGTGCCGGATTCCGGCCGGGCCCGCGTGCGCCGGTCGTGCTGTGCGGGGCGAGAAACTGGCGGGGAAGGGGAGATTA
>JAQBGF010000046.1:0-15032 GCA_032122615.1 Gammaproteobacteria bacterium | reverse complement strand
GACTGAGGATCGCTAAAGTCCGTCGCTGCCCCGGCCGAGGGGGGTAGTAGCGACGGGGCCGGTCGGACACCCCGGGACCGCGGTCCCCGGGTGTCCGACCGGTGACGTTGCGGGGTTTTCACTGACTGTGCTAGGGTTTATCGACGGATGGGTCGTTTTGTGCATGGCAGCATGCGTGGTCGCCCACTGTTTTATGTGCGCAATCAAGGGTTTGGGTAAAGCGTAAGCTTCCGGCGTCGGCCAGCCACGGTGATGGTTGGGCGCGCTTCCCGTGTGTTGCGGGTCCGGAACAGTTCGCAAGGGCATCGGAATCCCATGTTGAGACAACGCACTTTAAAGAATGCGATTCGCGCCTCCGGTGTGGGCCTCCATACCGGTCGCAAGGTATTCATGACGCTGCGCCCGGCGGCAGACAACACCGGCATCGTGTTCCGTCGCGTCGATCTGGATCCTCCTGTGGACATTCGGGCCGACGCCAGCCTGGTCGGCGAGACCATGCTCGGCACGACCCTGGTCCAGGGCGACGTCAAGGTCGCGACGATCGAGCACCTCATGGCGGCATTTGCCGGCCTCGGCATCGATAATGCCTACGTGGACTTAAGCGCGGCCGAGGTTCCGATCATGGACGGCAGTTCCGCGCCGTTTGTGTTCCTGCTGCAGTCGGCCGGTGTGGCCGAACAGAATTCCGCCAAGAAATTTATCCGGATCCGCAAGACCGTACGCGTTGAGGACGGCGACAAATTCGCCGAGCTCCGGCCGTTTGCCGGGTTCAAGGTCAATTTCCGCATCGACTTCGATCACCCGGTGTTCCGCCGCCACGCGCAGACGGCCTCGGTGGATTTTTCCACCACGGCGTTTCTCAAGGAAATCTCGCGTGCCCGGACCTTCGGTTTTGCCCGGGACATTGAGAAGTTACGCGCCCGTCAGCTCACCCTGGGCGGCAGCATGGAAAACGCGGTTGTGATCGACGACTTCCGCATCCTGAACGAAGACGGCCTCCGTTTCGAGGACGAGTTCGTCAAGCACAAGATTCTCGACGCCATCGGTGACGTGTACCTGCTCGGACACAGTCTCGTGGGCGAGTTGACGGCCTGCAAGTCAGGCCATGAGCTCAATAACAAGCTGCTGCACGCGCTGCGCGCTGATGCGTCGGCCTTCGAAATTGTCACCTTCGACGATCAGCGGCAGGCACCGATTTCCTACCAGGCCCCTCTCGCCGCCGGCGTGTAGGAGCGCCTTCAGGCGCGAACGGTATCGATGTCGCGGCTAAAGCCGCTCCTACAGGCGCTGCTACAGGCGCTCCTGCGGATCCGTTCCTACCCGGAACCGCACCCGGGCCGCGGCTGGCCAGTCTCCCCGGCAACCCGAGAGAATACCGTCGGCTTCGAAGCGCAGGCGTGCCGCCCATTCCGGGCTGGCCGCCGTGACGACCAGAGTGCCATCGGGACGCAGATTGCAGCTGACGATGGCCGCTGCCAGCTCCTCCGGCAGTTGCTTGCGGGCGCAATCGGCGAGATCCAGGCGGCTGCTGGCTGCCCGGGCCAGCGCCCCGAGCGGGCTGTCAGCCTTGAGCAGGTCACCAAGCGCTTGTGGACCACTTCTTGAAGGGGAATTGCTCATCCGTTGCCCGCAGGGTGTGAATCGTTCCTTGTCGCGTGAAATTTGCTCGGGCATAGTCTAGACGTAAGCCGCAGGGCTGTCCGGTCCGTAAACCGCTGCCTCGGCGTCCTTGCCGAACATGATGGATACACGTCTCACAGCCATTTCGCACGCCGCGAATTCATTCGCGAAATCGTCCGCGAAATTATCGTTGACCCGGCATCTCGCGCCGACGGCACTCGGTGTCTGTGCCGCCTTGCTCCTGGGCGGGTCCGGATTTGGCCTCGGCTGCCTGTACGTCCGGCTGTCGGCGCCCGCTGTGGCGCTTGTCGAGCCCATCGGCGGACCGGAAGAAGCAGCGCCGCCCGCCCTCGTTGCACAGGACCGCTCGCCGGCTGCCAGCCGCCGCGGGCAGGGGCTGGCCCTTTACCGCCCGGTCGTCGGCGGCTGGGTCTCCAGCGGGTATGGCCAGCGGCAGGATCCGTTAACCGGCTTGCCAGCAGTCCATCGAGGCGTCGATTTTGCCGGCCCCGGCAACAGCGCGATTCGGGCTGTGGCTCCCGGCGTTGTGACCTGGTCCGGGCGCCGGACCGGGTACGGCAATCTCATCGAGATCGATCACGGGCGTGGCTGGGTTAGCCGCTACGGGCATAACGCGTCCAATCTCGTGACACCGGGCGACTACGTGAAACCCGGTCAGACCATCGCCCTCATGGGCGCGACCGGTCGTGCAACCGGCACTCACCTGCACTTTGAAGTCCTGTATCGCGGCCGCCACCAGAACCCTGCCGGCTTCGTGCCGCGGGATATCTGATCTGCCCGACAGTTGGGGCTTCGAGTCTACTTCCGGGTGCAGGCGAACCCCTGAGCGCCGGTATTTGCCCTGTTAGAATAATGCATCGCGGCCGATCGGCTGCAGAGGACACACGCTTTGTTTAACTGGCTATCCCGGCTCTTTGGGAGCCGCAATCAGCGTTTATTGCGCGGGTACAACCGGGTTGTTTTGGCCGTCAATCAGTACGAAAGCGCCTTTAAGGCGCTCGACGATGTGGCCTTGCGCGCCAAGACCGCGGAATTTCGCGAGCGCCTGGCAGCTGGTACCGCCCTGGATGACCTGATTCCTGAGGCTTTCGCCGCGGTCCGGGAGGCCTCCTGGCGCACACTCGGCCTCCGGCATTTCGACGTTCAGCTGGTCGGTGGCCTGGTCCTGCACGAAGGCAAAATTGCCGAGATGCGGACGGGCGAGGGCAAGACCCTCGTGGCGACTCTCCCGGCATATCTGAATGCGCTGCCGGCCCGCGGCGTGCATATCGTGACCGTCAACGAATACTTAGCCCAGCGTGACTCCGACTGGATGGCGCCCATCTTCCGCTTCCTGGGCCTCGAAGTGGCCGTCATCCGCAACGGGCAGACAGGTGCCGAAAAGCGGGCTGCCTATGCCGCCGACATTACCTACGGCACAAACAACGAGTTTGGCTTCGACTACCTGCGCGACAACCTGGCATTTCGCCGCGAAGATCAGGTCCAGCGTGACCTGTCGTTTGCCGTCGTGGACGAGGTGGACTCGATCCTCATCGACGAAGCCCGCACGCCGCTCATCATTTCCGGGCCGGCCGACGACAGCTCCGAACTCTACCTGCAGATCAATCGACTGGTGCCGCAACTGGTCCGCCAGGAGAAGGTTGCCACCGACGACGAGGAGGGCGGTCCCGGCGATTTCTCGGTGGATGAAAAGTCCCGCCAGGTCTTTCTCACGGAAGACGGGCACGAGAAGGTGGAGGAGTTGCTGCTCCAGGAGGGCTTGCTCAGCGAGGGCGACAGCCTGTACGACGCTGGCAATATTCGCCTGATGCACCACCTGACGGCAGCGCTTCGTGCTCACGCCCTGTTCCGGAAAGACGTCGAGTACATCGTGCGCGACGGCGAAATTATCATCGTCGATGAATTCACCGGCCGCACCATGCCGGGCCGTCGCTGGTCCGACGGACTGCATCAGGCCGTCGAAGCGAAGGAAGGTGTTCACGTCCGGGAAGAAAACCAGACCGTGGCCTCAATCACCTTCCAGAACTACTTCCGCTTGTACAAAACGCTATCGGGCATGACGGGCACCGCCGATACGGAAGCCTTCGAGTTCCAGCAGATTTACGGACTGGAAGTTGTGGTGATTCCCACGCACCGGCCGATGATCCGTAATGATCAGGCCGACCTTGTCTACCTCACGCAGAAGGACAAGTTCGAGGGCATCATCGAGGACATCAAGGAATGCCAGGCGCGCGAGCAACCCGTTCTCGTGGGCACGACGTCGATCGAGACCTCGGAGTACCTGGCTGGCCTGCTCCAGAAGGACGGGGTTGTCCACCAGGTTTTAAATGCCAAACAGCACGAGCGGGAGGCGCACGTCGTGGCTGAGGCCGGCCGCCCGGGCGCAGTGACCATCGCGACGAACATGGCCGGTCGCGGTACCGACATCGTGCTCGGCGGAAACCTGGAATCTGAATTCTCGCAGCTCGATCCCGCGTCGACAGACGCCGATCGCCAGGCCCACCGGGAGGGATGGCAGGAGCGCCACGACAAGGTGATCGCTGCCGGCGGGTTGCGCATCATCGGCACGGAACGCCACGAATCCCGGCGCATCGATAACCAGCTGCGTGGCCGCTCCGGTCGGCAGGGTGATCCCGGTGGCACCCGCTTCTACCTGGCCATCGAAGACAACCTGATGCGCATCTTCGGCGACCCCGACCGCACCAAGGGCATGCTCCGTGGTGTCGGCATGCGGGAAGGGGAGGCTATAGAAAGCAACCTTCTCACCGGGCAGATTGAGCGCGCCCAGCGCAAGGTCGAGACGCATAACTTCGACGCGCGCAAGTCGCTGCTGGAATACGACGACGTGGCCAATGACCAGCGCCGCGTCATTTACCAGCAGCGCAACCAGCTGATGCAGGTCGACGACATCTCCGAGGCAGTTGCCGAGATCCGGGCCGAGGTGGTCGACGCCGTCATCAGCGCGTTCATTCCCCCGGAAAGTGTCGAGGAGAATTGGGACGTGGTCGGCTTGTCGGCTGCGCTGGACAAGGAGTTCAGCGTCGAACTCGATGTGCAGCGCCTGGCGAACGACGAACCGGGCCTTGATGAGGCGGGCATTCGCGCGCGGATTCTGGCCGCGGTGGAAGAGGCCTACCTGAAGAAGTTCGAGGTGGTCGAAGCAGCAGAACTTCGCCAGCTGGAAAAGCAGCTGATGCTGCAGCAGGTCGACCTGCACTGGAAAGAGCACCTGGCCGCCATGGACTACCTGCGGCAGGGGATACACCTGCGCGGCTATGCGCAGAAGAATCCCAAGCAGGAGTACAAGCGCGAAGCCTTCGAGATGTTTGGGCAGATGCTGGACCAGGTAAAGCGCGACGTGGTCACCATCCTCGCCAAGGCGAGGGTCCGGACTCCGGCCGAAGTGGCTGCCGACGAAGACCGGCGTCGCATGGCGGAACAGCTGCAGTTCCGGCACGACGAGGCGCCGTCCGCCATGTCGCCGGCGGGGACTGAACCCCAACCGGGCGCCGGTGACACTCCCGGAGATGGGCGCCGGCCACTGGTCGCAAGGACAGCCCGGGGGCAGCCCGAAGCCCCGCAGCCGATGGTGCCGGTGGTTCGCACGGGAAAGAAGGTTGGCCGCAACGAGCCGTGTCCGTGCGGTTCCGGCAAGAAGTACAAGCAGTGCCACGGCCGTCTTGAGTGAAGCCGGACTGATCGTAGTTGCCGCCGGCATCCTGCGGGATTCGCTGGGCCGCATCCTGATTGCACAGCGTCCGGCGGGGGGCCACGTCGGCGGCTTCTGGGAGTTTCCCGGCGGCAAGCTCCACCCCGGCGAACTGCCCGCGAAGGCCCTGGAGCGGGAGCTTCACGAGGAACTGGGCATTTCGGTCGAGGCGGTGGTGCCGTTTCTGACCTACCGGCACGAGTACCCCGAGCGGATCGTCGAGCTGCACGTATTTCTGGTTGAACGGTATACAGGGCAACCCCACGGGGTCGAGGGCCAGCCCTTGCGCTGGGTAGCTGTGGCGGAACTTCCTGCGGCGGATCTGCTCGAGGCCGATCAGCCGATTGCGGCAGCACTCAACAGATTGTGAGGCGGAACTGGACGTCCTTGCCGGCCTGGGTGGGTCGCTCGAGAGCGTCGGGCCGTTGCATGAATCGGATGGTGAAACGGTGATGACTGCCGCTGATCTCCGGGTAGAGATTCAGTCCCGGCTGCAGTGAAACGCGGAGCAGGCCGGCGACGCCTTCGCCGATCATGCCGTGCTGGAAGGAGCCGTTGGTTGCCACCTGATCGGAGGTTTGTCCACCTTCCCGAAGCAGCCAGAGCAACTCGGAGATGCTGTCGCAGAGCGGCCGAAGGTTTGCCATCCAGCGATCAATGTCCGACACGCGCTGCTGGTAGTCGTTATTCAGCCAGTGCGCATAGTCGGGGAGGTCGAATTCGCAGGTTCCGCCAGGTATGGCACTGCGGTGCTTGATGGCTGCCAGAAATTCGCTTTCACGAATGGTCTGCATGAACTGTGGACCCACCGCGAAGAGCCGCTGGCGTAAATCCTTGAGATTGCGCAGCACGCGCTTCAAGCGGGCCTCATCGATGCCCGCGATGTTCTGGTAGCGGTCATACACGGCAAACTGGCGCTCGAGTTCCTTGAGCACGTCCCCACGAACATCGCCCCGGCCAAGAATGGCGACGATGTCGAGCATGTTGGTGACCGCCGCGCGACTGCTCCACTGGGACGTCTGCTCCAGATTGAAGCAGAACTGCTGGTACAGGAATTCAAGACGCAGAAAGGTCCGCATCCGTTCACTCAAGGGCTGTTCGTAAAGCCCGGTGGCGCTCGATGCTGCGGCTTCTGTAAACAAATCTGCAGTTGGAATGCTAACCATGAATATCCGGTTTCAAGCCGGAGTCTTTGTTTTCCGGTTATTCTGCGCCTCCCAAACGGGGAGGGCAAATTGGGAAATATACGCCCCGCCAGCTCACCCGAGCTCTTTCACGCCCCCTGCTTCGGATCCGCGGCGAATTGCAGATAGCGGTTGTGCAAAGCCTGCACCCGTTCCCGCAGCTCGTCACGGGTACCGCTGTTGACCAGCACGTCATCAGCCCCCTGGAGGCGGGTGGCGCGATCCAGCTGGGCTGCCAGCAGGCGATCGACACCGGCCACGGTTTCCCCGTCCCGGACCATGAGGCGGGTTTGCTGAACGCTTTCTGAACAGTCCACCACCAGCACCCGGTCCACCTGGGCGTTAAGGCCGGATTCGATCAGCAGGGGAACGACCAACACCTGATAAGGACCTCCCGCACCGGCGCTGCGCGTTTCCATCTCGACGGCAATCAGGGGGTGCACAATGGCCTCGAGCCGCCGCCGGCTATCCGCTGTCGCAAACGCCAGGTCCCGCAGGCGTCGCCGGTCCAGGCTGCCGTCGGGCAGTAGCACGTCCGGTCCGAAGGCGTTAACGACGGCAGTCAGGCCCCCGGTTCCGGGCGCAACCACCTGCCGCGCAATCACATCGGTATCGATGACCGGGATGCCGAGCGCCGCAAACATTCCGGCCACCGTGCTCTTGCCGCTCGCAATGCCGCCGGTGAGTCCCACCCGGTAGACCGGCCAGTCGCGCAGCCTCAAGCGAACAGTGCTCATCGGCGCTGAACTCCGCGCTCAACCCTGGGGAAGGGCAGTCCGGAGGTAGGCACCCATCACGGGTAGACCCCAGATGAGGGCGACGAATCCGGCGGCTGCAAGGTACGGTCCGAATGGGATTGGCGCCTGACGGGTGTGGCGGCCGAGAGCGATCAGGCAGACGCCCGTGATCGCGCCGGTGAGTGCCGACAGCAGAATAATCAACGGCAACATCTGCCAGCCCAGCCACGCGCCCAGCGCTGCGAAAAGTTTGAAGTCGCCGTAACCCATGCCTTCCTTGCCGGTGACTAACCGAAACCCGTGGAAGACCAGCCACAGGCTCAGGTAGCCGGCAATCGCGCCAATCACCCCGTTGGTCAGACTGGCAAAGGGGCTGGTCGCCGCGTGCGGGCCGAAGACCAGATGAAACAGCAGGCCCGCCCACAACAGCGGCAGCGTGATCGCGTCCGGCAGCAGGTGATGATCGAGATCGATCACCGCCAGCGCGATCAGCGACCAGGTGAGTAGCAGCGCCGCGAGGGCCTCCGGCGAAAAGCCGAAGGACCAGACCACAAAGCCGGACGCCAGGCCCGTCCCCGCTTCCACGACGGGATAGCGGACCGGAATAGTCGCCTGGCAGGCCGCGCAGCGGCCGCGCAGCCACAGCCAGCCCAGCACGGGCACGTTGTGCCGGGCCTTGATCGGGGTCTTGCAGCTTAAGCAGGCCGAGCGCGGCCGGATGAGGTCAAACGGCTCGGCTTCGCCCTTCGGAGCGGCTTGGGGCGCCGGTGTCGCGGCGGAATCCGCCAGCAGCGCCGCGCACTGCTGGCGCCAGTCGCGGTCCAGCATGACGGGCAGCCGGTAAATGACGACGTTGAGAAAACTGCCAATGAGTAGCCCGAGCAGGACGCCGAGGCCCGGGAGCAAATAGGGAATGGACTGCAGCGTCGCGGCCGTACTCAGATGACCGCGCCCATCTTGAAGATAGGCAGGTACATCGCGATCACGAGGCCACCGACCAGCACGCCCAGGATGGCCATGATAAGCGGCTCGAGCAGGCTGCTCATGCTGTCCACGGCATTGTCCACGTCGGCCTCGTAAAAGTCCGCCACCTTGCCGGACATCTCGTCGAGCGAGCCGGATTCTTCACCCACGGCGATCATCTGGATCACCATGTTGGGAAACAGATCGGTGTTTTCCATGGCGCGTTGCAGGCGCTGCCCGGTGGAGACTTCGTCGCGCATGGCCATCACGGCGTTTTCGTAAACGATATTGCCGGTGGCACCCGCGACAGACTGCAGGGCTTCGACCAGCGGCACACCCGCGCTGAACATCGTGGACAGCGTGCGGGCGAAGCGCGCCACGGCCGCCTTCTCGAGGATATTCCCGATGATCGGCATCTTCAGCATGATGCGGTCTTCGTATTCACGCAGCTTGCGGGAGCGCTTGCGGGTGTAGATGTAGAACGCGACCCCGCCACCGACCACCAGGGCCAGCAGCCAGCCCTTGGTCTGTACGAAATAAGAGAGATTGATCACCATCCGGGTAAACGCCGGCAGGTCCGCGCCAAAGCCCTTGAACAGCGATTCGAATTGCGGGATCACGAAGATCAGCAGGATCATCGTGACGATCACCGCCACGACGAGAACGGCAGCCGGGTAAAACAGCGCCTTCTTGATCTTCTTCTTGATGGCTTCCGTTTTTTCCTTGTACGTGGCCACCTTTTCGAGGAGCGTGTCCAGGGCGCCGGCCTGTTCGCCAGCGGTCACCAGATTCACGTAGAGGTCGTCGAAATACAGCGGGTGGCGGCCCAGCGCTTCGGCCAGCGCCGTACCGGACTCGAGATCGGCCTTGATGCCGAGGATCAGTTTCTGCATGGCGATGTTGTCGTGCCCGGCACCGACAATCTCGAAGCCCTGCACCAGCGGTATACCCGCCGCCAGCATCGTGGCCAGCTGCCGGCTGAAAATCGCGATGTCGTAGGGCGTGACCTTGCCACGGCTCTTGAAGAGCGTGGATTCCTTGCTGATTCGGACCGGCACAACGCCCTGCTTGCGCAGTTCGCTCCGGACGGCGGCCTCGCTGGCGGCCATGGTCTTGCCGCGGACCTTGTTGCCACGGGTGTCCGTGCCTTCCCAGTTGAAGGGACTTTTCTCGATGGCAATGCCGTTAGCCATGGTGTGCGAACCCCAATCGTGTGCCCGTTACCCGTAGGAGCGGCTTCAGCCGCGACCGCTACCCGTGTAAGAGCGGCTTCAGCCGCGACCACCCAACCGGTCGCGCCTGAAGGCGCTCCTACAAGATATCAAGACTCAATTGTAACCCTGTTGATTTCCTCAAGACTTGTGACGCCGTCCTTGACTTTTTGCAGTGCAGAGCGACGCAGGTTCCAGACGCCTTCCTTCTGGGACTGCGCTTCGATCTCGACGGCGTTTCCGCCCGCCAGGATGAGGCGGCTGATCGCTTCCGTGACGGGCATCACCTGGTAAATGCCCACCCGGCCCTTGTAGCCGTCGTTGCACTGCTTGCAGCCCACGGGGCCGAAAACGCGCAGCCCGGCCACGTCGTCTTTGGTGAAGCCCTCCTGCACCAGGGCCTCTTCGGGGATGTCGCGCAACTCCTTGCACTGCTGGCAGAGCCGGCGCGCCAGCCGCTGGGCGATGATCAGGTGCACAGAGGTGGCGATCGCATAGGGCTTCACGCCCATATCCACCATGCGCGTCAGCGTGCGGGGCGCGTCGTTGGTGTGCAGCGTGGAGAGCACGAGATGGCCGGTCTGGGCGGCCTTGATCGCCGTTTCCGCGGTCTCCAGGTCGCGGATCTCGCCGACCATGATTACGTCGGGATCCTGCCGCAGGAAGGCCTTTAAGGCCGTGGCGAAGTGCAGCCCGACCTTCGGATTGACGTTCACCTGGTTGATGCCGGGCACGTTGATTTCGACCGGGTCTTCGCAGGTCGAGATGTTCCGGTCTTCGGTGTTCAGGATATTGATGCCGGTGTACAGCGACACCGTCTTGCCGCTGCCCGTGGGGCCGGTGACCAGGATCATGCCGTACGGCTTGGATAATGCGTCGAGGTACAGCGCGCGCTGAAAGTCCTCGTAGCCCAGCACCTCGATGCCAAGCTTCGCGGCCATCGGGTCGAGGATACGCAGCACCACCTTTTCACCGAACAGGGTGGGGCAGGTGTTCACGCGGAAGTCGATCGCGCGGTTTTTCGACAGGCGCAGCTTGATGCGGCCGTCCTGAGGCACGCGACGCTCGGCGATGTCGAGTCGCGACATCACCTTCAGGCGCGCCGTGACTTTGTTCGACAGTGCCAGCGGCGGTGATGCCACCTGCTTCAGCACGCCGTCCAGGCGGGTCCGCACGCGGTAGGTCTTTTCGTAGGGCTCGAAGTGGATGTCCGACGCGCCACGCTTGATCGCGTCGAGCATGATCTTGTTGACGAAGCGCACCACCGGCGCGTCTTCGATATCGTCGCGGGCGACGTCGTCGCTGGCCAGTTCATCGTCGCCACCGGAAACCTCGAGGCTCTCGAGGTCGAAATCGTCCTCGCTGAAGGAGGCCATGGAGGTGTCGACCGCCTCCAGCGCCTTGTTGACCATCGCCGCGAGCTTGTCCTGCTCGACGATGATCGGGTCCACCCGCATTCCCGACTGGAACTTGATCTCGTCGATGGCGGCCAGGTCGGTGGGATCGGCCACGCCCAGGAACAGGCGCTTGCCGCGCAGCACCAAGGGCAGCACCTGGTGCTTGGCCAGCAGGCGCTGGTCGACGGACTTGACGGCCTCCATGTCCAGGTCCATGGCATCGAGGTCGAACAGCGGCACGCCAAACTCGGAGGCCGCCGCCACGGCGATCTGGCGGGCGTCCACCATCTGCCGGCCAACGAGGTAGGCCACCAGGCTGATGCGCTGGGCCTGGGCCCCCTTCAGGGCCTGGATCACGGCGTCTTCCGGGATCAGGGCGTCCTGAACCAGCCGGCGCGACAGGCCGCTTAAGGCTGAATTGGTGGCGGAAACGGCCATAGGCTCCTTGCGCACACTACCTCACGCGGCGCCCACCCTGGCCCACGTTGCTATAAGTGTAGTCTTACTGAGGTTCGGGGGCCGGCGCAACCGGTCAATTCGCCTCTTTCAGGAATTTCCCCCAAAAAGAAAAGGCCCCTGCCTTTCGGCAGGGGCCTTCCCTCGAGTCAAGCGACTCTCAGTACCGGGCGACTATCAGGTGTCGTCGCGACAGGACTGGGGCAGGTACTTCGATTCGATGTCGGTGCCGCCGACGTTGTCGTCGGAATCCGTGCCGCTGCCGTCGGCGGCGGCAATATCGCCCGCGGTGACGGTTGCGGCCGCAGTGTAGTAACCGCAAAGCCAGACCACGTCGTTATTGCCGCTCAGCATCGGCCGCAGGAGCAGGAAATTGCCGTTGATGGCCGAGTTGGAGTCGTTACCGTACGTGATGGTGATCGTCCCGGTGCCCACGTCAATGTCCGTGACGTACTTGCCGTTCGGGTGGACCAGATCGTCGCCACCAGCCTGGTCCAGGCCGACCGGCCAGTTGCCCGTGCCGGCGAAGGACTCGGCCACACCGGTCTTGACGGCGCCGGCCAGGGTCAGGCCTTCCGTGACCTGCGAGCGGATGGTGTAGTCCTGGTAGGCCGGGATCGCGATGGCCGCCAGGATGCCGATGATGGCCACCACGATCATCAACTCGATGAGCGTGAAGCCCTTTTGAAGGTTCTTGGTCATGTACTTACTCTCCATTAAGGATTAAACGAGTTTGGAATATGGAACACGTTGCGGCCGAAGCCTGCGGGCTTTCATTGCAGGTTCCATGCCAGCTGTCGGCGTCTATCGCGCATCCTGTTGATTGGCGGAGAAAAAAGGCCTGGGTGCCCCGGCGGTGCATCAAGCGGTGCAACATAAGTAGTCGGAAGGCACCGCTGTAAGGGGACGCTGCGCGTCACCTTGTGACCTTCCGCGTCAGTCAATCCCGAGCTTTTGCATCCGGTAGCGCAGGGCCCGCAGCGTCAGGCCCAGCGTGCGGGCCGTCGCGGTCTTGTTATAGCGATGGTCCTTGAGGGCGGCGAGGATTGTCTCGCGCTCCACCGAGTCGAGGCGGTCGCCGAGCAGGGGGGGCGTCGACGTACCCGTCGGAGCGCCCGTAGGAGCGCCTTCAGGCGCGACACGAATCTCGGTCGCGCCTGAAGGCGCTCCTACGGGCGCTCCTACAGGCGCGACCTGGTGGATCTGGATATCGTCCGCGGTGATCACGCCGCCACACAAGGCCACGGCCCGTTCCAGCATGTTCTCCAGTTCGCGGACGTTGCCCGGGAAGCGGTAGCCCGAGAGCTTGGCCTGCGCTTCCGGCGTGAGTTCCGGTGCCGGGTTGCCCAGGCTCGCCGACAGCCGCCGCAGGATGAGCGCGGTCAAAAGCAGCGTGTCGTGGCCACGGTCGCGCAGCGGCGGCACCCGCAGCTCGATGACGTTGATCCGGTAGTAGAGATCTTCGCGAAACTGCCCGCTTGCCACCAGCGCCCGCAGGTCCTTGTGCGTGGCCGAGAGGATCCGCACGTCCACCGGCACCTCGGCGGTCTGGCCGATGGGACGCACGGTCTTTTCCTGGATGACCCGCAGCAGCTTGACCTGCATGGGCAGCGGCAGGTCGGCGATCTCGTCCATGAACAGCGTGCCGCCCTCGGCCGACTGGAACAGGCCCGTCTTGTCGATGACCGCACCGGTGAACGAGCCCTTGCGATGCCCAAAAAACTCGCTCTCCATGAGCTCGCCCGGTATCGCGCCGCAGTTCACGGGCACGAAAGGCCCGTCGGCCCGGGCGCCCTGCTCGTGGATCATGCGGGCAACGAGTTCCTTACCCGTGCCCGACTCGCCCGTGATGTGCACCGGCGCCTGGCTGCGCGCCACCTTGCCGATGGTCTGGCGCAGGTGGTCGATGGCGGTGGACTCGCCGAGCAGCTGCGCCCGGCCGCCGGTCACGGCCGTGACCGGCACTTTCAGGGCGCTGCCCACCAGCTTGCGCAGCATCTTCACGTCGACGGGCTTGGAGATAAAATCGAAGGCGCCGGCCTTTAAGGCGCGAACCGCCGTTTCCACGTTGCCGTGGGCCGTGATGACGGCCACCGGGGTTTTCAGGCCGCGGTTCTGCATCCACTCGATCAGTTCCAGGCCATCGCCATCCGGCAGCCGCATGTCGGTCAGGCACAGCTGGAATTCACGCTTCATCAGGCGTTCGCGCGCGCTCGCCACGTCGGCACACGTGCTGGCCTCAATATCCATGCGCTCCAGCGTGATCGCGAGGAGCTCGCGGATATCCGGCTCGTCGTCCACCACCAGTGCAACCGGTCGGGTCATGCGTCAGCTCTCCCAGCGGGCAGGGTCGGCGAACACGATGCGGAATACGCTGCCGTCGCGACCAGGGTGCGGTTCGTGGATCAGCGCCGCGCGATTGCACTCGGCGAGCTCGCGGGAAATGAACAGGCCAAGTCCGGTGCCGCCACTGCGGCCCGTGGCGAAGGGCTCGAACATCTGTTCGCGCAGTTCCTCAGGGATTCCCGGTCCGGAGTCGGCCACCTCCAGATAGGGCCGGCGATTCCCGGCCAGCCGGCCATAGCCAATCTCCACCGCGATGCCGCCATTGCTGCTGGCGTACTTCACCGCGTTATCGCAGAGGTTCCAGACGATCTGGCGCAGGTGGCCCGGGTCCATGCGCACTTCCACCTCCTCGCCCGGAAGAACCGCGATCTGGCCCTCGTGCAGTTCGAGCGTGGAGCTGAACTCGGCGGCAAATTCCCGGGTCCAGCTGTCGAGGTAAATCAGCTCCGGGCGGCTGTCTTCACGGCGGGACAACTGGAGTACGTTCTCGACGATTTCGCTGACACGCCGGGAGTTGGTCTGGATGATATCGATCAGGCGGCGGTCCTCCGGGTTCAGATTGGCCGACTCTTCCAGCAACTGGCTGGCGTGGCTCAGGGCGCCCACGGGATTGCGGATCTCGTGCGCGATGCTGGCGGACAGCCGGCCGAGCGCGGCCAGCTTGGTTTGCTGGACCTTCTGCGTCAGCAGGCCGGCATCCTCGAGAAACATCAGCACCGGGCCGTCGTTGTGCCCGCCGAGCGGGGCCAAGTAGGCGTTGATCCGGGTGCTGCCATCGGCCGACCTGAACGATGGCGGCTGCAACAGCGGATTTCCCTGCCGTCGCCAGTCGGCCAGCATCCGGTGGAGGTGTGGCGCGAGATGCGCCAGATCCTGGCCGGGCTCGCGGGTGCGGATGCCGACGTGCTCGGCCGCCGACTGGTTGATCAGGCGGATCCGGTTGTCTTCATCCACCACCACGATGCTCTCGCGAAGATTCTGAATGACGTACTCATTGAGTTGGGCAAGATTCGCGAGGTCGATGCCCTGCTGCCGGGCCAGCGCTTCGCTTTCTTCGAGCCGCCTCGCCAGCGGGTAAGCTGCCGAGGCAATCATGAAGATGATGGCGCCGAGCACCCCGGCCGCCACGAACTCCCGCGTCGGGGCCGCCTGGCCCACCACACTGATCGCCTGTTCGGTCAGCACGCACAGCGCAGCCACCGCGGCGGCGAAAAAAGCCTGGCGTCCGTGCAGGGTGAGGCTGGCGGCGGCGACGAAGACCACCAGCAGGCCGCCGATGCCGCTGCGGACGCCGCCGCTGGCATGCATCAGCAGCGTGATCGCGACGATGTCCACGGCCAGCTCGAGCAGGGCCACGCGCGGCAGGATCACCGGCCGCTGCCACTGCC
>JAQBGF010000045.1:0-3566 GCA_032122615.1 Gammaproteobacteria bacterium | reverse complement strand
ATGACTGGCGCGCGCTTCTGCAGACAGGTAGTCCTGGGTGCCAATCACGCTCGCCGACGCGGTGCCCTGGAAGCCGAGGCCGAGAAAGCACGCCGCCGTGATCGCCACGATGATCTGTCGAAAATCCATTTCGCCCACTCCTTTGCTGAAGTACGAGTCCAAATACCCGCGTGCAGTATAGCGCGCCTGCCGCTTGTTAACGGTCGGTCGGCGTGACGAACGGGGACGGGGTTCTCGCTACCATCAGCCTTGCTCCTTGCCGCCGACAATGATCCGGGCACTGCGCGAGTACGTGACGTAGGCCCAGGCCCAGTCGATGAGTACCACCAGGCGATTGCGGAAGCCGATGAGAAAGAACACGTGCGCCAGCAGCCAGAACCACCACGCCAGGACGCCCGACAGCTTCAGGCCCAGGCTGTCGACGACCGCCGCCTGCCGGCCGATCGTCGCGAGGTTGCCGTAGTCGCGATAGCGAAAGGGCTGCGTCGGGCGGCCGGCCAGCCGGGCGCGGATGCTGCGCCCCACGTGCGCGCCCATCTGCTTGGCAGCGGTCGCGATGCCCGGGACCGTATGCCGGTTCGCGTCGGTGAGCGTGGCGAGGTCCCCGGCCACGAAAATTTCCGGCCGCCCTGGAACGCTCAGGTCCGGCGCGACCTGCACGCGGCCGGCCCGGTCCAGCGGTGCGCCAGCCTGCTCGCGTAACTGTGTGCCGATCGGGGAGGCCTGTACGCCAGCCGCCCACAGGATCGTGCGCGCGGTAATCCGTTCACCGGCAACCTCAATATGGCCGTCACCGACGGCACTGACGGGTTGGCCCAGCTGGACGGACACGCCAAGCCGTTCGAGCTGCGTTACGGCGCTTGCGGAAAGATCCGCGGGAAAAGCGTTGAGGACACGATCACCCGATTCAATTAACAGCACTCGGGCCGACCGGGGATCAATCCGGCGAAACTCCGGCGCCAGCGTGTGACGGGCGATTTCGGCCAGGGTGCCGGCCAGTTCAACGCCGGTGGGGCCACCCCCGATGACGACGAATGTCAGCCACGCCTGTCGCAGCACTGGATCGGTTTCCAGTTCCGCATTCTCAAACGCGGTGAGTATCCGGCGGCGAATCGCCAGTGCGTCGTCGAGGGTCTTCAGGCCGGGCGCATGTGCCTCCCAGTCGGGATTGCCGAAGTAGGCGTGGGTCGCGCCGGTTGCCAGCACGAGGTGGTCGTAGTCCAGCGCCTGATCGCCGAGCCACACGCACTGCTTCTCCACATCGATTCGCTCCACGTCGCCGAGCAGGACGGTGACATTTCGCTGGTTACGCAGTACGTAGCGGAGCGGGGCTGCAATTGAGGGTGCGGCAAGACCCGCCGTCGCGACCTGGTAGAGCAGGGGCTGGAACAGGTGGTGATTGGTTCGGTCCACCAGCGTGATGGCCACGGGGGCATTGCGAAGTGCCCGGACCGCCCACAGTCCGGCGAACCCCCCACCCACGACTACCACCTGTGATTTACGGGATTCCATAGCCTCAACTATACGAGGCGCCCGCTTGCGACGGCCAGAAGGGCCCGGCGGGCTGCTATCATTCGCGCCGGCCAAAAGACCAGAAAGAACGTTCATGCCGCCGGAGCCCGCCCCGCTGTTTCACGTGATTGACCCCCGCGTGTTTGACCGGTCCCAGCTCGACGATCTTTGTGACCTGACCAACCGCGTGCGGTTCCTGGCCAAGCACCCGGACGGGGCCCGCTTCCTGCTTGGGCTGCTGCCCGACCGGCGGGCGATGCTGTATTTCGTCCAGCCGTCCACCCGCACCTTCCTCTCCTTTAATAATGCCTGCCACGTGCTCGGGATCCGCACCAGCGAGATCCGGGACCCGGCCACCTCGTCCGAGGTCAAGGGCGAGAGCTTCGAGGACAGCATCCGCACCTTTAGCTCCTATGTCGACGTGATCGTGATGCGCACGCCGCGTTCCGGCGAGGCGGCGCGCGCCGCCTCGCTGATGAACCGCATTCCGCGGCCCGTGCCGATCATCGACGCCGGCAGCGGCCAGGATCAGCACCCCACGCAGGCCCTGCTCGATATCTACACCCTGGATCGCAGCTTCGAGGAGCTGGGCGGCATCGACGGCAAGGTGATCGGCCTGATGGGCGACTTAAAGCGCGGGCGCACGGTGCGCTCGCTGTGCTATTTGATGAAGAACTACCGCGATGTGCAGCTGGTGCTGATTGCGCCACCGAAGTTCGGGCTGGAGCCCGATATCAAGGCGTATCTGACGGCGAACAAGATTCCCTTCGTGGAAGATGCAAGGCTCGACGAGGTGCTACCGTCGCTCGATGCGATCTACGTCACGCGAATGCAAACGGAGTGGGACACGGTCGGCGAGACCAACAATATCGACTACACTGACTACAGCATCACGCCAGAGCTTCTGGTCCGGCTGAAGCCGAGTGCCGTGATCATGCACCCGCTGCCGCGTGGTCCGGAGATTGCGCCGGCCGTCGACGATGATCCCCGCGCCGTCTACTGGCGGCAGGAACGCAACGGCATGTGGATGCGGGTGGCGATCCTGCTCAAGATTTTTCGCGCGGACAGCGTGGTCCGCGATTTCGACATTTCCGAACTGAACTAGAGGAATAAGAACGATGAAACTCTACGGCGCCATTGCCTCACCCTACGTGGCCCGCGTTGTGATGTACGCCAGGATCAAGGGCGTTGACCTGCCACTGGCCGAGGCCCCGGGCGGCATCAAGAGTCCCGAGTACCTCAAGCTCAACCCGATCGGCAAGATGCCGACCCTCGACGTGGACGGGAAGGGCATCGGCGAATCCACCATCATCTGTGACTACCTCGAAGACGTGTACCCGCAGAAGTCCGGCCTGCCTGCCGATCCCTACGATCGCGCCCGCTCACGACTCATCGCGCGCATCGTGGACCTCTACATCGGCCAGCAGGTGACCCCGCTGTTCCGGCAGATGAATCCGGCCACGCGCGACCAGGCAGTCATCGAGACCGCGGGCAAGGAAATCGTGAAAACCTACGGGTATGCCGAGCACGCGATGGGCAGCGGCCCGTTCTGTGTCGGCGCGACGCCGACGCTCGGCGACTGCGCGCTCGGCGCCACCACGATGATGATGAAAAAGATCCTGGCCGCCGGCAACTTCGGTATTACCGATCCCACCGACAGCGGCCGACTCGCAACGTGGTGGAAGGCGATGGAGGGCAACGCCCACTGTGGCCCGGTGCTGCAGGACTACGGCACCGCCTTCGACGGCTTCATGAAAAAGATGGCCGCCGCAAGAAAGTAGGAGCGGCTGTAGGAGCGCCTTCAGGCGCGACACAAGTAAATTGATGCGCCCGTAGCTCAGCTGGATAGAGCATCAGGCTTCGAACCTGAGGGTCGGGAGTTCGAATCTCTCCGGGCGCGCCATGAAAACAACGGTCCATACCGGACACATGGTTTACATCTTATTCCGGCGGTGAGTGTCAGCTATCTGTCGATAAGCTCAAATGAGTTAGCCTTAATCTGGCGAGGGCAACTGCCTAATATTTGGGCGATTGCCTACAGGCGAAAGCAGGAC
>JAQBGF010000044.1:0-58371 GCA_032122615.1 Gammaproteobacteria bacterium | reverse complement strand
GAGAGAGGGATTCGAACCCTCGTTACGGGGTTACCGTAAACACGCTTTCCAAGCGTGCGCCTTCAGCCACTCGGCCACCTCTCCGTATCTGATGCTGGCAGGTCGAAAGCGGGCTGCAGGGTAGCCCACCCGGGGTCCGCCGTTCAATCGGCCCGTAGCCTATTTTGCCGCCGGCGCCGGATCCTTGCGGAAGAAATCCGGCGGGCGCGGCAGACACGCCGCGCCTGGCTGAACCGCTGCCGAGTCGCCCGAAAGGTCGCCGCCTGCAGCCTCGGCACCGGCCGGCGGCACAACGAAGACTGACGAATGGCTCGGCGCGGACAGACCGTCGGGCACAACAACGCCGGGCACACTCCGGCTGCTTTGGTACTCAGACACGTCGTCGCAACGCTCGTTGGAGTTCTTCGACGAAAAACAGCCGGCAAGCGCACCGGACACCAGAATAAGCAGAGCAAGCAGCGACCACCGCCGTCCGGCTGGCAGAACCTTCACCGGCACGCTAGCGGTGTCCGCCAGCGAAGGCGCGATCGCCAGGCAGGGCTTCCAGCAAACCGGCCTGGCGCAGGGCGGCTTCGACAACCGGCCGGGCCACGACACTCAAGGGAGTCAGGGGCAGGCGCAATCCGCCGGGAATCAGGCCGAGTCGCTCCAGCGCCCATTTAACCGGGATCGGATTGGACTCAACGAACAGGTCGCGGTGCAGGTCGGCGAGCCGCGCATCCAGCTCGGCGGCCAGTACGTCATCGCCTTCCAGGGCTGCTTCGCACATGCCGGCCATCAGCGCGGGTGCCACATTCGCCGTGACGGAAATGACGCCCTGCCCACCCTTCAGGATGAACTCGCGAGCGGTGGCATCGTCGCCGCTGAGCAGAACAAACTCGTCGCCGCATCCGGCGCGCAGGGTCGCGACCCGGCTGAGATCGCCGGTGGCTTCCTTGATCCCGGCAATGCCGGAATGCTTGGCCACCTTTGCGACGGCCTCCGGGAGCATGTCCACACCGGTACGCCCCGGCACGTTATAAAGAATCACGGGCCGATCGACGGCATCGGCTATGGCCAGGTAGTGGCGGCACAGCCCTTCCTGGGTTGGCTTGTTGTAGTACGGCGTGACGATCAGGTAACCGTCGATCGGGTACGCGGCGACGGCGCGCGACAACTCAATTGTCTGGGCAGTGGAATTTGAGCCCGTGCCGGCAACGACCGGAATGCGGCCTGCCGCACGCTCGGCAGCCACGCGAATAACTTCGATGTGCTCGGACTTCGACAGCGTTGCCGACTCACCCGTGGTTCCGGTGATCACGAGGCAATCCGTGCCCTCCGTAACATGCAGATCCACCAAGCGCTCAAGGCAGGCGAAATCCACTGTCCCGTCCGCCGACATGGGGGTTACGAGAGCGACGCTGCTGCCTGAAAACATCCGGAAAGAACCGCGTGTTGGTGAGGCGGGGATGGTACTTCCCGCTCCCGGGCCTCGCAAGGCCGGGAGCCTGCCCCGGCCGGCGAACGTCGCTTGCCGGTAGTAGATTTACCGGTACACTGCCTTTCATCCCGTAACTCCTCCAGATCGGATTCATGGAAAAGCTACTGGCGGTCACGGCCATAGGCCCGGACCGCGCCGGCGTCGTACGCGACCTCAGCCAGGCCGTAACTGCGGCTGGCGGCAGCATCCGGGAAAGCCGGATGATCGCACTGGGCTCCGAATTTGCCGTAATGATGCTGGTCTCCGGCAACTGGCACACCGTGACCAAACTTCAGAGCCAGTTCCAGGCACTGCAGCAACAAGCCGACCTGACTGTGGCCGTGCGGGAGACCCAACCGCGGCCCATCGAGACGTCGGCACCCTACCTGGTGGACGTCGTCACCCTGGACCACGAAGGGATCGTATTCGGGCTGTCGAACTTTTTCGCTGCGCGGACACTCGAAATCTCCGAGGTGAGCACACGCCGGTACAATGCCCCACACACCGGTGCGCTGATGTTCAGCGTACAGATGACCGTGAATGTGCCTGGTTCAGTGCATGTCGCAACGTTGCGGGAAGAGTTTCTGGAGTATTGCGATGAACAGAACCTTGATGCGGTTATCGAACCGGCCCAGCGCTGAGGACACCCGGGAGTAATCGCACGCACCATGAGCACCATTACCGTAGGCAAGGCCGTCCCCAATTTCAGTCTGCCGGCCACCGGGGGCAAGGCGGTGGACCTCAAGGGGCTTCGTGGCAGCAACGTGGTGATCTACTTCTACCCGAAGGACAACACCCCGGGCTGCACCACAGAAAGTTGTGACTTTGGCGACCTGCACAGCAAATTTCGCCGAAAAAAAACCATCATCCTGGGCGTGTCGCGCGATTCCCTGGCGTCTCACGAAAAGTTCAAGGCCAAATTCGAATTTCCCTTCGACCTGCTGTCCGACGGCGACGAAACGCTGTGCCGTTTGTTTGATGTCATTCGGGAAAAGAACATGTACGGAAAAAAGGTAATGGGCGTGGTACGCAGCACCTTTTTGATCGACGCCATGGGCAAACTGCGCGCCGAGTGGCGCAAGGTGAGCGTCAAGGGCCATGCTGCCGAGGTCCTGGCAGCTGTCGAGGCGCTCTAAGGTCGTCCCCTGCGCCCCCATGCGACGCCTCGTTGCAGCCCTTACTGCCCTGACGCTGCTGGTGCCGGCAACGGCGCCCGCGGCTACCGGCGATGATTTGCCCGACATCGGGGGGCCGGCCAATTCCGTTCTGTCCCGCGACATGGAAATGCAGATCGGTCGCTCCATTTTCCGCAGTCTTGTGGACACGAACCGGGTCATGAGTGATCCGGAGATCCAGGAGTACGTCCAGGATGTCGGACTGAAGCTGGCCGCCCAGGCCCAGGATGGCGAGTACCAGTTCACTTTCTTCGTCGTCAATGATCCGGCCATCAACGCGTTCGCCTTGCCCGGCGGGTATGTCGGCATTCACTCCGGCCTGTTGCTGGCGACCTCGTCCGAGAGCGAGCTGGCCGGGGTCCTGGCGCACGAGGTCTCGCACGTCACGCAACGGCATATTTCGCGCGCCGTTTTCGCCAACCAGCGAAACAGCATACTGACCATGGCGGCCATGCTCGGCGCCATCCTGCTGGGCGCGGTCGGCGGCAGCGGCGATGCCATTACCGGCGCTATCGCAACGGCCCAGAGCGTCGCAGCCCAGCAGCAAATCAATTTCACGCGAGCCAACGAGTACGAGGCCGACCGCGTTGGCGTCGGTGTGCTCGCGGCGGCTGGCTTTGATCCGATGGGCATGCCCGCCTTCTTTGAAACCCTGGCCCGTCAAACAGGCCCGCTGGCCAGTCAGGCGCCTGAATTTCTGCGTACTCACCCTGTCACCGTCAATCGCATCGCCGAGACACGCGAACGGGCCGCCAGCTTTCCTCGGCCTGATATACAAGACGCGGCAGGTTACTCGCTCACCCGGGCACGGGTTCGCGTTCTGTCCAGCCCCACGCCCGAGAAGGCATTGGAGTTTTTTCAGGGTGAACAGCGCGATCCGAAGCACGCCGGGGAGGTCGGTACCGAGTATGGCTTCGCGCTGGTCCGCATGGAACTTGGCCAATACAAGGAGGCAAAAGCCCTGTTCAGTGGCCTGCTGGATGCGAACCCTGGCGTCATTCCCTTTCACACGGGCCTTGCCGGCGCGGAACTCGCTCTCGGCAATCGGAACGCCGCCTTCGCCGTCTACGAGAAGGCCATGGGGCTTTTTCCCCGCAACGTCCCGCTGACAGTGCGTTACACCGAAGCCCTGCTTGCAGACGGGCAGGCGAAGCTGGCACATACCATCCTGCTTGATCTGCTCAATAACGTGCCGCCCACTGCCGAGCAGGTCCGGTTAATCGCGCTGGCCGCCAGCGCTGCGGGGGATACGGCTGATGCCCACTACTACATGGCTGAACTGCATCTGATCAAGGGCGACGTGATTATGGCTTCGGACCAATTGCGACTCGCGCTCTCCCTTCCCGGGCTGGATGACGTGCAGAAGGCGCGTTTCACCTCGCGCCTGGCGCAGATACAGGAATGGCTGGATCGCGAGCGGAAGGAGCGCCGCCAGCAGAACGCGGCGGGCAAGGCGCCATGAGCGGCGGCACCATCCTGCGCTCCTTGCTGCTGGTCGCCCTGGTCATGGGCAGCGCCGGCTGCGCCAGCCGCGATGCTGCAACGAGGACTGAGGCCTACGACCCCTTCGAGCCGGTGAACCGGGCTTTTTATCGCGTCAATGATCTCGGCGACCGGTACTTGCTGCGGCCCGTAGCAGTCGGCTACACACGGGGAGTACCGTCCCAGCTCCGCGCCGGCATCCGGAATGTGTTCAGCAACATTCGCTACCCGATAACCATCGTCAACGCGTTGCTGCAGGGCAAGTTCGAGCAAGCCGGCCAGGACAGCGGGCGCTTCCTGCTGAACAGCACCGTGGGTCTTGGCGGCTTGTTCGATCCGGCCACGCGGATTGGCCTGACGGAAAATGAGGAGGACTTTGACCAGACGATGACTGTCTGGGGCGTGGCGCAAGGCCCCTACCTGGTCATCCCCTTGCTGGGTCCGCGAACCACCCGGCACGCCGTCGGTGATTTCGTGGATGCGCCACTCTCGCCATTCCTGAGTTTTGCCGACGGCGATTTGAGCGTCACGCTCGGTCTCTGGCTGATCTACCAGGTCGACGGCCGGTCACGGTTGCTGGACGCAGACCAGCAGGTGTTCGAGGCTTTCGACCCTTACCTGTTTGTCCGCGACGCCTACTACCAGAATCGGCAATACCGGGCCCTGGATGGCGATGTACCGGAGGACGATTCGTATCTGGATGATGCGGATTTCGACGACGGAGAGCTGGACGACTAGCCTGCGGGCGCGGAACCCGTCACCAGCATCGCGTCGACGCCACTGAGTTTTGCGATGGCGACCAGCTTTTGCGGCAGTCCGGTGTAGGTCACCGAGCAACCGGCTTTTCTCGCCCGCCGCAACCACTCAAGAAGCAGGGCCAGCCCGGCGCTGTCCACACTAGTTACGGCGCCGAGATCCACAGTAACGGCGTTGCGGCCCACGAACAGGGGCTGACTCGCGAGGAGCAACTCGCCGGCGGTAGCAAAAGTCACCGGGCCGGTGACGATGACGCGCCCCGACCCGTCTGCCTTGAGACCCGCCTCGGCGGAAGACGGGGAGTTCACTTGGCGCCAGCCACCGGGGCGCTGGTAGTCACCTTGGCCGCATCGCTTTTCAGCCGTGCAATCACGGCTTCAATGCCCTTGGCGCCAATCTCCGCACTGAACTGGTTGCGGTAGTTCTGCACATAGGAGATGCCCTCGATGCGCACATCGAACGCCCGCCAGCCGTCCTTCGTCTGGCGCAGCGAGTAGAAGACGGGCAACTTTGTACCATCTGCCAGCTGCATCTCGGTCTTGACCACAGTGCGCTTCGGGTTGGGAGACCCGGGGGCGCCCGGCAGGAACCGCACCGTGTCCTTCTCAAAGCGGAGAACGTATCGGGAGTAGCTGCGCAACATGAAGTCATAGAACGCGTCGATAAATTCCTGGCGCTGCGCCGGCGTGGTGGTTCGCCAGTGCTTGCCCAGAACAAGCCTGCCAGCATAGTCCGTGTCGAAGACGGGCAAGAACACGTCGTCGACCAGCTGGTACAACTCGGCGGGATTGTCTTCCAGCTGCTGCTGGCGGCCCTCGATGCGTACGGCCAGGGTGTCCGCTGTTTCGCGAACCACCTGATCCGGCGTACGGGTGTCGGCCGCTGCGACGGCGGCGAGCAGGCAAAGTGTCAGGGTAGCCAGGATGCGCATGCGGAAAACTCCGGATTGCTCGGTCTATTCGTCTGCCGGCGCGGCGTCCGCTGCGGCGCCACCACCGCCCTTTTCAGCCTGGCTGAACAGGAACTTGCTCACCATCTGCTCCAGCACGATGGCCGACTGCGTGATCTCGAGCTCACTCGCCTCTTCCAGGTAGGTGTCGGACCCGCCCGGACCGAGGCCTATGTACTTGCTGCCCAGCAATCCGGCCGTGAGGATGCTGGCGTCGGAATCATCCGGCATTTTATTGAACTTCGGGTTAATACGCATGGTCACCACGGCATCGAGCCGGACATTGTCAAATACAATGCTTTCGACGCGCCCCACGTTGACTCCGGCCATGGTCACGGCCGAGCGGACCTTAAGCCCGGCGACATCGTCAAACCGGGCGGTGACCAGATAACCCGTATCACCGCCATACTCTTCGAGGTCGGTTGTCTGGGTCGCCAGAAACAGCAGGGCGGCAAAGCCCAGAAAGATGAACAGACCAGTGCCAAGTTCGCGTGTGCGTGAGTGTTCCATGGTCGTACGGGCCCTAGATAAGGAACGCAGTGATAACGTAATCGAATACCAGAACGAGAATCGACGTGGTAACTACGGTGCGTGTGGTTGCCATGCCAACGCCCTCTGCCGTTGGCGGTGCATTGTACCCCTCGAACACGGCAACGAGGCCGGCCGTTATGCCGAACACCACACTCTTGGCCACGCCCTCGAAAATATCCGGCGGGTCGACGAATTCCTGCATTTGGGACCAGAATGCGCCGTTGTCGACGCCCATCACCAGCACGCCGATGAACCACGCGCCGAGAATGCCGATGGCATTGAAGACGGTGGTCAGCAGGGGCACGGAAATGACCGCCCCCAGGAATCGGGGTGCCACAATACGTCGAATCGGATCGATGGCCATCACTTCCATGGCAGACAACTGGTCTGTGGCTCGCATCAGTCCGATTTCGGACGCGAGTGCGGTGCCGGCACGCCCCGCAAAAAGCAGGGCCGTAACCACCGGACCGAGCTCCTTGAACAGGGTCAGCGCGACGCCCGCCCCGAGGATGTCTTCCTGCCGTAGCCGGGACAGCGAGTCGTAACCCTGCAGCCCGATCACCATGCCAACGAAGAAGGCCGACGTCATGATGATCACCAGAGACAGGACCCCGGAGTGGTGCACCTGCTGCGAGATCAGCCGCGGCCGGGCCAGAGCGCCCGGGCACTGCTTCAGGATCTCAAGCAGGAACAGGATCACGGCGCCCAGCTTGCGCAGGGAATCTATCAGTCCGCCCCATAATTGCAGTGTCAGGGTCATCGGGATGTACCGAGCAATTGCAGAGCGTAGTCCGGCGCCGGGTAATGAAACGGCACGGGGCCATCGGCGGCACCGGTCATGAACTGACGCACCAGCTCTGACGAACTTCCAGCCAGGTCCTTTGGCGGGCCTGAAGCAATCACCTTCCCCTCCGAAATCACAAAGCAGAAATCGGCGATCTGGGTAATTTCGGCGACGTCGTGAGAAACCACCACACTGGTGAGACCCAGCGCGTCGTTGTTTATGCGTATGAGCCGGAGAACCACGCCGAGCGAGATGGGGTCCAGCCCGGAGAACGGCTCGTCGTAGAGCAGCAGTTCGGGATCCATGACGATTGCCCGCGCCATCGCGACCCGGCGCGACATCCCGCCAGACAACTCCGAGGGCATCAGGTCAGCAGCGCCGCGCAGGCCTACCGAGTTCAGCTTCGTCAGTACCACCTGCCGGATCAGCTCATCCGGCAGCCGGGTATTCTCGCGCAGGGGAAAGGCCACGTTTTCGAAAACACTGAAGTCCGTCAACAGGGCACTGTTCTGGAACAGCATGCCCATGCGCCGCCGCAGGTCAAAGAGCTTGCTGCGTGAAAGCTCCGCCACGTTCTGGCCTGCCACGGTGACCGCGCCGGCGTGCGGGCGCAACTGGCCGGTAATCATTCGCAACAGGGTCGTCTTGCCGGTCCCACTGGGCCCCATGATCGCCGTGATGCTGCCCCGGGGTATGGCCAGGTCGAGACCGGAGAAAATGGGCCGCCCCGACCTTGCGAACTTAAGGCCGCTGACCTGGACGATATTTTCGTCCGCCACCGGGTCAGGCAGCTTCCATGTCGGGCTGGTACTTGCCCGCGTGTGCCAGGCCATTCAGCCGGGCGCGCTTCAGCAACGCGGCCTGCCCGGCCTTCATGCCGTCTGGCTTGCCGCCCCACGCCTTCAGCGACGGCGCCTGCAGCGCCCGGCCGTAGGAGAACGTGAGCTGCCAGGGCAGCGTTCCCAGTGTGTTCATGTCCGCCAGATGCTTCGTGGCGTCCTCAGGACTTTGCCCGCCGGACAGGAATGCAATGCCCGGCACACTCGCCGGGACCATGGCCTTCAGGCACTTGATGGTCGCCTCAGCCACTTCTCGAACGGACGCCTGCTGCGGGCAAGCCTGCCCGGGCACCACCATGTTTGGCTTCAGCACCATGCCGGTAAGATCGACCCGGTGCGCCTGTAACTCCTTGAAGGTGTGCTCGAGAGCGGCGGTGGTCACTTCGGCACAGCGGGCAATCGTGTGGTCGCCGTCCATCAGGACCTCGGGTTCGACGATGGGCACGATCCCCGCTTCCTGGCAAAGCGCGGCGTAGCGCGCCAGGGCGTGGGCATTGGCGGCCAGGCAGAAATCGCTTGGCAGATTCTTGCCAATCGTAATCACCGCTCGCCACTTGGCGAATTTTGCGCCGAGCCCTGCGTAATCCTTGAGTCGCTCCCGCAAACCGTCCAGCCCCTCGGTGACGGTCTCACCCGGGAAGCCGGCCAGGGCCTTGGCGCCCGCATCAACCTTGATGCCGGGAATCATGCCCTGCTGGGCCAGGTATTTGGGAATTGGCACGCCACTCAGCGTGGACTGGCGCAGCGTTTCATCAAACAGGATGACGCCGCTGATGTACTGACTGGCCCCCGGGGCCGTGAACAGCATGTCGCGATAGGCGCGCCGGTTGTCGACGGTGGATTCGAGCTTGATGGCATCAAAGCGCTTCTTGATGGTCCCTGAACTCTCGTCGGCCGCGAGAATTCCCTTCCCGGGCGAAACCATTGCCTGTGCAATGGCAGCAAGTGACTCGGTCGTCATGACATAAACCTCCGGTTACAAACGGGTCGCGCTGGGATGAACCTGCGCCTCGCCGCCCGCAAGAAGGGCAAGCAGCGCAGCAGGGGAGAATAGCAAATTCCGTTCCCCGACCGTTCCATCGGGTTCCCCCGGACGGCATAGTGGACTAAGATAGTCCCATATAGATTTTAGCCTGGGAAAGCCTTCAGGACCATGCTCCGCATCAGCAAGCTCACCGACTACGGGACGATGATCCTCGTGCATCTCGCGATGCACTCTGGACACCTGAATTCGGCCAGTGGTGTCGCCAGCGGGACGCGGCTGGCCCTGCCCACGGTCCAGAAGCTTCTGAAGCTCCTGGCCCGCAGCGACCTGGTTCACTCGGTCCGTGGTGCCGAAGGTGGCTACGAACTGGCCCGCCCACCGGCGAATATCAGTGCCGCTGAAATTCTGGACGTACTGGAGGGCCCACTCAGTATTACGGAGTGCAGCACCGAGGACAGCCGCTGCGAGCTGGAAGACGGCTGTCCGGTCGGCGGTGCCTGGCAGAAGATCAACCGCGGCATTCGCGGGGCCCTCGACGAAATTTCGCTGGCCGAGCTGGCACACCCGCCGCGCGAATTTCCACTGGTGGACTTGTCCGGACGAACCGGCCGCATTCGCCATCGGCTGCCATCAGGGTGAAGGATCACAGGAAATGACGGGTAACTCACAAAATCAGAAGCTGGAAGAGCTGATCAGCCGACGCTACGCACACGGCTTCGTCACCGACATTGAATCCGACACGGTGCCGCCCGGGCTCAACGAGGATGTCATCCGCTTCATTTCAGCGAAGAAGGGCGAACCCGAATTCCTGCTCGAGTGGCGCCTGAAGGCGTACCGGTACTGGCTGACGCTGCGTGAACCCGCCTGGGCAAAGCTGCACCACCCGCCGATCGACTACCAGGGAATTTCCTATTACTCCGCGCCGAAAGCTCCGCAAGGACTTAAATCCATTGACGACGTGGACCCCAAACTGCTCCAGACCTACGAAAAGCTGGGGATCCCGCTCCACGAGCGCGCCCGCCTGGCCGGCGTCGCCGTCGATGCCGTGTTCGACAGCGTGTCGGTTACCACGACCTTCAAGGACAAGCTCGCGTCTGTTGGCGTCATCTTCTGTTCGTTTTCAGAAGCGGTACGTGAGCACCCCGAACTCGTTCGCCAGTACCTCGGCACCGTCGTGCCCTATCGGGACAACTACTTCGCCGCACTGAATTCGGCAGTGTTCACCGACGGTTCCTTTGTGTATATCCCCAAAGGCGTGCGGTGCCCGATGGAACTCTCGACTTACTTCCGGATCAATCAGGCCAACACCGGCCAGTTTGAGCGCACGCTGATCATTGCCGAGGCAGGCAGTCACGTGAGCTACCTGGAGGGTTGCACAGCCCCGCAACGCGACGAGAACCAACTGCACGCCGCGGTGGTCGAACTGGTGGCCCTCGAGGACGCGACCATCAAGTACTCGACCGTGCAGAACTGGTATCCCGGCGACGAGGAAGGCCGTGGTGGCATCTACAACTTTGTCACCAAGCGCGGCGACTGCCGGGGCGATAACTCGCGAATTTCCTGGACTCAGGTGGAGGCCGGTTCGGCCATCACGTGGAAATACCCCAGCTGTGTCCTGCGTGGCGAAAATTCGGTCGGCGAATTTTATTCGGTTGCCGTTACCAATAACCTGCAGCAGGCCGATACGGGCACGAAGATGATCCACATCGGCCGCAATACCCGCAGCACGATCGTGTCGAAGGGTATATCGGCAGGCCGGGCGCAGAATGCGTATCGGGGACTTGTGAAAATCCTTCCCACGGCCGAGAACGCCCGCAATTACACGCAGTGCGATTCTCTGCTGATGGGCCCGAAGTGTGGCGCCCACACGTTCCCGTACATGGAAGTCCGGAATCCGTCGGCTATCGTAGAGCACGAAGCCACCACGTCACGGATCGGCGACGATCAACTTTTCTACTGCCGGCAGCGCGGCCTTTCGACCGAAGACGCCGTGAATCTCATCGTGAACGGCTTTTGCAAGCAGGTGTTTCGCGAACTGCCGATGGAATTCGCCGTGGAAGCCCAGAATCTTCTGAATGTCAGCCTGGAGGGTGCAGTCGGCTGACCCGCTGCACAGTCTTTTTTGGAAACAACTCCCCTGTTACAAGTGACCGGCCTCCGCGTTGCGGTGGGCGGCAAGGAAATCCTTACCGGTCTCGACCTCTGCGTGCGGGCCGGCGAGGTGCACGCGATCATGGGCCCGAATGGCTCTGGCAAGAGCACACTCGCGCACGTGCTGGCGGGGCGGGACGGCTACGAAGTCACGGCAGGTTCGGCCCTTTACCGCGGCCAGGACCTCCTCGCCATGCCGCCGGAAGAACGCGCCAGGGCCGGTGTGTTCCTCGGCTTCCAGTACCCGATCGAGATTCCCGGCGTCAGCAATGCCTACCTGCTCCGGTCGGCGCTGAACGCGCGACGGTCTGCCAGGGGCGACGGCCAGATCGATGCCGTGGGCTTTCTGCGCCTCGTCAAGGAAAAGGCGCGCCTGATGCAGATGGACGAGAGCTTCCTGCAGCGGGGCGTGAACGAGGGATTCTCCGGCGGCGAGAAGAAGCGCAACGAGGTTTTCCAGATGGCAGTCCTGGAACCCCTCCTCGCCATCCTCGACGAGACGGATTCCGGCCTCGACATCGACGCCCTGAAGGTCGTCGCGAACGGCGTCAACAGCCTCCGGCATGCTGAACGGGCATTTGTACTCATCACCCACTACCAGCGCCTGCTGGACTACATCCGGCCCGACTACGTGCACGTCCTCGCCGGCGGCCGGATCGTCCGCACCGGGGACCGAACGCTGGCTCTGGATCTGGAGGCCGGCGGCTACGACCAGTTCGTGCCCGCTGCAATCGCGTAGGCAGGCCGTCATGACCCGAACGACAGTGCAACAGTCCGTCAAAGGCGAGAAAAGCGTACGCCCGCCATGGCGTGTGGCGGCAGAACAAACCCGGCTCGACACGCCCGGCCTAGCCTGGCTCGCCGGACGTCAGGCCGCCGCACGGGCCCGGATGATGCAATCCGGGCTGCCCGAACCGGGCGAGGAGGACTGGCGCTACACGAGCCTGGCCGGCTACACCCAACGATGGAACGAGTACCTGTCCGCACCGGCGCAGGCCGTTGTGCCGAAGGCACCCGACCCCTCCCGCCCCCGGCTGCCTGACGCCGGGCCTGGAATCACCGTAAACATCGTCGATGGCGTACTTCGGTCACCGCCCATCGGCATTGCGCCCGGGCTGACAATCCAGTCCCTAAGACAACTCACGCCCGGGTTGCGGGCCAGGGCCGAGAGCCTGCTGCAAAAGGCCGACAAGACCACCCCCGACAAGCTGGTGGATCTGAATACGGCTCTGCTGGGTGATGCAATCCTGATAGCCACCGATCCCGGCAGTTGCCCGCCAGAGCCGATCCACGTTCGTCTGCAGAGCGAGACCGCGCGGGCCCTCGGCCAGCCGCGCCTGCTGATAGACGTCGCCGCCAACAGCCGCCTCACAGTGATCCTGGAACATACCGGCGTCCGCGGGGCACTGGTGAATGCCGTCAACCAGATCTGCCTCGGACGTGGTAGCCAGTTGAACCTGATGCGAGTGCAAACGCTGCCTGATGACGGGATGCTTCTGGAAACCACTGAACTGGAACTCGGGGAATCCGCCTCCGTGACTGTTACGAGCGTGGATCTCGGCGGCCAGCTCTGCCGACAGGCGCTCACCGTGCTGCTGGCCGGTACCGGGGCCGACGCTACGGTGAACGGCGTGTTCCTCGCGGACGGACAGCGACACATCGATAACCACACGCGGCTGGTGCACCAGGCGCCGGCAACCACCAGCCGGGAGTTCTTTCGCGGCATTGCCGACGGTCACGGCCGTGGCGTTTTCAACGGCAAAATCGTTGTTCTGCCGGGGGCCGCCGGCAGCAATGCCAACCTCACGAATCGCAATCTCCTGCTCTGCCCAACAGCTGAGATCGACACCAAGCCCGAACTCGAAATCTACGTGGACGATGTCCGCTGCAGCCATGGTGCAACGACCGGCCAGCTGGATGCGAATGCACTGTTCTATCTGCGTTCACGCGGACTGGATCCGGCCGTTGCCCGCCAGGTCCTGACGTCTGCCTTCCTGCGCGAGGGTCTCAGTGGCATCGCCATACCGGAACTTCGGCTTCGTCTGGAAACACAACTTCAGGCTCGCCTGGGCGGAGAACCTGTCGCGACACAACCCGGGGCTGCCGCATGAGCGCGACTTCTTCGGCTGCAGCGCGATGCGTGCTCGACGTGACGTCGATCCGACGCGATTTCCCGATCCTCGATCAGACGATCAACGGCCATCCGCTGGCGTACCTCGATAACGCCGCTTCGTCGCAGCGACCGTTGCAGGTTCTGGATGCCATCCAACACTACTACACCCACGATCACTCGAATGTTCATCGGGGCGTCCATACGCTGAGTCACCGGGCCACGGATCTGTACGAGGGAGCCCGCGAAACTGTCCGCGCCTTCATCAACGCGGCATCAGTACGCGAAATCGTCTTCACCCGGGGCACGACCGAGGCCATCAACCTGGTGGCCTTCACGTTTGGCCAGCGACTGAAGGCCGGTGACGAAATCCTGATCACGGCCATGGAGCACCACTCGAATATCGTGCCGTGGCAACTGCTTTGCGAACGCAGTGGCGCGGTGCTTCGGGTAGCACCGATCAATGACGCCGGTGAGCTCCTGCTGGACGATTTCATGCAGCTGCTCGGTCCGCGCACGAAACTGGTGGCAGTCGCGCACGTGTCGAATGCGCTCGGCACCGTGAATCCGGTGAAAGCAATTGTCGCCGCCGCCCATCAGCAAGGCATTCCTGTACTGCTGGATGGCGCGCAGGCGATTCCGCACCAGGCCGTTGACGTCCGGGACCTGGACTGCGACTTCTACGCCTTCTCCGCCCACAAGATGTGCGGCCCTACCGGTATTGGCGTGCTCTACGGTCGCGAGGCTCTCTTGCAGGACTTGCCACCGTTCCAGGGTGGCGGCGACATGATCCTGACGGTCAGCTTCAAGGGCACGACCTACAACGAACTTCCCTATCGCCTGGAAGCCGGAACGCCGCACATTGCAGGTGCCGTCGGTCTTGGCGCTGCCATCAACTACCTGACCAGGATTGGCATGAGCAACATTGCGGCCTGGGAAGCGCAGCTGCTCGATTACGCCACGCGATCGTTACTGAAACTGCCGGGCCTGACCATACTCGGCACGGCATCTGAAAAGGCTAGCGTCGTCTCATTCAATATCGACGGCATTCACCCTCACGATCTCGGCACTGTTCTCGACCAGCAGGGCGTTGCGATCCGGGCTGGACACCACTGTGCCATGCCCGTGATGGAGCGCTTCGGCGTACCCGGGACCGCGCGGGCGTCATTTGCCTTTTACAACAACACCGCGGAAATCGATCAACTCATGGGCGCTTTGCGTATTGCGCAACGGATGTTCGGCTGATGTCTGCCGCCGCCAGCGACCTCCGCGACCTGTACCGTCAAATCGTGCTCGATCACAGCCGGCACCCGCGCAACCAGCGGCGACCGCAGCGGTTTGACCGGGAAGCCGAGGGGCACAACCCCCTGTGCGGAGACAAGGTGCGGATCTACCTCGACCTCAAGGACGACACGCTCCACGACGTGGCCTTCGAAGCGTCCGGCTGCGCGATCTGCCTGGCTTCGGCATCGCTGATGACGGAAAGCACCCGTGGCCACGCCGTTCCGGAAGCGCGCGCGGCTGTCGACCGGTTCGAGCAGGCGCTGACTACCGACGGCAGCACGCTCACTGGCGACCTTGCGGCGCTTGGCGGCGTTAGTCAGTACCCGTCCCGTATACGTTGCGCCACGCTGCCCTGGAAAACACTGCGCGCCGCCCTCGACGCCTCCCCCGACACCGTAACGACCGAATGAGCTCGACCGATGAATAGCATGGATAACGAACCTGTCGTCGTCAGACGAGACGTGGAAGGCCTGATGGTCCCGTCCGGCATTCCCGTAACACTGCCCACTGACGCGCTGGTGTACATCACGCAGGCGATGGGCGGCAGCTTCACCGTCTACTACGAAGGCAATCTCGTCAGGGTTCCCGGCGCCGACGCCGATGCCCTGGGCAGGGAGCCCGTAACACCGCCGGCGTTGCCGGCCAATGCGACCGATGAGCAGTTCGAGGCACTCGCCTGGGAGCAGCTGAAAACCATCTACGACCCCGAGATTCCAATCAATATTGTCGAACTGGGCCTGGTCTACGAATGTGCGATCCGGCGCCTGCCGTCCGGGCAGCGCGCCGTCAGCATCGTGATGACGGTCACGGCCCCTGGCTGCGGCATGGGCGAGATACTGGTCGAGGAGGCCCGACAAAAGATCAGCATCATCCCGACAGTGGCCGAGACCAACGTGGAACTGGTCTTCGATCCCCCGTGGAGTCAGGAGATGATGTCGGAAGCGGCGCGTCTCGAAGCCGGCCTGTTGTAAGCCGGTGCGCTGCCAGCTGACGCTGCTGCGCCACGCCAAGTCCGCCTGGGACGATGCCACCCGGAAAGACCGCGACAGGCCGCTGAACGAGCGCGGTGAGCGTGACGCACCCCTCATGGCGCAGCGGCTGCGTGCCCGCAACGCCCGCCCGACATTGATCATCACCAGCCCCGCCGTCCGCGCCCGACGAACCGCGCAGATCATTGCCCGTGAAATCGGCTACCCCGCCGAATTCCTGCAACGGGAGGAAGATCTGTACCTGGCGTCACCGGACCAGATCATTGCTGTGCTCGCCCGCCAGGAAAGCAGTTTTCGCGACATTGTCGTCTGCGGGCATAACCCGGGTATAACCGATCTCGCCAACCGGCTGACCGGCGCGGGCATTGATAACATCCCGACCACGGGTGTCGTCGTCATTAGCCTGAACCTGGCCCGGTGGTCAGACCTTGATGGAACCGAGGGGAAACTGCTGTGGTTCGACTACCCTCGACGCAACAGCACGCCCGAACCTTAACTGCCGCGGCCTGAACCGATATGGCCGGACCTGCGTTAATCCCGGTTATTCGATCACGCACAAGCAGTGAAAGTAGATCCCGCGCGGGTCGTTGAACCGCGACAGCAACTGCAGCTCCCGGTCGAACCGCGTCAGCATTTTGCCTGCCATTCCGCCGCGCACCCCCCGCAATCCAGCCAGGAATGAGCCAGCACCCAGGCGATTGGCTGCTCGCACGACTCGCACCGCCAGCTCTATGGCCAGGCGTTGCAGGAACGTTTGGTCCGGCTCGAAATAGCGCCGGCCGTAGCTTCCCTCCTCCAGTCCGGCGAGCGCCGCCGCTGCCGCTACGGACTCATCGAGACCACCAATGTTGTCCACGAGACCGCGCTTAAGCGCATCGGCGCCGATCCAGACCCGGCCACGGGCAATATCGTCGGCCTTCTCAAAGCTCAGGTCGCGCGCGTTCGCTACCTTGCCCACAAAGATCCGGTAGGCGTCTTCGACGCTGGCCGTAAACACTCGCCGGGCATCCTCACCAAGCGGCCGGTCAAAACGCAACTGGCCGGCCAGTGCCGTGGTGCCAAAGCCGTCCACGTGCACGCCAAGCTGGTCGAGACCGCGCTGGATCGTCGGGAACAGGGCACCGACGCCGATCGACCCCGTGATCGTCGTGTTGCTGGCCCAGATCTCATCGGCCGGCATTGCAATGTAGTAGCCGCCGGACGCGGCGACGCTGCTCATTGAGGCAACGACCGGCTTGCCCTCCGCTTTCAGGGCCTCGATCTCGTCAAGAATCACTTCGGAGGCAAACATGCTGCCGCCGGGGCTGTCGATGCGCAGAACCACAGCCTCCACCGCGTCGTCGAGCCGGGCTTCGCGGATTTCGGCCGCCAGGGTGTCACCGCCGACAACACCGGGCGCCGCCTCGCCATCCACAATCTCACCAGACGCGACGATTATCGCCACATTGCGGTCCTGGCTGTTCTTTAGGCGCTGCTCGATCCCGGTGGCCTGCGCATACGCGCGAAAGTCGATCGCACTGAAACTGCCATCGTCGGTCTCGCTTTCGCCCACGAGCTCTATCAGGTATTCGTCAACCTCCGGCCTGCTCATGAGCTTGTCGACGAGGCCCGCGGCGACCGCAGCCCGTGCGCCATTGCCCTGCTCCGCTTCCAGCCGATCGGCGAACTGATCGGCATAGGACTGCAGGGCTTCCGGCTTGAGCTTGCGGGCTGCTGCCACGTCCTGCTGCCACGCCGCCCAAAGGCCGCCGAGCCACAACTTGCTGGCCTCGCGGTCCTCCGCCGACATGTCGTCGCGAATGTACGGCTCTACGAAAGACTTGAACTCGCCGACGCGGAACACATTCAGGTCGATGCGGAGCTTTTCCAGGGCGCCCCTGAAGAAAACCCGGTAGTACTCGTAGCCCTCCAGATAGACGAGCCCCAGATCGTGCATGATGACTTCGTCTGCTCGCGAGGCGAGGTAGTACTGATCCCGGGTATAACCGCCGCCAACCGCGATCACCTTTTTGCCGGCGTCCCGCACCAGCTGCACCTTGTCGCCAATGGACTGCAACTTCGCCAGGCCGCCACCGTCGAGCCCGTCGAGGTCGAGTACGACCGCTTTGATGCGATCGTCTTCGGCAGCGCGTTCCAGGCTGTCGGTGACGTCGCGCAACAGCGTTTGCGGCGGCGCCTGATTGTTGAGGTCGGCCAGGGCCCGATCCAGCGGGCTGCCTTCAAGCTGCTCCACGAGCATGCCCGTGGGATTAATGACCAGAGCCGCCGATGACGGCACGGGCACCGGCTGACCCACGACCCCGGCCAGCACGATGATGAACAGCCCAACGAGCAGGATCAGGTGCAAGACCCGGCGCAGCGTGTTGAGCCCATACCACAGGGCTCGCAGGAGCCGGCTGAAAAAGCGAATGATGAACATGGCGTCTGGTCCCATCTAACTCTTGTAACTGATCCGGTAGATCACGCCGCGCTGGTCGTCGCTCACCAGCAACGAACCGTCCGGCGCCACGAGCAGGTCAACCGGCCTGCCCTGCACAACATCGCCATCCAGCCAACCCTCGATAAATGTTTCGTAGGCCACGGCCTGATTGCCCTTTAGCCGTACCAGGCTGATGCGGTAGCCCGTTTTACCGGCTTCCTTGCTGCGATTCCATGAGCCGTGTTCCGCAATGAGCACCTGGCCACGATATTCGGGCGGAAACATCTTACCCGTGTAAAACCGGACGGCGAGCGGCGACACATGGGGCCCGAGGTTCTGGACCGGTGCCACTGCTTCGCTACAGCTGCCGGCCGAGCCGAACTTCGGATCCGCGATCGTACCCCCGTGACAGTAGGGAAAGCCGAAATCGAGGCCCGCCTGCGGGGCACGATTCAGCTCGCACGGCGGGATGTCGTCGCCCAGCATGTCGCGCCCGTTATCAGTAAACCAGAGTTCCTTCGACGCCGGGTGCCAGGTAAAGCCGACTGAGTTGCGGATGCCGGAGGCATACACTTCGCGGCCGCTGCCGTCGGGATTCATCCGCAGGATCACGCCGAAGCCCGGCTCTTCGCATACGTTGCATGGCGCGCCGATCGGAACGTACAGCTTGTTGTCGGGCCCCACGGCAAGATACTTCCAGGAATGGAGCGGCCCCTTGAACGGCAGAGCCGGATCAATCACTTCAGGCACGGGCGAATTGCCCACGTTTGCCTCGGCATCGGGGAAGCGAATCAGGCGCTTCTGTTCAGCGACATAGAGCGCCCCGTCGTAGAGGGCCACGCCGTTCGGCATGCGGAGGCCCTCTGCAAACTTCATCACAACCGGATCGGCACCGAGGGCGTTCCGAACGGCATAGACGGTGCCCTTTGAACGGGTGCCAACGAACAGCGTGCCGCGCTCACCGAGCGCCATGGAACGGGCGTTTGGCACGTTCTCGATCAGGATTTCGGCGTGAAACCCCGCCGGCACCCGAAGAAAATCGGCTGGCTTGCCGGGCGGAACCGCCAGTGCGCCGCCCGCACAACCCGACGCCATGAAGGTAGCCGTCAGCAGAACCAGTGTGCGGATCATCATTTTGCTCTCCGTGGCTACTCTCGCAGGAAAAACAGGGACAAGGCCGGAAAGAACGTTATCAGCAGGACAGCACCGAGCAGAATCAGCATGAACGGAAACGTGGCAATACAGACCTCGAGGACCGGACGCTTGAAACGGAAGCTCGAGATATACAGATTGAGGCCGATCGGGGGCAGAAGATAACCGAGCTCCATCGTGGCTACAAAAATGATCCCAAGATGAACCGGATCCACCTCGTACTGTGCCGCCACGGGCAATATCAGGGGAACCACAAGTACCAGGGCCGAATAGATATGCAGGATGCACCCGATCAGCATCAGGAAGCCGACCAGGAGCAGGAGGAAACTGGTCTGATCCGAGATGTAGTGCGTGACGATTGCGATCAGCTGCTGGGGCACCTGGGCATCGATCATGTAGTTGGTTGAGGCGAGCGAGATACCCAGAATGAGGAGGATACCGCCCACCAGCACCATTGAGTTCCGGATGATTATCGGCAGACGACTGAGCGGCACCTCGCGGTAGACCAGCAACTCCGCAACGAGCACGTAAACGACGGTGACCGCAGCCGCCTCCGACACCGCAAAAAAGCCGCTGTAGATCCCGCCCAAGACCACCACGGGCAGGGGCAATTCCCAGATGGACTCCCGAATGGCGGTGCGAACCTCGCCCCAGGAAAAGTCTGCCAGTGGCCGCCGGGTTTCCCGATTGCGCCACACACAGAAGCCGGCGAGGACCAGCATCATGAGGATGCCAGGCACCACACCCGCCACGAATAGCGAGTCGATGGAGACCTCGGCGATGATCCCGTAAATGATCAGCGGCAGCGATGGGGCAAAAAGCAGGCCGAGACTGCCCGATGACGTCACCAGACCGAGCGTGAAGCGCTCGCTATAGCCAGCCTGAACGAGCGCTGGATACAGCAGCGCGCCGATCGCGATGATCGTGACGCCGGACCCGCCCGTAAACGCTGTAAACAGCGAGCAGGTGGCCACGGCCACGATCGCCAGCCCGCCCGGCAACCAGCCGAGCAGCGCTGAACTGAGCCGCACCAGGCGTGCTGCCGCCTGGCTTTCGCTGAGCACATACCCGGCAAATGTGAATAACGGAATGGCCAGCAGGATCGGCGTCTCTGCGATGCCGAAAATTTCGATCGGGACAGCCGTCAGATCCACATCGGAGCGTGCATAACCAAGCAACGCGCCGGCGCCAATAATCGCGAATAACGGCGCCCCAAGCAGGGCCATGAGTATTAACAGCAGACTGGTCAGGATCATGACGATTCCGCCGGCGCTGATGCATTCCGCCGGCGGAAGTGCCGTGGCAACCCGAGCACGTACCGGTACGCTATAAGGGCGAACGCGGCCGGCAGAACAGCCTGAAACGGCCAGGCCGGCCAGTTGCCCAGCACCTGGTCCCCGTATTCGCGGGTCTCGGCAACAAAGCGCCAGGAGTACCACGCAAGCAGGGCCGACACGCTGGCGGCGAATACATCCACGAGCACGGCCGTTGCGCGCTGCCAGACGGTGGGGAGAAACCGCGACAGCAGGTCAATGCGCAAATGCACGTTATCCCTGGTGGCTGCAACGGCCCCGAGCATTGCAGACCACAGCACCAGGAGCCGAAGGGCTTCATCGGCCCAGGCGAGACTGCTGCCCAAATAGCCACGCAACAGCACCTGGGCTGCCGCCAGGCCGATCATGGCGAAGAGGACAATGCCGAGCAGCACGTTCTCCAGCTGGCGACCGAGGCGCTCGGCGCGGCTGCTGGCCTCAGCCGGCGGCCCGGACTCACTCACGGACCGCGTTCCGGCGCGGCCTCGGCACTGTGTCCCCTGCGGAAGTCCTCCAGATGCCCATTGAGTTCCGCCAGCAGCCCGGCGGAAAACATACCCTTGGCGGTCAAACCGTCGATAGCCGTGGCAATTGCGGCCCGCCACTCGGGAATTTCCGCCGCGTTGGGCGCAACAAAGGTCAGGCCATTGGCCACCAGCGCCTCCTCGGCCTTGGCATTGTCAATGCGGTTTTGCACGTCGAACCGGGCATAGACCGCTGACAGAACCTCACGGAGTACGTCCCGGTCGGCTGCCGTCACTTTCCCAAGCGCCTGCTGGTCGATCACGAGCACACCCATCGTGTAACTGAGGGGTTGGCGGGTGACATATTTGGTCTTGGTGTACCACTGCAGGACAACGGCGCCGACCGGTGGCGCTGCCACGATGTCCAGCAGGCCGGTCTGCAGTCCGGTCAGGACGTCGGTAATTGGCAATATCACGGGCGTCAGTCGCAGGGCCTCCATGGCGACATAGCTGGTCTGGTCACCCTCGGGCACCCAGATCTTCTGGCCCCGCAGGTCCGCGAGACCCGTCACCGGCGTGCCGGTCATGAAGTAGGCGAAGCCGCCCCCCGCAAAGCCGTAGGAAATGAAACCTGCTTTCTCCAGGCCGGCGGCGAGCTGCGCGTCCATTTTCTGTCGGACGTAGTCCACCTCGTCCTGGGAATTGAACAGCATGGGCAGACCATAGAGAAGGATGTCCGGGTAACGCTCTTCCAGTCCGTTCGAGGTAAATACGCCGCCTTGTAACTGTCCGATGCGAATCTTGCGCAACACCTTCTTGTCGTTGCCCTGGATACCGCCACCGTAGAACTTGAGATTGACCCGGCCACCGGTCCGGTCGCGGATTTGCAGCCCTGCAGCGCGCAGGTCCTTCATCCAGCTCGAGCCTTCCGGGGCCACCGCGGCGATCTTGAGATCAGCCGCCTGGAGCTTGAACGGCATGACGGCCAGCAGGATCAGGCTGGCGAGCGGCAGCATGCGAATACACAACATCAGCGGCTCATCCTCTCATGGGTCGAGGGCTCTCATGGGTCGATGGTTCTAGAAGTAGTCGTTGGCCGACGCCAGCAGCTCGGCTGCCTGCCTCTGCGCCAGCGTATTCAGCAGCGTATAGCCACTCTGGCGTGGATCTGCCACCAGCACCCGATTCAACAGTGAATCGTGCAATTCGCGATCGTAGACCAGGCGCGCGTAACCGCGAGCGTACTCCACGAGCACACTGAGATCCCTCCCCCCGGTCAGCTCGACCGCTTTTTCAAAGTACGACCGGCCAACTTCAGGTTGCCCACCCAGCGCGGGGGGCCGCAGCGTGTTCAGTATGCCGAGGTAGGTATTTACGGTTCCGGCGTCAGCAGCGTCGCCAATCACCAGAAGACGCGTCAGGACTGCCTCAATTTTTGGCAGGTCGGCAATCGCCTGCCAGTCGTCGCTGTGGGTCCGGACATAGGCAAGCGATCCCACCGCGTAGCTGAAGAGCGCTCCGGCCTGTCCGGGCTTTACACGATCCAGACGGGCCGTGAAGTCGGCAAATGGCAAGCCCTCCAGATCACAGGTTCGCCGATTGGCAGCGCAGGCAGCCCGGGTGCCATAGGCGCGTGCCCGTCCGGCAAGTGTCGCGGCGCGACCGGGGTCATCAACGAAGGCAATCGCATAGGCCGCGTAAAGGCGAGCGGCCGCACCCAGAACGGCAGGCCCCGCATCGGGATTGGCAGCCAGGGAATCCAGCAACAGGAGATAGGCCGGCAGACTATCGCGAACCAGTTCGGGATCGTCCTGGTTCAGAATCGCGGCGGAAAGGTCATCGGCCAGATTTCCCGCCGCAGAACCGGCCACGCTGGCACAACCAGCCAGGGCCGAGACACCCACCAGGCCGAGTGTCAGGGTCCGCAGCGCCATTCCCACGCCCCACCACACGTGGTGCCGAGGTGACACCGGCAGGATTCCCATCACCCTCGCCCCGGCGAATCAGACCTTCTCGCGTATCCGGGCAGACTTGCCGCTGCGATCGCGCAGGAAGTAAAGCTTGGCGCGCCGAACGTCGCCACGACGCTTCACCTTGATCTCGGCAACCGTTGGGCTGTGCAGCGGGAACACGCGCTCGACACCTTCACCGTGGGAAATCTTTCGTACCGTGAAGGACGAATTCAGGCCTCTGTTCCGGCGTGCGATGACGACGCCCTCGTAGGCCTGAAGACGCTCCCGAGTGCCTTCCTTGACGCGAACCTGGACCACCACGGTATCCCCGGGGGCGAAATCCGGTATGTCGGTCTTCAGGGCTTCAGCTTCAAGTTTTTCAATGATGTTTGCCATGTCTAAATATTCCAAATGTTCAGTAACTGAAGTTGCCATCCGGTCAGCGCAATGACCGGTCATCAAGTCGTCTACTGCTCCGCGCAAAACTCGTCGAGCAAGCGGCGATCCTCGTCGCTGAGGTCTTTATTCCCCAGCAGATCGGGACGCCGCAAGCTGGTGCGTCCCAATGCCTGCTTGCGCCGCCAGCGCCGTATGGCCTCGTGATTACCCTCCAGCAAGACGCGCGGCACAGGCCTGCCATCGGCAATCTCGGGCCGCGTGTAGTGCGGATAGTCCAGCAAACCAGTGGCAAAGGATTCCTCCTCTGCCGATCGTTCGTCGCCCAGGACACCGGGACGCAGCCTAAGAGTCGCATCCACAACTGCCATGGCGGCGACCTCTCCGCCGCTCATGACAAAATCGCCGACGGAAATCTCCTCGTCTGCCAGCGTCTCGATCAGGCGTTCGTCAAAACCTTCGTAGCGGCCCGCAACCAGTACGATTCCTGGCAGGCATGCGTAGCGCATCGCCGTCGCCTGGTCGAAGGGCCTGCCCTGCGGACTCAAAAAGACCACCGGACTGCCGGCGGGAACCTTTGCGCATGCAGCGTTTATCGCTGTCGCAAAAGGCTCCACCCGGATCACCATTCCCGGCCCGCCGCCGTAGGGCCTGTCGTCTACCGTACCGTGCACGTCCTTAGCGAAAGAGCGCGGATCGACCAGGATTATCCGGGCCAGATTCCCGCGAATTGCCCGTCCAACGACCCCGCACTGCGCCAACGGCGCAAACATCTCGGGGAAAAGCGATACCACCGCCACGTCCACGTCAAAAGTCCGTATCCCAATCCACCGTAATCACACGCAGATCGCCGTCTATGGCCTCCACCACACTCCCGTAAAGAAACGGAATCAGATGGCGCTCACTGCCGACGACGATCATCACGTCATTTGCCCCGGTTTCGAATAACTGGTCGACAAAACCAAGGCTGGTACCTGTCCGGGTCCTTACCTCCATACCCTGGAGGTCAACCCAGAAAAATTCTTTCTGCGCCGCCGGGCCACCCGCGTCCGCTCCCAGTTCAGGGCCCAGCGTGGCGCGGTCGACTTCAATCTCGGCGCCAATCAGGGTTTCCGCAGCGTCCCGATTGTCGATCCCGGCCAGGGCTACAACCACCCCGTCACCGTGGGCCCGACCCGCCATAACCTGCCGGATCACTTCCTCGCCATTCTGGCGCACGTGCCAGGGGCTGTACTGCACGATGTTCACGCGGGGCGAGGTGTAGGAATACACCTTGACCCAGCCCCGGACTCCAAACACACCGGAAATCCGGCCGATGGGGACGCGCCGGCCTTCCGGCTCGCGCGCGTGTGGTTCTGCGGGCTTAGTCAGGCTCGTTCCGCAAGCCGCCTCAGGCCGCCTGCGCCGGAGCCAGTTGACGGGACTCCTTCACCAGGGAAGCAACACGATCCGAGGTCTGCGCGCCGACTCCCACCCAGTAATCGTAACGCCCCAGATCAAGCCGGAGCCGCTCCTCCGTGGCCTTGGCCATCGGACTGAAAAAACCCAGGCGCTCGATATAGCGGCCATCTCTGGGACGCCGCGAGTCGCTGACGACGACGTGGTAGAAGGGCCGCCCCTTGGCGCCTCCGCGGGACAAACGGATAGTAACCATCGCTCTTGAACTTCCTTATGGCAAATCCGGGTCAGTGGGACCCGATTAACCGCCGAATATTACTCGAAAAATGGCGCGATGGCACTCAAAGCCGGGCTATCGGGGCAGGCCGGGAATCCCTCGCATCAGGCGCCGGAGCCCACCCTGACCCATCTTTTTCATCATCTTCTGCATCTGGGCATGCTGCTTCAGCAGCCGATTGACGTCCTGGACAAGCAGGCCGGCGCCAGCGGCAATACGGCGACGCCTGGACCCGTCAACGATCGCCGGGCGTCGACGTTCCCGGGGAGTCATCGAGTCAATAACCGCAATCTGGCGGCGCAGCATCCGGGAATCAATCTGACCGGCCAGTTTTTCGGCCGACATGCCACCGGGCAACGGCAGCTTCTGGAGCAGGCTTTCGACCCCGCCGAGGCCCGCAATTTGTTGGAGTTGGGCCCGCAGGTCATTCATGTCGAACTGCTTGCCGGAGGCCACCTTTTCAGCGAGCCGCGCCGCCGATTCGTGGTCGGCCGTTCGCTGGACCTCTTCCACCAGGCTGAGCACATCCCCCATGCCGAGGATCCGTGACGCCATCCGCTCCGGATGAAAGGGCTCAAGCTCGGTCACCGCTTCACCGCTGCCGATGAACTTGATCGGCTGGCCGGTCACGGATTTAACCGACAATGCCGCACCTCCCCGCGCATCGCCGTCGGCCTTGGTCAGAATCACGCCGGTAAGCGGCAGTGCGTCCGCGAAGGCCCGGGCAGCATTCACGGCATCCTGGCCCGCCATGCTGTCAACGATAAACAGCGTCTCGATCGGGTCGGTCGTGTCGCGCATCGCTCGCAACTCATCAAGTAATTCGACGTCGAGCCGGCTGCGTCCGGCCGTGTCAACAATCAGGACTTCCAGTTGATCGCGCCGGGCGTCTGCCAGCGCCCGCTCAGCGATACCGACGGGTCCCAGGCCGACGTCCGCCGACAGAAATGGCACGTGGATGGAGGCCGCCAGTCGCTCAAGTTGCAGAATGGCTGCCGGCCGCTGCGTGTCGGTGCTGACCAACCCGACCCGCTTGGCAAGTCGCTCACGAATGAATAGTGCCAGTTTGGCCGCGGTGGTTGTCTTGCCGGCACCTTGCAGCCCGGCGAGGAGAATCACGGCAGGGGGCTGGTGACGGAGGTTCAACTCAGCGACACCATCACCCAGTGTGCGCGCGAGTTCTTCATGGATGATCCGGACGAAGACCTGCCCGGGCGTCAGGCTGCGTAGCACATCGGAGCCCAGTGCCCGCTGACGGACCAGATCCACGAAGTCGCGCACGACCGGCAAGGCAACGTCGGCTTCGATCAGGGCGCGCCGGACGTCTCGAATGGCGTCCTGGATATTTTCGTCGGTCAGTCGCCCACGGCCACGAACCTGATCGAGAACACCGCGCAGGCGATTACTCAGCGTATTAAACATTACGTTAACTCCAGCGCCGGCAGCATCCGCATGATGTCCCGCAGGTGGTCCGCCGCCGTAATGGCCAGGCCCTCGATGGGCTGCTTGGGTGCGTTGGCCCGGGGAATTACCGCCCGTGAAAACCCGACCTTTGCAGCCTCACGCAGACGCTCCTCCCCATAAGCCACGGGCCGGATCTCGCCCGCCAGGCCAACCTCGCCGAACACCACCAGATCCCGCGGCAGTGGACGGTCCCGGATACTCGAAATCGTGGCCAGCAAGGCGGCCAGATCGGCCGCCGGCTCCATGATCCGCACACCGCCGACCACGTTGACGAAGATGTCGTTTGAATGGGTCGCAATACCACCATGGCGATGCAGGGCCGCCAGCAGCAGGGTCAGTCTGTTCTGCTCCAGGCCGATCGCCACGCGGCGCGGCGGCCCGCCACTCCCTTGATCGGCAAGCGCCTGAACCTCCACCAGCAAGGGTCGGCTGCCCTGATGCACAGCGGTCACCACACTACCGGGCACAGGCTCGCCACGCTGTGAGACAAACAGCGCCGAGGGATTCCGGACCTCGCGAATACCGCCCTCCGACATCACGAAGATGCCGATCTCGTTGGCGGCGCCAAAGCGGTTTTTAACGGCCCGCAGAATCCGGTAACGGCTGCCTGCCTCGCTCTCGAAGTACAAGACAACATCCACCATGTGCTCCAGCAAGCGCGGTCCCGCGATCTGCCCGTCCTTGGTGACATGCCCGACGAGGAAGATGGCAATGCCCGTTTGCTTCGCAAGTCGCACGAGAAGGCCAGCGCACGTGCGCAGTTGATTCGGCGAGCCCGGCGTGGACGGCAACAGATCGGTAGCCATCGTCTGAATTGAATCGACAATGACACATCCCGGACGCGTGTCCTGGACAGCCGCCAGCACGTCTTCGACCCTCGTCGTGGCAATCGCCGCAACCGGACCGAGATCTGCGCCCAGGCGTTGTCCGCGCAGACTGATTTGTTGCAGGGACTCTTCCCCGCTCACATAGAGGGTGCCACCGGTCACGTTGATTCGAGTTGCCGCCTGCAACAGCAGCGTCGATTTGCCGATACCGGGATCCCCGCCCAGCAAGACGACGGAGCCAGGCACCAGCCCGCCACCCAGTGTGCGATCCAGTTCAGTGAGGCCAGTAGATATCCGGTCTACGGATTCCGTACCGACTTCCGAAAGCCGCCGGACCGGCGCCATACCCGTCGCCGCACCCGCCCCGGGTGCGACCTTCAACAGGTTGCCCATGGCCGGCTCCAGCGAATTCCAGGCGCCACAAGCGGGGCACTGGCCCTGCCACTTGGGTGTGGCGCCCCCACAATCGCTGCACAGGTAGACCTTTTGGACTTTGGCCATTAATGCCTCAGGGTTCAGCCAGGCTGCATTGTGGGCCGGGCAACGCGTCATTTCGAGACGCAAAACGCGGCCAGCGGGCCGAAAACCACACCCAAGTCTCAACCCGCTCCGCGTGATACGCATACTATTTTGTAATGTTGTCACAGGACAGTCAGGGTGTCCGCCCAACGGGCGTGGCCGCTCAGGTCGGGCTGTGCGCCGTTTTATCCCTGTTTTTTGCACTTGGCGGCGAACGGTTCGTGGGCATCGAGCGCAGCTTCTACGATCTGTGCCAGCGGCTGTCGGCGACCGCCTCCGCGGCGCCAGTAGTCATCGTCAGCACGGACAAGGGCGCGCATGACCTGTGGTCCCTGTCGGAGCTGGATGAGCTTATTTCGACTATCCGGGCGGCAGGGGCCAAGGTGATCATTCCGGCCTCACCGGCGCCACCACCGGTCGCAACGGTTGACGTCGCCCGGCTCAAGTCGCTGATCCGTATCGAGCAACACGGCGGCACCCTGCAAAATCGGGCCGAACCGGGGCTCCTTCAGCGCCAGCTCGAGGATGCGGAGCAACGCATAAGCCAGCAGCAGCGCGTCAGCGCCGCCGTCCGTGCCGCCGGCAACGTCGTGCTCGGCCTGGCAACAACGGAAAGTCGGCCGGGATCCGACACGACCAGCAACGCCTGTGCCAAGCGGATTTCCGGAGTGAGCGAACGCTTTGCCGACCCGGACAACAGCCGCGCCGCCACAGCCGCACTGGCGCCGGCGTCGGCAGCACTGTGCGAGGCAGCGGCGGCTGTCGGTCATATCACCCCTCTGACGGATCACGACCGCATCGTCCGACGCGTAGCCCCGATGCTCATGACGCCGCCGGGCGCCGTGCCGTCGGCCGCCCTGGCTGCGGTTGCTCTCGATGCCGACATACCGAAGCCCGGGGGTGATCTGGTCCGGTTCTACCGTTCTGCCGGCAACGGTCCGGGATTCGCCGTTGTCTCGGCCGCGGACGTTTTGAGCGGCCAGGCCGCCGCCGCACTGCGGGGCCGCTATGTCATTATCGCCCCGCCTGAGGCCGGTCGCACTGACGGCGTGCGTACACCAATTTCCGGCCATTCGGGAGCCGCCGTGCTGATCGCCACGGATCTTGCCAACTACCTGTCAGACGACCATATCGCGCGACCCGGCTGGAGCCGCTTGGTGGAAATCGGACTCGCTCTCCTGCTGGCTGTGTCGGTCGTTCTCAGTGGCCGTCTGAATTTGCAAGCGTCAGCTGCACTTGCCGTCAGCAGTATGGCAGTGCTTCTGGCAACGGAATATTTTCTTTTTGCCGTAGTGGGTCTGTGGCTTCAGCTCGCCGGTCTGGCCCTTTTCTGCCTGACTGGCGTTGCGCTATTCCATTTCATCTTGCAACTCTGGGGCCGCTTCTCCCGCGAAACACCCAACGGCGCCGACACACGCGGCGGCGTTGCTGCTGGCCACGTTGAGGAGCTGGACCTGGGGTTCTCGGTTCTTCGGCAACAGCCAACGACGGAGCGCACGAAGCAGCAGCTCTACGAACTGGCAATGGAACATGGAAAGAAGAGGGACTATGCGAGGGCCGAACGGGTCTTCCGGCACATCGCCGCACGCGATCCTGGCTACCGGGACGTCGCCGAAAAGCTGGAGAAGCTGTCCGGTGCCCGGGGAGTTGCCCCAGCTCCGTCGCGGCCGGACCGTGCCGCGCCGGCCCTGGCCGCGGCCGCAGCCACCGTGTCGCCGGCCGGGCGAACGCTGGGCCGCTATGAACTGGAGCGGGTCATCGGTCGCGGGGCGATGGGCACGGTGTACCTCGGCAGAGACCCGACGATCAACCGCCGTGTGGCTATCAAGACGCTGCCACTTGCCGAGGAGTTTGTCGAGAACGACCTGGCCACGGCCCGCTCACACTTTCTTCGGGAAGCCGAATCGGCTGGACGGCTCAGTCACCAGTACATCATCTCGATCTATGACGCCGGCGAAGACGATCGCATGGCCTACCTGGCCATGGAGTACTTCGAAGGCAAACCTTTAAGTCACTACGCTCAGCTGGGCCGACTCCTGCCCCCCAAGGTGGTCTTCGAGTTGATGGCACGGGCCGCCGAAGCCCTGCACTACGCTCATAGCCAGAATGTGGTACATCGGGACGTGAAGCCTGCCAACCTCATGTACGACATTGCCAACGATCGGCTAAAACTTACGGATTTCGGCATTGCGCGACTCACGGATGCGAGCCGGACGCGGACTGGTATCATCCTGGGTACACCCTCCTACATGTCGCCGGAACAACTGTCTGCCAGCAAGGTGTCAGGCCAGACCGACATTTACTCCCTGGGCGTTACGATGTATCACCTGCTAACTGGCGCCCCACCGTTCCAGGCCGATTCCATTCCACGGTTGATGGACAAGATCGTCCACCATAAGCATCGCCCGATCTCAGACATACGGGACGACGTCCCCAGCTGCGCAGACGTAATACTGGCGCGCGCCCTGGCCAAGAACCCCGAGGACCGCTACGAAAGCGGCAACGCGATGGCATTGGCCCTGCGGGAGTGTTGTAGTACGGTCACCGCGGACACCGTATGAGCCTGCGCACCAAATTCAATATCGTCGAGCTCTCCGATACCGGCAAGGTAAGGGAGCACAACGAGGACGCCATCAGCACCAATGTAGACTCGGGCCTGCTGGTGCTTGCCGACGGCATGGGGGGCTACAACGCGGGCGAGGTTGCCAGCGGCATTGCCGTGCGCACCGTGCTTGAGTTGGTGCCGGCAGCCTGTGCGCGCGAGGTTCGCAACGCCACGGATCCGGAAACCAGCCTGATGCGGCAAACGATCATCCTTAGGGACGCGATCGCACGCGCCAACCGGGTCATTCACCAGACTGCCCATATGCAACCTGAGTGCGCGAACATGGGCACCACCATCGTGGCCTGCCTCTTCTATGACAACCGCGTCTCCATAGCGCACGTCGGAGACTCACGGTTGTATCGTTATCGCCGCGATCGTTTCGAGCAACTGACGATGGATCACTCCCTGCTCCAGGAGCTGGTCGACAGGGGTTTCTACTCTCAGGAGGAAGCAGCCCGCTCCACCAACCGCAACTACGTCACCCGCGCCCTGGGCGTCGATACCGTGGTGCAGGTGGAGGTGCAGGAACTTGAGGTCCAGGAGGGGGACATCTTCCTGCTGTGCTCGGACGGCCTTCCCGACATGGTTGAGGACGAAGATATTCACTTAACGATCAGCACTTTTAGTGCTAATCTTGAAATGGCAGGTCAACAGCTGATTCAACTCAGTAATGACCACGGGGGCAAGGACAACGTCTCGGTCATCCTCACGCAAGTGGTGGAGCCATTTCCGGCCAAGACGGGTGTCCTGGCTCAGTTACGACGCATCTTTCAATAGATTAAAGCAGGCCAGTAAATTGAAGCAGGCATTCGGGTCATGGCAAGACTAGTTCTGAGCCTAGACGGGCAAATCCTCGCCGAATACAACATGTCCAAGGAGCGGTACACCGTAGGCCGCCTTCAGGACAATGACATTCGGATCGAAAACCCGACAGTCAGCGGGCACCATTCGCTGGTCATCAATATTCTTAACGACTCATTTCTTGAGGATCTGAACAGCACCAACGGCACGTACGTGAACGGGCGGCTGATCAAGAAGCACGCTCTGCAGAACGGGGATGTGGTCACAGTGGGCCGGCACCAGCTGCGTTTCATGGACGGCAGTTCTGACGAGGAAGACGAATTCGCCAGCACGATGGTCATCGAACGGCAGGCGGGTGGCATCGAGGCGCTGGCCAAAGCAGCGGCGATGTCGGCCGAGTTGAATTCCAACGGGGCTGGCGCAGCGCGGGTGGGCAGTGCCGAGCCGTCGACCGCGCCACTCGCGGTTGCCAAGGTCCAGGTTCTGAACGGCTCGTTCGCCGGGCGGGAAATAACGCTGAACAAGGCACTTACCACGCTCGGACGGCCGGGAGTCCAGGTCGTGGCGATTACCCGGCGCGCGGATGGCTATCACGTGGTACAGGTTGAAAGCACGTCGGATAGCCCGCCGAAACTGAATGGTCAGGCACTGGGACCCCAGGCGCGCAAGCTCACCGACAACGACGTGATCGAGATCATCGGCATCAAGATGGGTTTTTTCCTGGTCTGAATGAGCCAGGTGTCGGACTAGGCCAGCGTCGCACCAGCCTCAACGCGAACCGCGACGCGACGATTGATGCCCGTCATCAGTGTCCACGGAATCGTCCGGGCAGCACCGGCAATTTCTTCCACCGTGGGGCTGTCACCCCAGAGCACGACCGGATCACCCGCAACGGCGCCGGGGACTTCCGTGAGATCGATGGTCAGCATGTCCATGGATACGCGACCAACCAGGGGCGCGACCAGACCCCGTACGCCGACGGGTGTGCCGCCACCAACGTGCCATGGATAGCCATCGGCATACCCCGCCGCCGCTATACCAAGGACACTGTCACGGGGTGCCACCCAGTGCCCCCCGTACCCCACGCGCTGCCCCTTCCTGACGGGCTTTACCGCAATCAGACGGGTTTCAAAAGACATGGCCGGGCGCAGGCCCAGGTCGATGGCTGACTTGCCGCGCAAGGGTGAAGCACCGAACAACATGATCCCCGGTCGGACCCAGTTTCGCCCCGTGTAGCGCAGGAGCCCCCCATTCCGCACCGTATCGGGCCATTGCAGGATCGCGGCAGAATTGGCGAGGCTGACGTCACCGTCCCAGGAGCCCAGAAGACCGCTGAAGCCCTGCAATTGCTCCACCGTAGCTGGGTCGCTGTGATCGTCGGCACAGGCCAGATGGGTCATCAATGTCAGGGAACTTATCGCCGGGACGGAACGTAGTCGCTTCAGCAGATCCGGTACTGCCGACGGTTCGACGCCCAGCCGCCCCATTCCTGTATCAACTTTCAGCCAGCAGGCAAGCGGAGCACCGCCGGCAGCACCTTCCAGCAATGCGGCTTGCCGGGCTGAATGCACGACGACATCAAACTGAAGATCAGAGGCGATTCGCAACTCTTCCGACGTCAGGCAGCCGCCGAGAACGACCAGCCGCTTGCGAATACCAGCCTCGCGCAACTGCACGGCTTCCTCAAGCCGGGCTACGGCAAATGCGTCGACGTCCTCCAGGATTCGCGCCACCTGGATCAGTCCGTGGCCGTAAGCGTTTGCCTTGATGACCGCAAGTACCGGACAGCCCGGGGCCAGCTCGCGCACCTGGTCGAGATTGTTACGGAGCGCCGCCGGTCGAATGATCGCGACCGCCGCTGGCGTCACTGAAAGCCCTCAATCTCCGGAGCGTAGTTTTCGAACTTGGTAAACTTGCCGAGGAATGTCAGTGGGAACTCGCCGGTGGGCCCGTTCCGCTGCTTGGCAATGTGGATATCGGCAATGCCCTTGCGTGGACTATCGTGGTTGTAAACCTCGTCACGGTATATGAACAGGATCAGATCGGCGTCCTGTTCGATGGCTCCGGACTCGCGAAGATCGGACATGACCGGCTTCTTGTCCGTGCGTGATTCGACGCTCCGGTTGAGCTGCGACAGCGCGATAATCGGTACGCGAAGTTCACGGGCCAGCCCCTTAAGCGACCGGGAAATCTCGGAAATTTCCGTGGCGCGATTTTCTGCGGTACCGGCAACCCGCATCAGCTGCAGGTAATCGATGACGATCAGGTCGAGACCCCTCTCGCGCTGCAGCCGACGCGCCCGTGCACGAACTTCCGTTGGCGTCATCGACGGGGTGTCATCAATATAAATCGGCGCCTCCGCCATCTGCTGGATGGCGCCATTGATCCGCGGCCAGTCGTCATCCCCGAAGCGTCCGTTGCGCAGGTGCGACTGATCCACGCGCCCGAGCGAGGACACCATGCGAAGAGCCAGCTGCTCGACGGACATTTCCATACTGAATACGGCGGCCGACTTGCGCGCGCCGAGGGCGGCATTCTCTGCAATGTTCAGGGCCAGCGACGTCTTCCCCATCGAGGGCCGGCCAGCAATGATGATCAGGTCGCCAGGCTGCAGCCCAGCCGTGAACTCATCCAGTCGGTTGAACCCAGTCGGCAGACCGGTAATGGACCCCTGCGACTGGTGCAGGGTGTCAAGGCGGTCGATCGTGGAATTTAAGATCTCGCTCAGACGAATAAAACCGGACCCACGTCGCTGGCCGCGCTCGGCAATCTCGAATACGCGGCGTTCCGCCTCGTCGACGAGCTCGGCAATTGGCCGGCCTTCCGGACGGTAGGCCGAGGATGCGATCTCATTGCCAACCTCGATCAGCCGACGCAACAACGCCCGCTCGCGAATAATTCGCGCGTAGTACGTGACGTTGGCGGCGCCGGCCGTATCCGTAACCAGCTCGGTGAGATAAGCGGTGCCGCCCGCGGTCGTCAGTTCCTCGCGGGACGCGAGATACTCGCCCAGCGTCACGGGATCAGCCGGCTGGCTGCGCTCAGCCAAACCCTGAATGGCGCTGAATATCAGACGATGATCAGGCCGAAAAAAATCGGGAGCCGCAACCAGATCAGCAATACGATCCCAGCTGCTGTTGTCGAGCATCAGGCCGCCAAGCAGGGCTTGCTCGGCCTGATTGGAACTGGGTGGCACCGGAAGTTCGGCCACGGACCCGGCGTCGCGTCGCGGCCCGGGTATTGCCATACGATTACTTGTCCCTAGCTGGCCTGGCCGGCGTCGTCTTCGGCCACTACCGTGATCCGGAGCGTGGCATTCACGTCGCTGTGCAGGTGGAGGTCGATCGAGTGATCGCCGGTCGTACGAATCGGGCCCTCAGGCAAGCGGACTTCACTGCGCTTTACCGGCACACCGGCAGCCGTGCAAGCCTCGGCAATATCAGCAGTGCCAAGCGAACCGAACAGTTTGCCTTCTGTGCCAGCCTTCGCCGTCAGTTGCAGACTGAGCTTGCCAGCCGCAGCGGCACGCTGTTTTGCTGTCGCGAGCTCCTCGGCCTGCTTTTTTTCAAATTCGGCGCGCCGCGCTTCGAATATTGCGATATTGGATGACGTTGCCAGTGTGGCCTTGCCCCGGGGCAGAAGGAAATTGCGGCCATACCCGGAGCGGACCTTTACCTGGTCACCGATATTGCCCAGATTTTCGACTTTTTCGAGGAGAATCACGTCCATAGTTACGATCTCTAAATTGCGTCTCTAAATTGCGTCTCTAAATTGCTTTGGGCGCCCGGCGGGGGCGCGTATTAAACCACATTCGTCCGGCGGCGGCGCAGGCTGAAACCGTTATCCACGAGCCCGGCGATTGCCAGCGCCAGCAGCAACAGCCCCGCTGGCGGCGCCCCGAGCAGCACGGGCGCGTAGAGCGCCAACGGCCAGATCCCCGGCCAGGCCCGATGGTCGGCGGTCCAGTGGACAATCGCGAGCCCTTGCGCCATGAAGCCGGTGCCCAGTACGAGCAGCGCACCCCCGCCCAGGCTGGGAAATCCCGCGAATACGACGACCGTGGCCACCACGACTCCCGCCGACAGCACCCGGCCCAGGCGCAACTCCAGGAATTGTCGGCGCCAGTCGCCATCCGCGACCTCCCGATCCAGCCATAACCCCAGCATTACCGCCAGAATCACTGTGGACAGCAGGCTCGCGCCGATCACACCGTGCATCAGGCCCGCCACCGTGGCCAACCAACCGTCCGGCAATCCACCGACCTGCGGGAGGCCGGCGGTCTTGATCAGCGCTTCGAGTATTGGTTGCCAGTACGCCCGCGAATCCGGAATCAGTACGCTGGCCAGCGCAAGCCCGAGCAGCGTGATCACCACAACCAGCTGCACGGCAAGATCCACGGACCGGTAGCGCCGCAGGACGACTCCGGCCAGGAGTGCCCCGCCCCACAGTGCCCCGGCACCCAGGACCGCAGGCCCGGGGGCGGCGGTGCCCGCTTCGCTGGTGAGCTGCACGAGGCCCGCCAGAAGTACCAGGCTTGCACCAGCATCCACAGCGGCGCTCCGCCAGCCGGCGCCGCGGGCTGCCATAACCAGGATTGCCGCGCTGAGGACATTCGTCAGGGGCAGAAGAAACGTAATGACAATGGCGCCAATGCGCGCCCACCGGGATTTACGCAGCCAGCCCGCAACCCCGGTCACGACGGCATGCCGCCAAGGATGCGCCGAACCAACAGGACTTCAGGCCCGGGTGTCAGGCTCTGTCAGTGCTTGTCGGTGTACGGCAGCAGGGCGAGAAAACGGGCGCGTTTCACGGCCGTTGACAGCTGCCTCTGGTAACGGGCCTTGGTTCCCGTGATCCGGCTGGGAACGATCTTGCCGGTTTCCGTGACATAGGCACGTAGCGTCTCAAGATCCTTGTAGTCGATCTCCTTGACGCCTTCAGCCGTGAATTTACAGAACTTGCGACGACGAAAATACTTGCTCATGAATCTGGTGTCCTTAGGATCAGTACGACGGTCTAGACAGGCGCGCTATCGGCATCGGCCGAGTCGCCATCGTCATCGCTTCGTTCAAGCAAGGGACGACTGCCATCGTCTGCCGCCTTGACCAGCGGTGACGGGTCAGTTGCCGCATCATCGCGGCCCATGACGAGATGCCTGAGAACCGCATCACTGAAACGGAACGCACCGACGAGTTCCGCCAGCGTCGGCTGGTCGCACTCGATGTTCATCAGCACGTAGTGGGCCTTGTGGACCTTGTTGATGGAATGCGCCAGCTGGCGCCGCCCCCAGTCCTCAAGTCGATGAACCTGGCCGCCGCCGGTCGTGATCATGGCGTGATAACGCTCGATCATCGCAGGGACCTGCTCGCTCTGATCGGGATGCACGAGAAATACGATCTCGTAGTGACGCATGTGATAGCTCCTTGTGGATTACAGCCACCCATTCCTGGCCCGGGAAACCGTGGGCCGTTTGGTGTGGCAAGGGGCGCGCAAGGGGTTAACCCTGCGTGCGGGACGCGAATCCTACCGGACTGGGCGGGTCCCGGGCAACCGCGATGCCACCGAACGCTGCCGCAGACACTCGTAAAGACAGATTCCGGTGGCCACGGCCACGTTGAGACTACTGACGGTACCGTGCATGGGGAGCCGGACCCGGTGATCGCACCGCTCGCTGGTCAGATGCCGCAACCCCTCCCCCTCGGCCCCCAGCACCAGAGCAATGCCGGTCGTCAGGTCCACGTCATAGAGGGAAGTGTCCGCCGCGTCGTCAGTCCCGACAAGCCAGAGCCCCTGGCTCTTCAGAGTCTCCAGGAACCGGACCAGATTGCTGACCTGCACTATGGCCTGTGTTTCGGCAGCTCCTGCGGCTACCTTGCTGACCACGGGCGTCACATCCACATTCCGGTGCCGCGCCACAACGACAAGATCGACACCGGCAGCGTCGGCCGTTCGCAGGCAAGCACCAAAATTGCGCGGATCCTGCACACCGTCCAGCGCCAGCACCAGCGGCCGATCGACGCCCGCGAGGAGGTCTCTGGCAGCCCCTTCCGACAGTGGCCCCGACTCGGCCACCAGGGCGGCGACGCCCTGGTGCTTGGTGGTTCCCGTCAGTTTCTCGAGTTCATCGGCCGAAACCCGCATCACCCGGGCGGCGCGGGACAGGGCATCGGCAAGGCGTGCCTGCCGCTCGTCACCGAGATCGGACTGCAGGTAGACACGTTCGACAGACCCGGCCTTCGCCAGCAGGATTTGCCGGACCGGGTGAATACCGTAGATCAACCGCTGGGGCATCTGCCGCTCACCGCCGCAGACGGCGGCCGCGCGACGGGCCCGCTGTTTTTTTCTTTCGCGCCGGGTTCTTTCCAACGTCTTTAGCAGCGCTTTTGCCGCCACTCTTGCCCTCAGCGAGGCCATCGAGCATCAGTTCGATCCGGGCCTCTTCCGTGTCCACGCGAACCACGCGCACGCGCACGTCATCACCGAGCCGGAAGGTGCGTCCCGTGCGTTCACCCTTCAGCCCGCGTGCCCCCGGTTCCAGGTGGTAATAGTCACTCGGCAGGCTGGTGACGTGCACGAGGCCGTCCACGAGCAGGTCGCGGAGCATCACGAACAGCCCGAAGTGCGTAACGCCAGTGATCACTCCATCCAGCGTCTTGCCGACCTGGTCTTCCATGAACAGGCACTTGCAGCGGGACTCCACGAAGCGCGTGCCCTCGTCTGCGCGCCGTTCCTGCATGGACGTCATCGTCCCGAGCTGCTCGGCCGCCGGCAGGTCAACCGGGAACGCTGCCGGCTTGCCACTGTCGATGAGGTGACCCAATCCCCGGTGGACGAGCAGGTCGGGGTAGCGGCGGATAGGCGAGGTAAAGTGAGCGTAGCAACTGAGCGCCAGGCCGAAGTGCCCCTTGTTCACCGGCTGGTAGACCGCCCGCTTCATGCTGCGCAGGACGGCAGTGGCCAGCATCGGGAAGTCCGGCCGGTCGCGGATTTGCTTCAGGACCCGGTTGATTTCCCGGGGGCGCGTTCCGGCCGTTTCCGCAATCGGGATTCCAAGCCCCTGGAAGAGCAGACGAAGTTCCTCGAGCTTGTCCCCTTCAGGTCCGTCATGCACGCGATACAGCGTCGTCAGCTTGTGCTTGCGTAAATACAGGGCCGCCTGGACGTTCGCGGCAATCATGCACTCCTCAATCAGGCGGTGAGCGTCGTTCCGGTGACGGGAGCCAACACCGACGATACCGCCGGCAGCATCCAGCTCAATCTTGATTTCCGGCAGATCAAGATCGAGAGCGCCGCGGCGCTGCCGGGCCTGGTACAGACACGCGAAGACGGCATACAGGTTCCCGATGACGGGACGAACGGCGTCCGGCACCTTAGCGCCCGCTTCCCCCCGCTGGCACTCGTCCACGGCGTCGTAGGTAAGGCGTGCCCGGGAATGCATGACCGCGCGGTAGAACGTCGAGCCAGCAACCTCACCCTGCCCGTCGATCTGCATGTCGCAGACCATGCACAGACGATCCACTGCCGGCTTGAGGGAACACAGCTCGTTGGATAACTCCTCAGGGAGCATCGGCACCACGCGGTCAGGAAAGTACACGGAAGTTCCCCGACGTCGCGCCTCGGTATCAATGGCCTCGCCAGGCCTGACGTAATGCGAGACGTCGGCGATGGCCACGACCAGCCGCCAGCCGCCAGCCTTTGGCTCCGCATACACGGCATCATCAAAATCACGCGCGTCTTCACCGTCAATCGTGACCAATGGCAGCTCGCGGAGATCGGTACGACCACCCTTGTCTGCGGCTGACACCTGGGTACCCAACCGGCGCGCATCATCCAGGGCAGACCCGGACCAGGCGGACGGAATGTGAAACATCTCGATGGCAGCATCCGTCAGGACTCGCGGATCGCGCGGGTCGCCAAGAATCTCGACGACCCGCCCACGGGCCTCATGGGTCGGCCCGGGATACTCGAGTATTTCCAGCTTGACGAGCTGGCCGGGCTCGGCATCTGCCCGGTCCCTGTCCGTAACGATGAAGTGATGGGGCGAACGCCCCGCCTCCACGACCCAGCCCAGGCCGTGTTCGCGGTAATACCGGCCAACGAAACTCTCGCGGCTTCGAGCAAGAATCTCCACGACCGTGCCCGCGCGACGGCCACCGCGACCGCGCCCCGACACGCGCACTGCCACACGATCGCCATCAAGGATGGCGCGCATCTCCGGCACTGGCAGAAAAATGTCATCAGCACCGTCGTCAGGAACCAGAAACCCGAAACCGTCCCGGTGGGCTGTAACGGTGCCAGGGACCACGTCGAGCTTGTCACTGAGACAGTACTCACCCCTGCGATTGATGAGCAACTGCCCGGCGACACGCAGCGTTTCCAGTCGGCGGCGGAGTTCAGCGACCTGACGTTCACCACTGGCACCCGTCAGGGTGGCCATTGCGGCGAGGGTCAGCGGTACGCCCTGCTCCCGAAGCGCTGCCAGCAGGTCGTTGGGACCGGGAACCGGGTGTCGATAGGTGGTGGTATCGTCGCCCCTTGTCGAGGCAACGGCGGTTGATTTGCGACGGGTGCGCTTACGCATGAAATGCTGTAGTCAATTGGCTCATTGCGTTGACAAGCATACAGCCTGCCATTAGATTGCCGCCCTCTTAGTTAGGCCGTCCCACCCCGCTGAGGTGCCGGAATTGGCAGACGCGCTGGCTTCAGGCGCCAGCGGGCCTTAAGTAACTTGTGATCATAATCTACCCGGGAATCACGTGGTTACGAGGTGTGGTCGACCAGGGGCGACGCGACTGGTATCGTTTTTGTCGTGCCGACGGTTTGATAAGTTAGCCTGAAAATCTAATTAGTTAGTGAAATGCCCAGATGGCGGAATTGGTAGACGCGCCAGCTTCAGGTGCTGGTTATCGAAAGGTAGTGGAGGTTCAAGTCCTCTTCTGGGCACCAAACTAAGTAAGCCCCCCTTTTCGGGGGCTTTTTTATTTGCGGTCGAGTTAGCACCGCCTTCCCGAATGAGGGCGTCGAAGTCCTGCATGAAACCGGCAAGACGTTTGCGGAACGCATCAGTCTGCGCGGGCGACAACGTACTGAGCACCTCTGCAACGAGACTGAATACCTGCCGCTGGTTATCCTCGACCAGTTCCCGATAGCCCGGACTGTCGAACTGGTTGGGGTCAAGCATCAGGTTTGCCAGTCGGTTCACGAATTGCGGATCCGACTTTCTGCCCGTCAGCAGGACGCGAAATTGCGCCTGCCAGGCCGCCCGCCGGTGCAGCCACTCGGCGGACAGATCGTGCAGTTGCGCCGTGCGGCTGCGGATCAATTCTTCCTGCGCTCCACTCAGTCGCCCGGTAAAACGCCGGAACATTTTTATAATTGCCTTGTCCTGCTTGGCCCGGCGCTCCGCGGCGGTGCCCCCCGAGTACTCCTCCTCGAACTCAAGATTGTCCTCAGCAAGCCGCTCGAACAACACCTCAACCTGACTATCCGACAGCGACCGCAAAAGCCCGCCAGCATCGGTAGCAACCTTTCGCAGTAGCTCATCCCAGAGCCCGACAGTGTCCGCATAAAGGCCGGCAATAAATGCCGCGGATACCGGCGCCCCAACCCGGTCGTGGACCGTGCGGGAAATGGTCACGTAACGCGGCAGCTGGGACGACCGGTGCCAGGCCAGTGTGTGGGCAATCAGTTCCCGCGCCTGCGTCTTCTGCGTGGCGTTGAATTCAAAGTAATCGTCTACGTACCAGAGGGTGAGCCAGTCGAGCTGGTTGTAGACGACCCGAACAACACAGCCACTGAGGAGCACTGCCAGCAGTGTGCCGGCCAGCGTCAGGCGAACCCATGAGCTTTGTCCTGCCCCCGACCCGCGTTTACTGTCTGTCGAGTGAAGCATCGAATCGACCCGTAGCCGGTCAGTCGAAGGGATGGCGGACGATGATGTTGTGATCGCGGTCGGCGCCCGTCGAAATCATGTCGACCGGCACGCCAACAATCGTTTCAATCAGGCGCAGGTAGTTCCGCGCCGCGGCGGGCAGGCCGTCAAGAGTCCGGATCCCGAGGGTGGATTCTGACCAGCCAGGGCACTCCTCGTAGACGGGCTCGACATCCGCATAGGCATCCACGAGTAGCGGCGGGTTACTGCTGACCTCCCCATTGAGCCGATAGCCGGTGCAGACCTTCACAACCGGCAGGCCATCCAGGACATCGAGCTTGGTCACACACAGGCCCGTTACGCTGCTGTTGATCACCGCACGGCGCACGGTGACGGCATCGAACCACCCGCAGCGTCGCGGGCGGCCTGTGGTTGAACCGAATTCGACGCCGAGCCGGGCCAGTCGCTCCCCCGTCTCGTCAAACAGTTCAGTCGGGAATGGGCCACTTCCCACGCGGGTCGTGTACGCCTTGACCACGCCGAGAACGTAATCGAAATCCGTCGGCCCGAGGCCAGAGCCCGTGGCAGCACAACCGGCCGACGTGTTGGACGACGTTACGTAAGGATACGTACCGTGGTCGACGTCCAGCAAAGCGCCTTGTGCGCCTTCAAACATCAGCCGGGCGCCACTGCGGCGCAGTTCATCGAGATAAGCAACCGTATCGATGACCAGCGGCCGTACGCGCGCCCCCATGGCGAGCCACTCATCGCAGGTAGCCTCAACATCAAGCGGCGCAGCCGAGTAGTACCGCTCGAGCATGAAGTTGTGCAGCTCCATGACTTCGGCAAGACGCTCCCGGAAGCGCCCCTCATCAAAGAGATCCGCCAAGCGGAGCGACCGTCGTCCGGCCTTGTCCTCGTAAGCCGGGCCTATGCCGCGGCCCGTGGTGCCGATGGCACGATTACCCCGCGCCTGCTCACGCGCCTGATCCAGGGCGATGTGCGTCGGCAGGATCAGCGGGCAGGCCGCGCTCACCTTGAGACGGGCCGCGACGGCAATGCCACGACTCTCAAGACCGTCCATTTCCTTGAGAAGCGACGGGAGATGCACCACGACGCCATTGCCAATCACGCAGGCCACCCCGGGACGGAGGATGCCCGACGGAATCAGGTGCAGGACCGTCTTCTCCCCGTTGATGAGGAGCGTGTGGCCGGCGTTATGCCCCCCCTGAAAACGGATTACCGCCTGGGCCTGCTCGGTCAGCAGGTCCACGATTTTGCCTTTGCCTTCGTCACCCCACTGGGTACCGATGACGATTACAGTCTTGCCCACGATTAGCTTCCGCCCCGTACAAACACCAGCAGCACAACGCCTGCCAACATGCTTACCAGTCCGAAAATTCGCAGCTGCCGTCCTGGCAGACCCGCAATTACAGCCATGCTCCGCCGCCACCCTTCCGGACTCAGGAAGGGCAGGATGCCCTCCAGCACAAGGTAGAGCGCGAGCCCCGTCAGGAAATCATTCCAGTCCATTGCTGCCACGCGATGGCTGCCGCGCCGGCCTACACGCGGGTCCAGCCGGCGGCATCAGCGTCCGCCTTGAGGCCTCTCCATGTAGCGGAAGAACTCGCTGCCCGCGTCGAGAACGAGAAGGTCATTGTCCTTCCCGAGCGAACGACGATAGGCCAGAATACTGCGGTAGAAGGCAAAGAACTCCGGATCCTTCTGGTAGGCCTCCGCGTATATCCCGGCCGCTTCGGCGTCACCGGCACCCCGGATTTTCTCGGCCTCGCGATACGCCTCGGCCAGCGTCACCGTCCGCTCCCGGTCTGCCGCCGCGCGAATCTGCTCGGCCGACTCGGCACCCTGAGCGCGCAACTCCGAGGCGGTTCGTGCACGTTCCTGGCGCATGCGATCGAACACCGAATCACTGACCTCCTCCGGGAACTCCGTCCGCTTGACCCGCACGTCGATAATTTCGATACCGAGCGTTCGTGCGTTTACCCGGGCCCTGGCCAGCATGTTGTCGAGCAATTCCCGCCGCTCCGCCGAAACCACCTGCGGAACAGTCCGGTTGGCAAACTCGCTGCGAACGCCGTCCTTGACGATTTCGATGAGGCGCTGGGCGGCCAGCAGTTCGTCACCGCGGGTGGCCTTGTAATACTGGTCAACATCGACAATGCGCCACTTCACGAAGAAATCCACAAGGAGGTTCTTCTTCTCCAGGGTCAGGAAAGGTTCCTGCGGATTCGTCTGGGTCAGTATGGTCGCAGGAAATTTCCTGACGGTATTCATCCAGGGCAGCTTGAAGTGCAGGCCGGGCTGGATATTGGTCTCGATAATACGGCTGAACTGGAACTTGATTGCCACCTCACGCTCGTCAACGGTAAAGACGGAGGCACTGATCAGCAGGGCGAGCAGGACCAGGCCGATGGGCAACAGGGTGCGGACGTTCATCGGGCCTCCCGGGTACGGCGGTCTTCACGATCTCTGGTTGCTGCTGAGGCCTCGGCCGCGGCGCTCGCGGCAGGGGCCTGGATGGGCTGACCGGCAGCCGCCGCCGGCGCGGTGCGCTGTTCCAGGATCTTGTCCACCGGCAGGTAGATCAGGTTATTCCCCTTGCTGCTATCGATCAGGACCTTGTTGGAGTTGGCGTAGACGTCTTCCATCGCGTCCAGATACAGGCGTCGGCGGGTAACCTCTGGTGCCTGCTTGTACTCGGCGAGCAACTGGGTGAAGCGGGATGCCTCACCCTGCGCGTCGGCAACCACCCGGGCACGGTAGCCTTCCGAGTCCTGCTGACGGCGTACTGCCTCACCACGGGCTCTTGGCAGTACGTCGTTGGCATAGGCCTGCGCCTCGAACGAGAGTCGCTCCCGGTCCTCGCGCGCCTTGATGGCATCCTGCACGGCCGACTGCACCTGGCTGGGGAAATTGGCGTCCTGCAGATTGACCTTGGTCACCAGCATCCCGGTCTGATACTCGTCGAGGGTCTGCTGAATCAGCGTCTCCGTGACAGCTGCGATCTCGGTACGCCCCTCAAGCAACACGAAATCCAGCTTGCTCTTGCCGACAACTTCACGGATAGCACTCTCCGTAACGTCCTGCAGGGTGGCTTCCGGGTCACGGACATTGAACAGGTACTTCACCGGATCCGCGCGGCGATACTGCACGACCAGGTCAACGACAATAATATTCTCATCGGCGGTCAGCATGCGGGTCTGCTGCTTGAACGAGACCACCTCGTTGATGTTGACCTTCTCGACCCGATCGATCGGCCACGGCAGGTGCCACTGGACACCGGGATCGGTCGTTTCAAGATACTTGCCAAAGCGGGTGACAACGCCCCGCGCTGCTGCGTCGATGGTGTAGAAGCCACTGCCGAGCCAGGCAATGACCGCGACGATAATCAGGATGGTTGCCGCCGGGCCACCCGGCTGTCCGCTGCCGGCCTCCGTCTCACGCGGATCGCCGCGCCCGCCACGCAGGAATGCGTTCAGGCGCCGCTGCCACTCGCGGACGATCTTGTCGAGATCCGGTGGACCGTCGTTGCGGCCCCGGTCCCAGGGATTCTTGCCGTTACCAGACTCGTTCCACGCCATAAACTTCAATCCCAGGCTTTCATGTTGGCTTGCACACCATCGTTCGCGAAAGACCGACCCAATGCCGGCTCCGACAGCACTTGCAGATGTTCACGCCGGTTCAGGTCATCGAAGCCCCGGCGATCGAGTTCCAGATCCAGCTCCCAGCCGCCCTCTTCCCGTATTCGCTCGGTCACGACGGCTCCCATCTCGTAGAGACGGGCCCGCAACCGGGCCTCGGCTGCTGTCAGCCCCACCGTGCACCTGAGCCTGGCAACCTGGAGATATTCTGCGATCACGCTGAGCAGCGCATCAACACCCAGGCCGGTACGCGAAGACAACCAGACTCGCGTTGCCAGGCCCGATTCCGCACGGTCAACTCGGGGCTGAATGTTCAGTATATCAGCCTTATTGTAGACCTGAATTCGCGGCAAGTGATCCGCCCCGATCTCCTCCAGTACCTTCACGACATCGTGAACCCGCTCCTCGTGGACGGGATCCGAACAATCGATGACATGCAGGAGGAGTCGCGAGTGCTGGGTCTCTTCCAGGGTCGACCGGAATGCCGCGACCAGTTCGTGCGGCAGATCTCGAATGAACCCGACCGTGTCGGCCATGACAATACCCGTACCGTCAAGCAGCGTGACACGGCGCAGCGTGGGGTCGAGCGTCGCAAAGAGCTGATCGGCGACGAGCACTCCCGCGTTGGTCAGCAGATTGAACAACGTAGATTTGCCCGCGTTGGTATACCCCACGAGCGATACCGTGGGGACCTCCTCCTTGCGCCGCTTCTGACCGGACGTCCGGCGCTGACGCGAAACCCGGCCGAGACGCTCGCTAAGACTGCGGATCCGCTGACCGATCAGCCGGCGGTCCGTTTCGAGCTGGGTTTCACCCGGACCGCGCAGGCCGATGCCGCCCTTCTGTCGCTCGAGATGCGTCCAGCCGCGGACCAGTCGCGTGACCAGGTGTTCCATTTGCGCCAACTCAACCTGCAACTTGCCTTCGTGGGTTCGGGCGCGCTGAGCAAAGATATCGAGGATCAGGCCGGTCCGATCTATCACACGCCGGTCCAGGGTCTTTTCGAGGTTGCGCTGCTGGGCAGGGCTGAGACGATGGTCGACGAGAACGATCTCGGCGCAGGTGTCGTGCAGAAGTTGACGCAACTCTTCGACCTTGCCGACACCAATCAGAAACCGGGGATTCACCTTCCGCAGAGATGCGGTGAGTTCGCCGGCTATTTCGGCGCCCGCCGACAAGGCCAGCGAATTGAACTCCAGTTGCTCCTCAGAGCTCGGAAGATGGCCGAGACCGACGTGAACGAGAACGGCCAGTTCGCCGTGACTCGGGCGGTCAAACAAGGTGGCGCTCCGCGCCTGACCGGTAGAGCCCGGCGCCAGCGCGCCGGCTGGACCACAGATCAGGTGTGTGAATCAGTCGTCGCTCTCGTCATTGTCCGGCAGGACGACCGCCCGAGACGGCACGACGGTGGAAATCGCGTGTTTGTAGACCATCTGACTGACACTGTTCTTGAGCAGCACCACAAACTGGTCGAATGAGTCGATAGTTCCCTGAAGCTTGATGCCGTTCACGAGATAAATCGAGACAGGCACCTTCTCCTTCCGAAGCGTGTTCAAGAAGGGATCCTGCAGCACCTGACCTTTGGCCATCTTGAACTCCTGAACTATTCTTTTTGTTTGCCAATCCGCGACCGCATTCTAGCGGCTCAGGACGGATATTGCATCCGCGGTAGAGCAGCGCGCACCGCCCGCTCAAGGTCCCCGAGGAGGCTCCCGGACTCCATATCGAGCCACAGATCACAATCTTCCCGACGAAGCCAGGTCAGCTGGCGTTTGGCCAGCTGCCGTGTGGCGGCCAGCGCCCGGAGCTCGGCGTCGGCGCGACTGCAGCGTCCGCCGAGAAATTCAGCGATTTGCCGATAGCCGACCGCGCGCAGGGCCGGACAGTCGGCAGACACCCGGGGCATGGCCAGGAGCCTCTCGACCTCCCCGGCGAATCCGCGTTCCAGCATGCCCCGCAAGCGCCGGTCGATGCGCTCGGCCAGCAGCTTGCGGTCGCGCGGTACGAGGCCGACTTTAAGGAACACGCCCCGCTCCGCCGCCGGCGACCGGCCCTGCTGCGCCGAGATCGGCCGGCCGGTCAGCCGTCGGACCTCCAGCGCCCGCTGAATTCGTTGCCGATCCGTCACGCCGATACGGGCCGCTGCAACGGGATCAAGCGCGGCAAGTTCGGCGTGAAGGGCGGGCCAGCCTTCGCGGGCGGCGCGCGCGTCGAGTTCAGACCGCAGGGCGGCATCGGCGGCCGGCAGGTCCGACAGGCCCTGGGTCAGGCTGCGGAAATACAGCAGCGTCCCGCCAACGAGAAACGGCACCCGGCCAGCCGCGCTGATCTCCGAAATCGCGTGTGGCGCATCAGTGACAAAATCCCCAGCCGAATACTGCTCCCAGGGATCCCGGATATCGATCAGCCGATGGGGGTACTGCGCCAGCGTGTCCGGCGAGGGCTTGCCCGTGCCGATATCGAGATGCCGGTACACCATGGCTGAATCCACGCTGATCAGTCCCAGGGGCAACCGCCCCGCCAGCTCCAGCGCGAGATCCGTCTTCCCGGTGGCCGTCGGACCCATCAGGCATACAGCGAAAGTTCCGGGCACGGCGGCCACGTTAGCGGCCGCGGGCAAACAGGCGGTCGAGCTCAGGGAGCGAGAGCGCCACGCGGGTGGGCCGGCCGTGATTGCATTGCTCGCTGCGCGGTGTGCGCTCCATGTCGCGCAGCAGTTCGTTCATCTCATCGATCGTCAGGCGCCGGTTGGCGCGAATAGAGGCGTGACAGGCAACGTCCGCCAGGCACCGGTCAAGCAGGCCAAGCAACTCGTCGACGCCAAAGTCATCGTGCAGCCCGGCCACCAGGCCGTGGACAAACGACGCGACGTCGTCCCCCGCCAGCATGGCCGGCACGGAACGCAAGGTCAGGCGGCCCGGTCCGCTGCGAAGCAGGTCGAATCCGCAGCGCTCCAGCAGTTGCGCATGGTGCGTGGCACGCTCAGCCTCAGCCTCGGTTACCGACAGGGTTATCGGGAGCAGCAAGGCCTGGGACTGGACGGCAGACTGCCGAATGGCAGCTTTCAACCGTTCATATGTAACCCGCTCGTGGGCGGCATGCGCGTCCACAATCACCAGGCCATCCGCGGTCTCGGCCAGGATATAGACGCCGTGCAGTTGAGCCAGCGCAAAGCCGAGCGCCGGCATGCGACTGGCTGTTTCCGGTACGGCCGCAGCCACCGGGTACGCGGCGCCGTCGTCCCGGATAATCCCCGCGCTCCGCCCCTGCGTCGGTCGTTCTCCCGGCAGGCCAAGAGCCAGTGCTGCGGTTCGTGACCCGGCGGCGGTTTCTGGCGCAATCGCTGCGGCCGGACCTCGCTCATCGCCGCTTGGCTGGCCGGCGATGACCTCCTCCACGGTACGGCGCACAAAATCCCGCACCCGGCCCGGATCCCGAAAGCGCACTTCGTGCTTGGCCGGGTGCGCATTCACATCGACCCAGGCCGGATCCATGTCGAGATAAAGAACGTAGGCAGGCCACCGATCCCGATAGAGCACGTCCCGAAAGGCGGCCCGAACAGCTCCCGCCAGCACTTTGTCCCGAATAGCGCGGCCATTCAGAAACACATACTGCAGGTCCGGCCGGCTACGCGCGTGCGTCGGCAATGAGATCCACCCGCGCAACGAGAGGCCTGGGGCGTCGCGCTCGACAGTAACGGCGCGCCGAATGAATTCCTCGCCACACACTTTGCCCACCCGCGTGGCCAGCTCGGCCGGCGACTGTGCCGCGGCGAAATCCAGGACGACCCGTTGATTGTGCTGGACACGAATGGCAACCGAAGCTCGTGACAAGGCGATGCTTTCGATAGCGGCCCGCACGTGCGTAAATTCCGTCCGTTCGCTGCGCAGGAACCGGCGACGCGCCGGCGTATTGAAAAACAGGTCCCGAACCTCGACGGTCGTTCCCGGAGGATGAGCCGCTGGCACCGCCGGGCCCGGTCCGGAGTCCTCGCCCGAAACCACGAAGCCGGTGGCGGCATCGCGGTGCCGTGAAGTCAGGGTCAGGCGCGAAACCGAGGCAATGCTTGGCAGCGCCTCGCCGCGGAACCCAAGGGTCGCCACCTGCTCCAGGTCCTCGAGGCTCTCAATCTTGCTGGTCGCGTGCCGGGCCAGCGCTATTGCCAACTCATCCCGGGGAATCCCGGTGCCGTTGTCGCGTATGCGGCACAAACGGATCCCGGCTTCCTCGAGTTCCAGTTCCACGCGGGTCGCACCCGCATCCAGGCTGTTCTCCAGCAACTCCTTGACCACAGAGGCCGGGCGCTCGACAACTTCCCCTGCTGCGATCTGGTTGACGAGATGTGCTGGCAACTGACGGATCGGCATGTCCGCATTCTTTCAAATGCGAGGCCACTTGCCTATGCGCGCAACAGCGCGCGACCCGGATCAGGTGCTTTCGCGGGGAATCAGCAAGGTCTTCCCGACCATCACCGTGTCGGAGCTGAGGCTGTTAGCGGTGCGCAGACTGCGCACGCTGACGTGGTAGCGGTCGGCAAGACCCGACAGCGTGTCCCCCCGGCGGATGACATGCCGCCGCGGATAGGCGCCGGCAGACGCCCCGCGCGCCTGAACCGGTGCAGCCGCGAGGGTAGTAGCCGGTCGCCCCACGGGCGGGTTGCTGGCGAAGTAGCTGCGTACACCGCCGAGAACTGCCCCGGCCAGGGCATCTTGATGGCGCGCTGAACGCAAATTCTGCTCGTCGGTCGGGTTGGATATGTAGGCCGTTTCCACGAGTATGGACGGCACGTCAGGCGACTTGAGCACCATGAACGGCGCCTGCTGCACGCTGGTGCGGTGCAGCCGGCCCAGTTTGCGCATGCGGCCAAGAACGGCGTCACCAACGGCGATGCTGGAACTGATTGACGCATTCTGCGACAGGTCCATCAGGACGGACGCGAGCACCGGGTCCTTATTGCCGAGTTCGACCCCACCGATCAATGCCGCGTTTTCCCGTGCCGCCAGTCGGCGCGAGGCTTCGTCGCTGGCCGCTTTCTCGGAGAGCACGTACACGGTGGAACCCCGCGCCCCGCGATTCTCGGCAGCGTCGGCGTGAATCGAAACAAACAGATCGGCGTTCGCGCTGCGCGCCCTCTCCATCCGTTCCCGCAAACCCAGGAAGCGGTCGTCACTGCGCGTTAAGACACCGCGCATGCCGGGTTCGGCATTCAGACGATCAACCAACCGGCGGCTGATCGCCAGCGTGACGTCTTTTTCGCGCAGACCGGAACGGCCGCGCGCGCCGGGATCACGGCCGCCATGTCCGGCATCCACGACCACGACAATCTGACGCCGCGCCTCGGGAACGCGCACGACCGGCGGCGGCGCTGATGGCGCGGCCGGGCGCACCGAAGTCTGCACCGGGCGTGGCGATGGAACGGGTGACGGTGACGGTGATGCCGAGACGACCCACGACACCGGACGCAACTCGATAGAGAGTCGCGGGACGCCGTCGACTGCCGCCAGCGTTGCCGACGGCCGCATGGCTTCAGTCACATCAAAGACGATGCGCAGATTGCCACCGGGGCGGTGCGCGACCCGGATCTGCCGGATCGCGCCGGCGGCCATGGGCAGTGGCAAGGCGGTACGTCCCAGGGCCGCCGTGGAAATATCGATGACCACCCGGTGAGGGCCCGTGAGCGTGAAGAGGTTGTACGTGGCGGCGCGGGTCAGACGGAGTTCGACCCGGGTGGCCGGCCCTTGCCCATCGATCGCGATCGACTGCACTCGCAGGCGATCCGGCGTGGCGGCGCCCAGCCCCTCCGCGCCCAGCAGGGCGGCGAGCGCAACGCCGGCTACGGCCAGCGCCGATAGCCCGCGGATGATGGCGGTCTGCCCGATCACGTCCACGCCCCCGAATATCCCTTTCGCGGACCCGAGTATAGGTAATCCGGAGGGTTACCGGAATAGTTTTCTCAATTGAAATAGGCAGATAGCCGGGTTATCTGCAGCTTGGGTCAGAACTGCGCCGGCAGGACATGATTTAGCTGGACAAGAACCCGGGCGCCCTCGCCGGTCAGCGCGCGGAGCAGCGCCTGCCGCCCCTCGCCGTCGAATCCCAGCTGACAGACCAGATCCGCGGGCGGCAGGCGCCCCGCGCCGCGCGAAGGCCACTCCGCCAGCAGCAGGCTGCCCGGCCCCAGTTCATCCGTGAGGCCCAGGTCGTCGAGTTCAGCCGGGTCCCGCAAGCGATACAGGTCGATGTGGAAGACGCGATAGGCATCGAGCGGGTACGGCTCGACCAGTGTGTAGGTTGGACTCGGTACGCGTCCGGTGTGACCAAGACCCGCGAGCACCGCGCGGGCCAGCGCTGTCTTGCCAGCGCCCAGCTCCCCGTCGAGATAGATCACCAGGCGCGCTGGCGCGGCGTCGAGCACGGCGCGCGCCAGCGCCGCGCCCAGCTGCGAGGTCGCCGCATTGTCCGGCAGGTACCGGGCTAGGGATTCAGCCACGGCCGCAACTGCGCGAGTACGTCGCTCGCCACCACGCCGCGCTGGCCGGATCGCGCGGCCGCATCACCCGCAGCGCCATGAATAAATGCCGCGGCGGCAGCGATATCCGCGCCCGGCGCCCCGGCCTCTGCGACGAGCCCGGCAATCACGCCAGTCAGCACATCACCCATGCCCGCCGTGGCCATGCCCGGATTGCCGCTGGCGATCAGCCACGGCCGGTGCCCGGCTTCTCCGACCAGTGTGCCGCTGCCCTTGAGCACGACAGTCCCGCCGTACCGGGACAGCAGCGCCTGAAGGGCGCCAGGACGGTCGCGCTGGACCTCAGCCGACGAGCGCCCGAGCAAACGGCCCGCCTCACCCGGGTGCGGAGTCAGAATCCAGTCGGCGCGCCGCACACCGGATTCCGCGAGCAAGTTGAGCGCATCCGCGTCGAGAACCAGCGGCAGTGCCGTGGCAAGGACTGCAGACAGGAGGCCGCGGGCCCAGTCGTCCTGGCCGAGCCCCGGGCCCAGCGCCACAACGGTCGCCCGGGCCAGCAATGGCGCGAGCTCCTCCGGCGCACTGATGCCGTGGCACATCAATTCCGGCCGAACCAGCGGCAGTAGCGCCGCGTGCGGCGGGCGCGTGGCAACACTCACGAGTCCGGCACCCGATCGGAGCGCCGCTTCTCCCGCCAGGCGCACGGCACCGCTCATCCCGGTATTGCCGCCAATGACGAGCACGTGCCCGAAGTGACCCTTGTGGGCGGTGGCCGCGCGGCGCGGCAACAAGCGGCGCAACGCCTCAGGGCTAAACAGGCAGAGCGGCGCCTGCCCACCGAGTGCGGCGCGTTCCACCACGGCGGGCGGAATACCGAGGTCGGCGAAATGCAGCTGGCCGGTATAGGACGGCCCGTCGCCAAGGTACAGCCCGAGTTTGCGGCCCACGAAGGTCACCGTGAGGTCGGCCCGGACAGCGGCGCCTGCCGGCAGGCCGGTACTGGCATCCAGGCCGGACGGAATGTCGACAGCTACCACGGGCCGGCCGGCGGCATTCACCGCGTCGATCGCCGCACGAAAATTGCCGGTCACAGGCCGCGTGAGACCGATACCCAGCAGTGCATCAACGACGAGATCGGCTTCCGTCAGGACGTCGGGTACAAAGGGCTGCGGCGCACCGCCAGCCGCGGCGAACTCCTGCCAGGCGGTTGCAGCATCGCCAGTCAGTTGCGCCGGATCGACCAGCGCGCACACCCGGACTTCGCGACCCCTTTGCCGGGCGAGCCGCGCAATCACGTAGCCATCGCCGCCGTTGTTTCCGGCTCCGCAGAGCACGACCCACCGGCGGGCGTCGGGCCAGCGGGCCATGGCCGCTGCGCACACCACGTCGGCGGCACGCGTCATCAGTTCATAACCCGGAATACCAAACGCGCTCGTGGCCGTGCGGTCAAGGATTCGCACCGCCTCGGGAGTCCAGACACCACACGCTGCTTCGGACATGCCGGTGATTATACTGAGCGCCGACCCGCCAACCCGGTGAGAACCTCCCGATGGACTTCCAGCAGCTCGCCGCCCGGATCAGGATCTGGGGTGCCGAGCTTGGCTTTGCGCAGATCGGCATCGCCGGCACGAACTTGACCGATGCCGAATCGCGCCTCGACGAGTGGGTTTCCCAGGGCTTTCATGGCGAACTCGGCTACATGACCCGGCACGGCCGCAAACGATCGCGCCCGGCAGAGCTGATCCCCGGCACCGCCCGCATTATTTCAGCGCGCATGGACTACCTGCCCGCGGCGGCGGCACCGGCCGCTGCCGTGCTCGCCGACGGCGAGCGGGCATTCATCGCCCGCTACGCGCTCGGCCGCGACTACCACAAGGTATTGCGCCGCCGGCTTGCGCAACTGGCCGAACGCATCAGCGCCGCCGGGGCCGTGCACGGGTACCGCGTCTTTGTCGACAGCGCGCCGGTGCTGGAGAAAGCCCTTGCCGCGGCGGCCGGACTCGGCTGGCAGGGCAAGCACACCAACCTGATCAATCGCCAGGCGGGTTCGTGGTTCCTGCTCGGCGAGATCTACACCGACCTCCCCCTGCCGGTGGACCAGCCGGTCACCGATCACTGCGGCAGCTGCCGCGCCTGCCTGGACGTTTGCCCCACTAAGGCCATCGTCGCGCCGTATGTGCTCGATGCCCGGCGCTGCATTTCCTATTTCACCATCGAGGCGAAAGGCCCGATTCCGCTCGAGTTCCGGGCGCCCATGGGCAATCGTATCTTTGGTTGCGATGACTGCCAGCTGGTGTGCCCGTGGAACCGCTACGCCCGGACCAGTGAAGAACCTGCGTTTGCGCCCCGCCACGGTCTTGATGCCCCGCAACTGACGGAACTGTTTGCCTGGTCCGAGCAGGAATGGTCGGCGCGAACGGCCGGCAGCGCATTGCGTCGTCCCGGCTATCTCGGCTGGCTGCGAAACATCGCCGTTGCACTCGGCAATGCCCCATCGTCACCGCCTGTCCTGGCCGCGCTGAACAGCCGGGCCAGCCACGCGTCGGACCTGGTTCGGGAGCATGTGGCGTGGGCATTGAACCGTCACGATGGCGGCCGTGACGGACAGCAGCAGTGACGGCTCAATAGTTTTTCAGGTTAGAGGTCGACCAGCAGGTTGTCGATCAGTCGCGCCCGGCCGAGGTGGGCGGCCGCCATGACCACGAGGCTGCGGCTTGCGGCACTGGCAGCGCTGAGGTCGGCCGCGTTACGGATTGCAAAATAGTCCGGACGAAAGCCCACGGCCACGAGGTCGGCCGTTCCCTTCTTCTCAAGCGCCCGGAAGCTCCGCTTACCGGTGGCTAACAGCGCGGCACAGTCGGCAAGCGCTCGATGCAACCTCGCCGCCCGTGGACGGTCGCCGGCGGTCAGATACTCGTTCCGGGAGCTTAAAGCGAGGCCGTCTGCCTCGCGCGTCGTGGAACCCGCAACAATCTGGATCGGCAGGTGCAGATCCGCCTGCAGCCGGCGGATGATCAACAGCTGCTGGTAGTCCTTCTGGCCGAACACGGCGCAGTTCGGCCGGACGATATTGAACAGCCGTGTGACCACCGAGGCCACGCCGTCGAAGTGTCCCGGACGATATTTCCCACAGAGAATCGTGGACAACCCGGGCACGGCAACCACGGTGCTGCCACTGTCGCCATCGGGATAGATCTCGTCCGCCGACGGGGCGAACAGGATATCGACCTTTGCACCCGTCAGCAGCCGGCGATCATTGTCCAGCGTGCGGGGATAGGCGGCATAGTCCTCGCCCGGCCCGAACTGCGTCGGATTGACAAAGATTGAGACCACGACCCGGTCGGCCTGCTGGCGGGCAAGTTCCACCAGGCTCAGGTGTCCGGCGTGGAGATTGCCCATGGTGGGAACCAGCGCAATGCTTTCGTCGAACTTGCGCCAACCGCGCAGGTTCTCGCGCAGGCTCACGATCGTGCGGACAGTCTTCAAAGTCTGAACCCGGGCGTGCGCACGAACAATCAGGAAAAGCAGTGTTCGGCAGCGGGGTAACTGCGGCCCTTTACGGCGGCGACATAGGCCTGCAGGGCCTCGAGCGGCGATGAGGTCCCCTGCATGAAGTTGTGCACGAAGCGTGGCAGGCGCCCTTGCGTGATGCCGAGTATGTCGTACAGCACCAGAATCTGGCCATCAACGCCGGGACCCGCGCCGATACCGATCACGGGTACGCCCACCGCATCGCGGACCGCCTGCCCGAGTTCGTTCGGCACGCATTCCAGCAGCACGATATCGGCGCCCGCCTGCTCGAGCGCGACAGAGTCCTCAAGCATCCGTTCCGCCTGGGCCTGGTCCCGCCCCTGAACCTTGAAGCCGCCAATCTTGTGCACCGACTGGGGCCGCAATCCGAGGTGGGCGCAAACAGGTATGTCGTGGCTGGCCAGGTGCTCGACGATCTTCACCTGGCTGGCGCCGCCTTCCAGCTTGACCATCATGGCGGCGCCCTCCTGCATCAGGCGCACCGCATTGTCGAGCGCCTGCGACGGCGTTGTGTAACTCATGAAGGGCATGTCGGCCACCAGGAACGCACGCCCGAGACCACGCCGGACAATGCGCGAGTGGTAGATGATGTCCTGGACCGTGACCGGCACCGTCGTGTCATGACCCTGCACAACCATGCCGAGGGAATCACCCACCAGCACCAGGTCGGTGCCGGCCCGATCAACCAGCAATGCAAAGCTCGCGTCGTACGCCGTAAGGCAGGCGATGGGCTCGCCAGCCGCCTTCATCTCACGCAAGGTCGAGATGCTGACCGGCGCTTCCGGCAAATCGCGCTGTTGCAGTTGCTTGTACATGATCCCTACGCGAACGCCGAGGCTACGGGGTTGAAGAAATGCCGGCCGCTGCGGATGCGTCCGATCTGGTCGAGGAGAAGGCCAAAGTGGGCGTCATTATGGACCGGGTCGATAATGGCCGCATTCACGATCAGCAATGGCGCCGCGTCGAAGCCGTGAAAGTAGCGTGCGTAGGCCTCGGCCAGCCGCTCCAGGTAACGCCGGCCGATGCGCTGTTCGAAGTCGATTCCCCGGCGCGCAATCCGGAACAGCAACGTATCCACCGGCGCCTGCAGATAGACCACCAGGTCAGGAGTCGGCGGCTCGAAGTCCAGGGACTCGGCCACCTTGTCGTACAGGGCCAGTTCGGCCTCGTCGAGATTGATCTCGGCGAACAACCGGTCCTTGGCCATCAGGAAATCGGAAATGCGTGTTTCGGCAAAAATGTCACTCTGCCGCAGCTGCTCAATCTGCTGAACTCGCTGAAACAGGAAAAACAGCTGGGCAGGCAGCGACGCGCCACGGGGATCCCGGTAGAAGCGTTCGAGAAACGGATTGGCCTCCGGCTGCTCGAGGAGCAACTCGCCTTCCATAGAATCCGCCAGCCGCCGCGCAAGACTCGTCTTGCCAACGCCTATGGGACCTTCGATTGCGATGTAACGGGAGTTGCCCATGTGCCGTTCACTTGGCCTGTTGTTCTTGTTGATTAAAGGCCGCTACGAGGCGCCGGACCGGACCGAGACCCGGTACGCGTAATCCCGGGGCGATCTCCAGCAAGGGGAACAATACAAAATTTCGGCTCGCAATGCCCGGGTGCGGAATCACGAGGCGGTCGGTGTCCAGGACCACCTCGCCGTAAACCAGGAGGTCAAGGTCGATGCGCCGGGGTCCCCAGCGAACGTCCGAACGGCGGTCCCGGCCCTGCCGGTGCTCGATCGCCAGCAGCGCATCAAGAAGATCAACAGGGGCAAGCCGGGTAAGCAGCCCGGCTACCGCATTGACGAACTCAGGCTGGGGTTGCGGGCCAAGCGCGGGATTCCGCAGGTTGGCAGAGTGGGTTACACGGCGTGTTTCCGGCAGCTCGGACAGTGCCTGCAGCGCGGCCTGCACCTGGCGCTCCGGATCGTCCAGATTGCTGCCGATTCCCACGTAGGCGGGGACCCAGACCAGGGCCGGCATCGCGCGCCTTCTAAACGGCCTGTTCTGCCGGTGGTTGACGCGGGGAACCGCGACCGCCGCCACGACCCCCGTTGAATTCCCGGTGCTGCTCCTCGGGAGAGAGCGACTGGATCCGCGTCCACCAGTCTGCCAACTCCAGTGGCACGTCACCGAGTTCCGTTCGTAGCACGAGCAGGTCATAAGCAGCGCGAAAGCGCCGATGCTGAAGCAACACGCTTGCACGCCGCCCCTGTCGCCGGTTGAAACGCGGCTGCAACTGGATCATTTCACGCATTGGCACGGAAAAGCGCCGCGGCAGTGTGATGCGTTCAATCTGTTCGATGGTGACTTCCAGTCCGGCATCGATGAGCGATTGAACTTCCGAGAGGTCCCCGGCCCGACGCAGGACTGCTGCGCGCTCCTGGACCGGCCCCCACAGGAGGACGCCGAACAGAAACATCGGTGTCACCGGCAGCCCGTCGACGATACGCTGGTCGGTATTGGCGAGGGCGCGCTCGATAAAGCGATTGCGGCGATCGTCGGGGCGGCCGCCAGCGCCGCCAGCAAGCCAATCCGCGGTCGCGGGGAACAGGTGCTCAAACAGGCCGTGCGCGCGCAGGCGCTGATAGCCCGCCAGTGCGTGGCCAGTTTCAAAGACCTTGAGGAACTCGTCGAATAACCGCGCGGGCGGCACACCATCAATAAGCGCGCCAAGCCGCGCCATCGGCGCCGCGGCCTCCGGATGAATGTCGAGATCCAGCTTGGCGGCAAGCCGCGCCGCCCGGATCATTCGCACCGGGTCTTCGCGGTATCGCGTCTCGGGATCGCCAATTAACCGGATGCGGCGGGCCTCGACGTCCTGCATGCCATTGACGAAATCCCAAATCGAGTAATCGGCAATGTTGTAGTAGAGCGCATTGACGGTGAAGTCCCGCCGCCAGGCATCCTCTTCGATTGAGCCGAAGGAATTGTCCTTAATGATGCGGCCGGTGGCGTCGAGGATCTGCCGATCCTCACTCTCCAGGTCTTCGTTGCCGAGGCCCCGGAAGGTGGCAACCTCCACGATCTCGTCACGAAACCGGACGTGAACCAGGCGAAACCGCCGGCCGATGAGTCGGGCATTGCTGAACAGCGCCCGGACCTGCTCGGGACTGGCGTCAGTCGCGATGTCGAAATCCTTGGGCTGGCGGTTTAACAACAGGTCGCGGACGCCACCGCCGACGATAAACGCCTGATACCCACCGTCCTTCAGGCGATAGAGCACCTTGAGGGCATTCCGGGAGATATTCGCGCGGGAAATATTGTGTTCGGACCGGGGGATTATGCGGGGCAAAACCGCGGAAGTAGTGGTTTGAGTCAAAAGAGCTCCGGCTTGAGCCAACGGCGAAGCTGCCTATAATAGCAGCCCCGCTACGGCGGCACAGTCACTTAAGCTCCCTTCGTCTAGCGGTTAGGACGCGGCCCTCTCAAGGCTGAAACACGAGTTCAATTCTCGTAGGGAGCGCCAATTAAATCAGTGACTTACGTTTCTTCTTCAGGCCGTTCGGCCAACTTGTAGACAGCTTGTAGACAATCCCGGACGGGTAATTTTGGCGCCCTACTTCCGGTGCAAATTTGCACGCAACTTGCGCACCCTGCCCGCGAGTATGTCGGCGGCCAGATCGTTGAATCTACGCGAACCGCGCAACCTCTCCGGCGACTCAGGACCGCCGCCGGGCAATCGCCAGCACGGCGCAGGCCGTCAGGGTGTCTTTCGGTGGGGTTCGTCCGCTGAGGGTGTCGAGCAGCGCCAGGCGTTTCGTCAG
>JAQBGF010000043.1:0-3255 GCA_032122615.1 Gammaproteobacteria bacterium | reverse complement strand
GTCTTCGGTCGAGATAGTGCGACTCAGAAACGGCCCATGGTCGCCCATCACAATTAGGATTGACGGTGTTGGATCATTGCGGACCGTCTCGTAAATCCGTGTCATGATCTCTGCGCATTCCGGGACATCCGGTCGCTCATTCCAACAACATCCGGTCAGCCATTCCGGGGTATCCGGTCACCTTGGCTGGACGCTGCTGAGCGTTGTTTCCTGATGTCAGCCACGGCGCTCGGCGTCAAGCGCGATGCAGGCCGTCCCGGTCATCAATGGGAGGGCCCCGCGCGCGGCGCGGCGTGCCCCATCCGAGGCTGACGCGGCGGCGCGCGCGGGAGGGACCTGTTGATGCACGGGGGCGGGCGTCGGGCTATGAGAGACGGTCATGACTGATCCTCCTTGTTCGGGACATCCTTGGTCTTGCGCATCGACGGGCCGTCGAGGTTGAGCCGGTAGGCATTGTGGATGAGCCGGTCGAGGATGGCGTCGGCGAAGGTGGGCTCGTCGATGACGGCGTGCCAGCTGTCCACGGGGAGCTGGCTGGTGATGATGGTGGAGCGGGCGGCGTAGCGGTCCTCGACGATCTCCATCAGGTCGCGACGCTGGCCGGCGGTCAGCCTGTCCGGTCCCCAGTCGTCGAGGATCAGCAGATCCGCCCTGACCAGGCTCCGGAACAGGCGCGGGAACCGTCCGTCGCCATGGGCCAGTTCCAAATCGGCGAAGAGGCGCGGCAGCCGGTGATAGAGGACGGTCCGGTGATCTCGGCAAGCCTTCTGGCCGAGCGCGCAGGCGAGCCATGTTTTGCCGACGCCACAGGGGCCGGTGATCATGAGGTTGCGGTGCTCGGCGATCCAGCGGCCTGTGGCGAGCTGCTGGAACAGCGCCTTGTCGAGCTTCCTGGGCGTCCGGTAGTCGGCGTCTTCGATAGCGGCGCCGACATGGCGCAGCCTGGCGCCGCGCATCCGGCTCTGGAACTTCCTGGTGTTGCGGCTGGCGGCTTCGCGGTCGATCAGGAGGCCCAGCCATTCAGCGTGACTAAGGCCATCGGCGACGTCCTGCGTCTGCATCTCGACAAAGGCGTCAGCCATGCCATCGAGCTTCAGGGCTTTCAGCTGATTGAGGGTTGGATGAGTGAGCATTGTCTCTCCTTCAATGGTAGTAGCCTGCGCCGCGGATATTGGGGTGAGAGATCGCCGGCCCGTCCGCGGCGGGTTCGGGCCGCCGGCGATGGAGATTGTTCTTGAGGATCGAGTTGACGGATTTGTAGGAGCGTGCGTTGATCTCCAGCGCCCGCAGGCAAGCCGCCTCAAGGGCGTCTCGACCATGGGGCTTGGCCAGACGAACGATGCCAAGGCAGGAACGGAAGCCCTGCTCTGGATGCGTGCGTTCCCGCAGGATCACGTCCACGAGGGTAGCGGTGTTCGGGCCGATCCGCGCGGCTTGGCGCTTTATCTCCTCCGGCGTCCAGCCGGCGTATCGGCGGTGACTGTCCGGCATGTGCTCTGGCACGGTCGTGTGCTGACGGTTGGCCGAGGTCCGCACATGGGACGCAACTCTCTGGCCCTCATGAAAGATCTCGACCGTGCCGGCCGTGATCCGCGCCCAGAGCTTCTTCTTCAGCAGGCGATGCGGCACGGAGTAGTAATGCCTGTGGATCTCGACATGGTAGTCGAGGCCAACCCTGCGTTCCTGCCACTCGGCATATTCGTATGGCTCCGCGGGAAGCGGCTTCAGCGCCGGTCTATCCAGCTGCTCAAAAAGACCGCGTCGGCTGGCGCCCAAATGCCGGGTCACCTTGGCGTTGACCCCGCCCAGCAAGTCCCGGATCGCCGCGTTCAGCTCGGCCAGGGAAAAGAACCGCCGGTTGCGCAGCCGCGCCGCGATCCAGCGCTGGACGACCTGGACACCAACCTCGACCTTCGCCTTGTCACGGGGTTTGTATGGCCGGGCCGGGATGACCACGGTGTCGTAATGCGCCGCCAGGTCCGCGTAGGTCCGGTTGACCTTCGGCTCGTAGAAGCAGGCCTTCGTGACGCCGGACTTCAGATTGTCGGAGACGATCTGGTCCGGCACACCGCCGAAGAACTCCAAGGCTCGGACGTGCGAGCCGATCCAGTCCGGCAGGGTCTGCGTCCAACTCGCCTCGGCATAGGTGTAGTTCGAGGCGCCCAGCACCGCGACGAAAAGCTGGGCCTCGCGCACCTCGCCGGTCTGCGGGTCCATCACGTCCAGCGGATCGCCGGCATAGTCCACAAAGAGCTTGTCGCCAGCCACATGATGCTGGCGCATGGTCGGCGCCAGCCGCCCCTCCCAGCGCCGGTAGAGCTCGCAAAACCGGCTGTAGCCATAGCCGTCATCCGGGTGGGATGCCCGGTACTCCTCCCATAGGAGCGACAGCGTGACATTCTTGCGCCGCAGCTCGCGGTGGACCACCGGCCAGTCCGGCGGCGCCAGCCCACACCGGGTCTCGCCGCCCTGCGGCTGAAACAGCCGCCGTTCCAGATCGGCATCCGTCACGCCTTCGGGCAGAGGCCATGACAGCCCCGCCCGCTCGGCCCGCTTCAGATACTCGCTCACCGTCGACTGGCCGGCGCCAAGGCTCGCCGCGATCCTGCGCGTCGACAAACCTGCGGCCCGCAGCCGCAACGCCTCCCCGATCTTCCGCATCGGCAATCTCTTCATCTGGGCTCCCCCCGCTCTCTGCCAAAGAGCGCGAGACTACCCCGCTGCACGATCGCCCAGCAGCGTCATAATCGGAATCTCCGGGGTGACCGGATGCCCCGGAATCGGTGACCGGATCAGATTGGAATCAGTGACCGGATGTTATCGGAATCGGTGACCGGATGAGCCCGGACTGCGCATGAATACGACGAGCACAAGCAGAGGCACAGCATCACCAGCCTACGTCACACCTACGCGACTTTGCGATTGCTGGAAGGAACAACCATGGACCTTCTGGCGCTCAACATGGGAACGTCAGTGCGTATGATTGAGAACCATTACCGCCATGTGAGAACAGCTGAGCAGCGACATGAGCTGACTAAGATGCGGGCTAAATCTGGGTGATTTGTTCGCGGAAAACATGGGAAACAGCGTCTTCATGATCGACCAGCACTATGGGAAATTGAGCACTCAGCGGGCTGCAAAAATGGGAATGCGACAGGAAACGAATCACTGCGCGGCGCATTTTAATCCAGATTCAAATCCCAAACAAGGAAAATTTCATGCCTTAAGTAATTGAAAAATAAAGTAGATTTTTTG
>JAQBGF010000042.1:0-34495 GCA_032122615.1 Gammaproteobacteria bacterium | reverse complement strand
CTTCACCGGGAACGGCTGCGTCGGCGACAACACTTCGCCCGGCACGCCACCCTGGGGCACCGGCCGTTCCTCGATCGGGAAGAAGGGCTCGCCCGTTTCCCGGTGGAAGATGTACAGCATCCCCGTCTTGGTGGCCTGGATGACGGCGGGGAAGGGACGATCATTGCGGGTGAGTTCCACGAGCGTCGGTTGCGCGGTGTTGTCGTAGTCCCACACGTCGTGATGAATGGTCTGGAAGTGCCAGACCACCTCACCGGTGGAGCCGCGCAGGGCGACGATGGAATCCGAATACCGGTTGTCCCCGGGCCGCGTGCCGCCGTAGAAGTCCGGCGAGGGTCCGGATGTTGGCAGGAACAGCAGGTCGCGCGCCTCGTCGGCGCTCATCACGCCCCAGACGGTACCGGCGCCGGTATCCCGTGCCGCATCTTTCGTCCAGCCGGCATACTCAAAATCATCGGCGCTGCGCGGAACCGGATCAAAGGTCCAGCGGGGCGCACCCGTGCGGGCGTCGAACGCGCGCACCGAGCCGTTGGGTGCGTTGGCCCGGTTGAAGTCCCGCACGGAGGTGCCGAGCGCGACCACATCATTGACCACGGTGGGCGGCCCCGGGAATTTCACTTCGCCCTTCACGGCGGGTGGCCGGGCATTGAGTACGGTCGGCTCGATCGCCACGATGCCGGCGGAGCCGAAATCAGGGCAGAGCCTGCCCGATGGCGCGTCCAGTGCCACCAGGCGCAGGTCGTGCGTCGCGACGAAAATCCGGTGCCGGCACAGTGCGCCTTCAGGCGCCTGGCGGTCTTCCCACCAGGAAACACCGCGACAGTTGGCGAAGCCCGGACTCGTCAGGCCCTCGGGATCTTCAGGCGTGGCGTAGCCGCCGATGCGCGAGTCGGGGTCGTACACCCACCGCTCGGTGCCCCTCGCGGGATCCAGCGCCACCACGCGGCCGAAGGGTGTGCAAATCATCAGATGGCCGCCGGCGGCCGCGGGCAGCAGGATCGGATTGACCTGCACCTTGGCCATCGCCGTGTGCAGCGGTGGGTGCCGGTCGAGTTCCCCGGTGCGGTACTGCCAGGCAACGGTCAGTTGCCCGACGTTGCCGGTGTTGATCTGTCGCAGCGCTGAGAATTTCTGTCCGCCGGCATCGCCGCCGTAGTGCTGCCACGGCTCTGCGCTGGCGGTCATGGTCATGGCGAGGAGGGCCGCGGCACACAGCGTGCGCGTGGCCAGTCGGTTCGTGGCGGTCATTGGCGAATCCGTAAGGCGAAGTGGCGATTCGGTGATGCTAACGGTTAACCGCTGTGGTGGGGTACCGCTGTTCGGTCGTAAACTGTTTCAGGCCATTCAATGCCCGCACCATCGGAGGATCTGACCATGCACATCGTCATTACCGGCAGTACCAAGGGCATCGGCCTTGGCATGGCGCGGGAGTTTCTCCGGCGGGGGCACGACGTGGTCGTGTCGAGCCGGGGTTCCGGCGCGGTCGAGCGGGCAGTCGCCGGGTTGCGGGCAGCGTTTCCCGACCGGGAAGTCGTCGGCAAGGTCTGTGACGTGGCCGACTACACCCAGGTGCAGTCGCTGTGGGAGGCGGCGGTGGCCGGCCTCGGCAGCGTGGACATCTGGGTCAACAACGCGGGGCGCGATGGCGTGAAGGTGCCGTTCTTCATGCTTCCGCCGGTCGACTACGTGAAGACCATCAATACCAATCTCATTGGCCTGATGAACTGCAACCGGGTGGCGATTCCCGGCATGTACAAGCAGGGCGCCGGCATGATCTGGAACATGGAAGGCTTTGGCAGCAATGGCGCTGTGCGCCCGACGATCAGTGCCTACGGCGCCACCAAGTACGCGGTGCGGTATTTCACCAAGGCAATGATCCTGGAACTGAAAAAGACGCCCGTGAAAGTTGGCTACCTGAGTCCGGGCATCGTGGTCACGGACCTGCTGGTGCCGCCGCCCGAGCGCCGGGACGAGAACTGGGAGCGTTCAAAAAAGATCCTGAATATCCTGGCCGACACCGTCGAAACCGTCACGCCGTATCTCGTCGACGGGATGCTTAAGGCACACGGCAAGCACGGCTCGGCCGTGCGCTGGCTCACCGGGCCGAAAGTGCAGCGCCGCTTCTTCATGAATATGTTTCGCAAGCGCGACGTCTTCGGGCCGCTCGGTATCTGAAGGCGCGTGTGCGCCCGCGCTGACTACTGTGGCTGGAAGCGGAGGCGGATCTCGCTGCGGATCGGCGCGGTCACTGCATTGCTGCCTGACGTGTCAAATCGCCAGCGGTTCACGGCGGCAAGCGCTGCATCGTCAAAGATGCCCGGCGGATCGGCGTCGATGACGCGCACGTCCCGCGTTTTCCCCGACGTGTCAACCGTGAAATCCACCTCCACCCAGCCCGACACCCGGCGGGTCAGGGCATTGCGCGGATATTTGGGCTCAACGTAGCGGCGAACCTTCAGGCTGGAGAATGACACGGGCTGCTCGCCGACCGCGGGCGGTGCAGCGGTATCGGGGAGGGCGCCGTCCGGCGCCGACACGGCCGTGGCGGCTGGCGCTTGCGCAAGGAGCCGCGCCGCTATGGGTTCAGTGCCCGGGGTTTCGGTCGCCGGTGCGGGGGAGTCGCTAAGGGCGCGATCGGCTTGCGGCGTGGCCTGCTCCAGGGCCGTGAGCTCCGGGCGCGGCCGCGGCGCTTCCGTCCTGGGTCGCGCCGCAACTGAACCGGCATTGTTGCCCGAGGCCCGCTTCACGGCGACTGGCGCGACTGGCGCCGCACGTTCCACGGGATCGGCAGTAGCGGCTCCGGCCGCGGTCGCCGGTGGTGTCTCCGGTTCGGGGTTAATAAAAAGAGTGGCGAGGGCGAGCGCACCGGCGACGAGCGCGGCCGCGGGCCACCAACGGCCCAGGTTCCATGGCCTGCTGGCAGCTGGCAACACGTCAGCAACTGGATCAGCAACTGGATCAGCAACTGGATCGGCAACGGGATCGGCAGCTCGATCAATTGCCGCCCCGGTTTCGGCCTGCGAACCGCCGAGCTGCGTCAAAAATGACTGTACGTCGCGCTGGCGATCTTTCCGGGAATAGGCCAGCGCCTGATCGAGTGCACGCCATTGGGCTGGCGACAGCGTGTCGGGTCGCTCCGGTCGCTCGCCATTGGCGGCGGCCTTGCACGCGTTATTTTCACCGAAGGCACGGCGGCCGCAGAGCATCCGGTAGGCGACGCAGGCCAGCGAGAACAGGTCATCGGCTGGCGTTGGCAGTGCGCCATTCAGCACCTCAGGGCTTGCGTACTGTGGTGTGTATCCGTGAGCCGAAACCCGGTCACCATTGTCGGGCCCGAGCGCCACGCCGAGGTCAAGGAGCGTGGCGTGACCCTGCGTACTGACCAGGATGTTCCCCGGCTTCACGTCGGCGTGAGTGATGCCGAGACCGTGCAGGTACGTCAGCGCGTGACCGATGCCTTCAACGATATTGAGGGACTGTACCCGGATCATCGGGCGCGATCCCCGCTGGTCCAGGATTTTTCCCAGTGACTCGCCCGGAAGCCATGTCAGGCACAAGAACGTGTGGGGGCCGTCCTGATCGAGACCGCGAATCCATGGCAGGTTCGGGTGTTCGAGGCCCTGTGAAATGGCGGCTTCCCGGCGCAGCGTCAGCAGGGCCCCCGGCTCCTCACCTGGCGGCGCCGTGACCACCTTGAGTACCACCCAGGGGTTTTCATCACCGGCAGCCTGCCGGCGCTGATCGAGTGCGCGGAACACGCTGCTTGAAGCGCGGCTCGAGAGGCATTCGTGGAGCAGAAACCGGTTCTGGAGCAGGTCGCCCGTTTCCGGCCCAGGAATTGTGGTGTCCACCGGTGTGGATGTTTCGGCATCACACGTCCGCGTGCGGTCTTCCGCTGAAGACGTCGGCAGATCACTCTCACTGAATGTGCTGTTTAAAACCACGGGCCTTAAGTCGCCTTGTGCCGGACAAATCCGGGCTGAAATCTTTCCGACGGTAGCAACGCCGGGGCAGGCGAGCCTCGTACGGCGTCACGTTTCGGTCCGGTACCCGGCCCGCGATGTGAACTGTGCTAGGTTTGCGGACCCTGTCGTGGCTGCCTTAATCGGCATTGTTGTCGGAGCAATCAATATGAATTCGGAGTTGGTCAAGGGACTGTTTTCCAGGCGGAGCTCGGCCACGGAGGCGCTGATTGCGGCAAATGCAGGCAAGGCGCTCAATTTTGAGGATCCGTACGACAACCTGTACGCCTTCGGCAAGATCTGGGGCAGTTACGACGCGCCGGTGCTCAGCGGGTTTCACGGGCTCATGTACGCACGCATCGGTGCGCGAAGACTGGTTCCGTTGTTCGGCTACACCGGTACCGGTTGCATGCAGTCGAAAGTAGACCAGGACGGCAATGTCTGGATTCGCGGCAAGGAGACCGGGTACTTCACCGATCTTGCGACCGGGGACATCCTCGAGACCTGGAAAAACCCCTGGACGGGCAAAACAGTCGAGGTGTTCAACTTCTACAACCCGGCCATGGGCGGCAAGCTGACCGCCGAAATGCCGCGGTTCGCGATGGGCGCGGCCCGGGACGACGCGACGCTGATGAACGACGGCACGCATCGCCATGCGAGCGGCTCGGGCACGTCGGGAACGGTGCCGTTCATCCTGCCCTTCGAAACCTACGGCGACGATCTCATGCTGGCGTGGGATTACGCACACGAGTACACCAACCCGGTGACGCCCGAAGGCTGGCCAGAGGCCTCGACCGGTCCGCGCATCAGTCCGTCGGAGCACTTCACCTTTTGCATGTCCCTGGCAGAAATGCGGGACCGCTCGGTGCCGACCTCACGATTCGTGGCGGGCTTCTCGCGGCTCAGCCAGTGGTGGCCCTGGATGCGCATGGGCGGGCACGAACTCGCGGAATCCGGCGTCGTGTTCGGGCGAATTTTCAGTCACAAGGGGCTGAAAGGTACCGGTGACATTCCGCCGAAGGTGCTGGCCTACATCGAGACGCACGCGCCGAACTACCTGACCGTGCCGGACGACTGGCCGAACGTGACACCGCATGGCACCTGGGAGGCGTTCGCGAACCAGGTGCCGCCGGAGACCCCCGGCTATCGTCGTTGATCCTGTAGGAGCGCCTTCAGGCGCGACAACGGACTCCGTGGCCCGCGTGGGACCGCTGCGCAGGAGTGGTATCTGGTCGCGCCTGAAGGCGCTCCTACTCAGCGGGCGTGGGCCACGGAACACGTTAAGTCGCGGCTGAAGCCGCTCCTACATGGTGATCGTCAGAACCGCAGCGTCAACGCGATACCGGCGCTTCGTCCGCGGCGAGGCACGATGTGGAACGCGTTGACGACCGATGGGAAGCGCTCGAAGTTCGGAAAAGCCGTGACCAGCAGCGGCGCGTCCTCGTCCAGCACGTTGTCCACGTAGAAAGCGGCTGTCCACGCGGATGACTCCACGCCAATTCGCGCGTTGACCAGCGTGACGTCGCCGACGTACGCCTCGTTTTCGGCCTCCAGCCACGTCTTCGAGTTGTAGACGTAGTCGCCACGCAGAAACCACTCCGAGCCCAGGCCGCCGAGCGGCCGCGTGTACATGGCCGATGCCGTCACCGTGTGCTTCGGCACTCGCGGCGCTTCATTGCCCGACACGCTGACGCCCGACTCGATCACCGCCGGGTCGCTTGAGACCAGGGTGGCCAGCACAAGGGAATCGTAGGACTCGAGCTTCGTGTCCTGCAGGCCGTAGTTCAGCGTCAGGAACAGGTTGTCCGTGGCCGCCAGCGCGAGTTCGATCTCGGTGCCGGTCACCCGGGACTCGCCAGCGTTCTTGATGAAGTTGTTCGGGATACTATTTCCCAAGCCCGTGTCCGCGCAGGTCCAGGGTATGTTCTGCGTTTCGTTGATGGCCTGGTTCGTCCAGTCGATGTAGTAGACGGCCATATTGGCAGTTAGCCGCCGGTCCAGCCACTGGGTCTTGGCGCCCAGTTCATAGGTCCAGGCCTCCTCTTCCTTGATGATCGCCCTGCCGTTGGCGATGGCCTCGAGCGTGTCGTCTGCAGTGACCGGGGCGTCGAAGAACCCGTAGAAGAAGCCGCCGGGCTTGTTGCCCTTGGCCGCGGAGGTGTAGAGATTTACATCGTCCGTCGCCCGCCAATTGACGATAAACCGGGGCGTCAGGCTGTAGTAGTTTTCCTTGGCGGTTACACCATTGGGCGCCCGCTGCACAGGCGAGTCCTTTGCGTAGCGGGCCTCCACTGAGACGGTGACGTCTTCACGCACGTCGTAGTCGAGGCCACCAAAGAAGCCGAGGTTCTCCTTGTCCGCGTTCAGGTTCCAGGACGGCCGGCCGTTGATATAGGGATTGCCGAACTCGGTCCGGTTGCAGAAGCCGGTGTACTCGGCCTGGGACGAATTGTTTTCTGCCTTGAAGTAATACACGCCGGTAGAGCCGCGGATGGGCTGGTCCTGCGGCGAGGTGATGCGCACTTCCCCTGAGTAGTCGTCCCAGGTCTGTAGTTCACCGGCCGCAAATACGTTGGACCAGAGCGGGCCGAACCAGGGTGTGCGGTCCAGGTCCCGGTAACTTTCCAGTTCCTGGTGGTTAATCGTCCCGATCACCGCAAGATCCCAGCCGCCGAGGTCCAAAAGGGCCTCGGCAAGGTAACGCTGGCTCGACGTTTGAGTGCCGATGAACGGCGCCGGTCTGGTGGAGATGGTGGGTTCCCCAAAGGCTCCGAAACTCGAGGTAGTGCCCTCGCGAAGATCCGCAATGCCGATCTGGGCGTCCAGGCCGTCCGCGGTGATTTCACCGCAGCGCCAGCCGGGCGACGTGCTCGCGGTGATATCTGCCCGCGGATCGTCGGGATCATTCGGCACGTAGCAGTTCAGCTCCGGCTGGTAGAGCGACGCGAAGTGCTCGTCGTCGGCTTCCGTGTATTCGCCCTTCACGTTGACCGTGAGGCTTTCAAGGGGCCGCCAGCTGAGTTTGCCCGTCACGTTCCACGTGCTTTCACCGCCCAGGGGCGTGAAATCGTCCAGCACCGTGGAGGGCGGCTGGCCATTTTCCGGCCAGAACGTCGTGTAGAAGTGGTTCTGAAAGGAGACGCAGTCGTCGGCCGCTGTCTGGCCCGCCTTGCAGGGGTTCAGGCTGTTTCGCCACTCGCCGTCGAAGGACTCCCAGCTGGCAGACGCCAGAAACAGCAGCTTGTCCCCGATGAGCGGGCCGCTTAAGAAGCCCGAGACCTTGCGATCGTTCTCTTCCCCGGCCTTCAGGTACACCTGGCCCTCGAGCTCGTCGGGATTAGGCGCTTTCGTCACGTAGTTGATCGCGCCGGCGAACGCGCCCCGGCCGAACTGGGCCACCTGCGGGCCCCGCAGCACCTCAATGCGATCGAGGTTATCCACTGTCAGCCCGCTGGCCGTGCCACTGACGTAGGCGCCATCCACATAAAAGGCCACGTTGCCCTCGGAGCCGAAATTCTGCAGTGGCGTGAACTGGCCGCGGATGCTGGGTGCATCCAGGCGCCGTCCCACTGAATTCCGGTTGAAGCTGAAGTTTGGGGTGAATGTGGCCACGTCGTAGGTGGTCTGGATATTTCGCGCGCGCAGTGCCTCGGTGTCGTAGACGGCGATCGAGAGGGGGACTTCCTGCAGTCGCTCCTCGCGCTTGCGGGAGGTCACGAGGATCTCATCCAGATTTTCCTGGGCGCTGACCGGCGCGGGTGCGGCAACAATCAATGCCAGGAAGCAGGCGGCGTTCGATATACCGCGACGGCGGCTGACGGTAATCATGCACAGTTTCCCAGGCAGCAGGCGGCGGTACCCGTTTAGAAAGGCCGGAGTACGCCCGGTCGATAGCGCATACCCCGGGCGGTTTCTTTACTTCTTGATCGCGATTACGCCGGCGTTTTCGCGGCCGTCCAGGCTTCCAAGGCCCTTGAAATCAGGGCGTGGAATGAAGGCGGCATCGATCACCGTCAGTCCGGCTTCCGTGCAGGTGCGCGCCAAAAGGTCCGGGTCCATGGCGTTCATGAACGGCGGCTTCTCGATGGGCTTCACCTGCGCACGGGACGGCAGGTAATTGTGCAGGCCGATCATCATCCCCGGCCATCGGTCGCCATTGGCCTTGCTGGCCTCGAATTCCGGGATTTTTCGTCGCCAGATGCCGTACGGGGTGTCTGCCACGAGATAGAGTCGGCCGCCGGGCGCAAGCCAGCTGGCCATCTTGCGTACCGAGGCGTCCACGTCCTCTCCATGCAGGAAGTGCAGGACTCGTGAGCAGAGAATGGCACTGTACTTCGCCGCCGGAAAATCCATGTGCGGGAGTGCGCCGGACACCAGCTCGAGGTTCCCCAGCAGGTGGTGCGGCACTTTGCCGCGCAGGATGTCGAGGTGTCGCTGGTCCAGGTCCGCGGCGGTGATGCGTGCCCCGGCTTCCAGGGCCGGGATCGTGGAGACGCCGTAAGCGCAGCCCACTTCCAGCACGGATTGTCCGCCCTGGTGACCGAGCTGGCCGGCATCCTCGATGAAGGCGTCGGCAAACCGGTCCCGGACTTCAAACATGAAGCCGGTGTCGTTCATGGTGGCAACCATGCCGTTGCCGCTCCAGCCCGGGTTCGCCTTCGGTGCCGTGTCTTCCATGGTGTCGATGCTAACCCCCGAACCCGTCCGGGGAACAGCGGTCGATGCGGCTGTCACGCGGACGGTGCACCACGCGGTTTCGGAGCGGTGCCGGGCCCGACCCTATACTGCGGGCTTAAGGCAAGAAACCGGAAGGAAGTCGCTTGGACAGTCAGGAAAATATTGAATTCATCGGGGTGGCACTGCAGGTCTCGGTCAAGGGTGTGAACCGGTGTACGGACCGGGAATCATCCCGCGCCCGCATCAACGAAAACATCCGTCGGATCGGTGAATACACGACCACCGCCGCCAATTTTCTCCGCTTCTTCTACGGCTTGCCCGTGAAGCTCGTGGCGTTACCCGAATACACGCTGACCGGCTTTCCGATGAGGGAGTCCGTGCAGGAGTGGCGCGACCGGGCCTGCCTGGAGCAGAACGGCCCCGAATACGAGGCGCTGGGCAAGCTGGCCCAGGCCAACAAGCTGTATCTCTCGGGCAATGTGTACGAGATCGACCCGCATTTTCCGGAGCTGTACTTTCAGACCTGTTTCATCATCGCGCCGAATGGCAACGTGATCCTGCGTTACCGCCGCCTGACGTCGTGTTTCGAGCCCACGCCACACGATGTCTGGGACAAGTACCTGGACATCTACGGCGAGGAGGGCATCTTCCCGGTCGCGAAAACCGAGATCGGCAACCTGGGCACCATCGCCTCCGAGGAAATCCTTTACCCGGAAATCACCCGCTGCGTTGTGATGCGCGGCGCCGAAATCATCCTGCACCCCACCAGCGAGCCGGGTAGCGCGGAACGGACGATCAAGGAGACCTGCCGGCTCGCGCGCGCCATCGAGAACCAGGTATTCGTGGTGTCTGCCAATACGGCCTCGATCGACGATACGCCGATTCCCCCTTACACCTGCAGCGCCATGTCCAAGATTGTCGATTTCAACGGTCACATCCTGGCCGAGGCAGCCCAGGGCGGGGAAGCCTTCAATTCCAACGCGGTCATCGACGTTGGCGCCTTGCGGCGGACCCGGCGTCGCACCGCCATGGCCAATGTCATGTCCCGTCAGCCTTTCGGGATCTACGCGAACAGCTACAGCAACGCCCAGTATCACCAGCCCAATTTCCTGCTTCGGGACGGCAAGGTGATCGAGCCGCCGAGCCGTGATGCCTTCCGCCAGCGGCAGGAAGACAATATCGAGCGGCTCGTCAAGGCGGGACTGTTGTAGGAGCGGCTTCAGCCGCGACCGGGTTCCCCCCGTTCGGGAAATGCGAACATGCCTCATTGACGGTACCCGCGAGTTCGCAAGCACAAAATGAGGCATTTCCCCATTTTCCACCCGGTCGCGGCTGAAGCCGCTCCTACAGTAAACTCCGGGAACGGCAAGTTGGAGTGTGACTGAATGTCTAACCTGACCACTGATCGACGCGGTTTCCTGAAGCACTCCGGTGCGGCGGCGGCCGCCGCCTTGTCCCTGAAGTACATGGTTCCTTCGGCAGCTCTCGCGCAGGGGGCGGCCCCGGTCTACGGACTGTGGGAAGACCTGATGCGCAAGAAATGGACCTGGGACCGTGTCGTCCGGGGCAGCCGGGGCATCAACTGTACCGGTCACTGCGCGTTCAATATCTACGTCAAGAACGGCATCGTCTGGCGCGAAGAACAGCAGGGCGAATACGGCCGGTCCGGGGAGGACACGCCTGACTACGGTCCGCGCGGCTGCCAGAAGGGCATCCGGCACTCCAAGTACATGTACGGCAAGCAGCGTGTGCTGTACCCGATGAAGCGGGTCGGCGAGCGCGGCGACGGCAAGTGGGAGCGCATCACCTGGGACCAGGCGGCCAGCGAGATTGCCGACAAGGTCATCGAGCACGCTACGCAGTCCGGACCCGACTCGATCACCTTCGCGATGGGCACGCAGATGATCCTGAAGCGGGCGTCGTTCACGTCGCTGTTCCGCTTCGCCAATATCACGGGGATCGTGATACCCGAAACTTTTGCCGGCGTGGGCGACCTGCCGGTAGGTGCGTACATGACGCTCGGCTACAACCTGCCCGGCGACAACATGGCGGCCATCTATAAGTCGAAGTGCGTGCTCATCTGGGCGGCCAATCCGGCGGCAACCAGGATTCCCGACGCACACTTTTTCTGGGAGGCCAGGTACAACGGCACTGAAGTCGTGACGGTTGCGCCCGACTTCAATGCCACGGCAATCCATTCTTCACAATGGCTGAACCCGAAACCCGGTACCGACACTGCGCTCGCGATGGCCATGGTGCAGACAATCATTGCCGATGGGCTGATCGAGTGGGATTACGTGCGGGAGCAGACGGACCTGCCGTTCCTCGTGCGGGTCGACAACGGCAAGTTCCTGCGGGCCAGCGACTTCGGCGAGGCCGACGACAAGGCGGACACTTCGTTCTACTTCTGGGACGAGAAGTCCCGGCAACCGGTCAAGGCGCCGGCCACCGGCTTTGGGGCGATGGGCGACAAGCCGCCCGAGCTGCAGGCCGAGCATTCATTGTCTCTGGGTGAATTGAAGCCCGCTTTCGAAGGTCGCTGGAAGGTCAAAACGAAGGGCGGGCGGGTCGAGGTGACCACGGTCTTCGCCAAGGTAAAGGCCTTGTGCAACGCGGACTACACCCCTGAAAAGGCCCAGGCCATAACCGGCGTGCACGCCGACAACACCCGCGCCGTGGCTCGCACCTTTGCGAAGTCGGGCGCCGGGATGATCTACGCCGGCTACCGGTCCTGCAAATGGTTGCACGGCGACAAGCTGCACCGGGCGTGGCTGCTCATGTGCGCACTCACGGGCAACACGGGCCGCGAGGGCGGTGGTATGCAGACCACGCAGCTCGGCAAGAGCGACGGCTTTGCCAAGTTTGTCTTCGCCGGCATCGGGCCACGCCTGAAGGTGGCGGCCATCTCCGTGTGGGACTACGCTCACGCAGACGGCAAGGCTTTGAACGCCAAGACCTACGGCAACAAGATCGCGGATCACTTCGACAAGCACTACCGGGAATCCATTAACAACGGCTGGTTGCCGGACTACTCGAAGACACCCTGGAAGATGGCCTTCATGTGCGGCCACAACACCGCCAACTGGCGGGCCGCGGGCACCCGCTTCCGGGAAACCGTGCTGGCCAGACTCGAGACGATTGTCACGATGACGCCGGACATGAGCGTTACAGCGATGTATTCCGACTACATCCTGCCGGTGGCGCAGCATTACGAGCGCCAGGACTTCGTGATGGAGGGTCGAACGCCTTTCATCCAGGTACTCGACCGGGCCGTGCCGCCGCTCGGCGAATCCGAGGACGACTGGCAGATCATGGCGCGGCTTGCGAAGGCGATCAGTGAGAAGGCCATAGCCCGACAGTTGCCCCCCGTGAAAGACGTGGTCTACGGCAAGCCCATTGAGCACGACTACAGCAAGGTGCACGAGCTGTTCACGCTGAACGGCGAGATCACCAGCACCCGGGACATCGCCCAGTTCCTGATCGACAACTCGGAAGGCATCCCCAAGATGTCCTTTGAGGAGCTGGCGAAAAAGGGCTTCGTGCGGGGTGACGACTCGGCGGATACGCAGTTCGGGCCGAAGTCCCCATACAGCTACCAGGTTCTGGCCAGCACGCGCGACAAGAAGCCCTACGCCACGCTTACGGGCCGGCAGCAGTTCTACTTTGACCACGACTGGTTCCTTAAGGAGGGCGAGCAACTTCCCGTCCACGTTGATCCGCTGGCGGTGAAGGGCTTTCCGCTGCGGCTCACGATGGGCCACGCGCGCCACGGTATTCACAGCATGTGGCGGGATGATTCGCTGCTGCTGAGTCTCCAGCGGGGCGAACCGGACATTTACGTGAATCCGGACGATGCCACGAAGCGGGGTGTGAAGGATGGCGACCTGATCCGGACCTACAATTCCCTCGGCTCGTTCATCGCGATGGCCCACGTCAGCTCCGGCATCCAGTCGGGAACCATGTTCATGTTCCACGGCTGGGACCCGATGATGTTCCGCGGTCGGCAGAATTTCAGTGGGGCTATTCCGACCACTGGCCTGCTGAAGCCTACCTCGCTCGTGGGAGGTTACGGCCACATCGGTTATCGCACGCCGGACTACGTTCCCAACCAGACGTATCACGACCACACGGTCGATTTCGAAAAGCACGTGCCTGCATCAACTGCCGTAGGAGCGCCTTCAGGCGCGACCCTCGGCGTGGTCAGCAGCCAGGGTCGCGGCTAAAGCCGCTCCTACCTAGAGGCAAGCAACAATGTCACGACAAATCGCAATGGTGATCGACCTCAACAAGTGCATTGGCTGCCAGGCCTGCACGGCGGCCTGCAAGTCGCTGTGGACCGACGAGGAAGGCCAGGAGTACATGCTCTGGAATAACGTCGAAACCAAGCCGGGGCGGGGTTACCCGAAGGAGTGGGAGGCCAAGGGCGCCAAATCCGGCTGGAAGGATGGCCAGCTGCAGTACGGCGATCTGCACGAGCAGAACGACTTCGGCAGCGTCGAGCCGCTGAATCACGAAGAGGTTTACTTCAAGGGCACCGAGGAGCGCCTGCAGCGCAAGGAACCGATGACCTACGGCGCCAACTGGGACGAAGACACCAGTTCCGGTGACTACCCGAACAACTACCACTTTTACCTGCCACGGCTGTGCAATCACTGCACAAAGCCGGCGTGCCTCGAAGCGTGCCCCGTGCGCGCGATCTACAAGCGCGAGCAGGATGGCATCGTGCTCGTGGACCAGGACAAGTGCCAGGGCTTCCGTCTCTGTAACCGCGCGTGTCCGTACGACAAAGTTTACTACAACTACGTGAAGCGCAAGTCGCAGAAGTGCATCTTCTGTTTCCCGCGCGTTGAGCAGGGCATTGCGCCCGCCTGCGCCCGGCAGTGCCCGGGCCGGCTGCGCTTCGTTGGCTTCCTCGAGGACCTGGATGGGCCGATTCACAAGCTGGTGCACCAGTGGAAGGTCGCCTTGCCGCTGCACCCCGAGTTTGGCACTGAGCCGAATGTCTACTACGTGCCGCCGATGCTGCCGCAGTCCTTCGATGCGGAAGGCCGCTTCAGCGACGAGCCGCGCGTGCCGACCGAGTACCTGCGCTACCTGTTCGGGCCGGAAGTGGACCAGGCCCTGATTACGATGGATGCCGAAATTGAACGGAAGAAGGCCGGTAAGGCGTCGGAACTGATGGACCTTTTGATCGCGAAGGACTGGAAGTCGCTGTTCAATATCCAGGACGTGCAGGTTTACTCGTCGGGTGATTCTGCAACGTAGGAGCGGCTTCAGCCGCGACTTTTCGCGACAACCCACTCCGTGGCCCGCGGCCACCCGGCGGGAAATCCTGTCCGGCTACCGTGAGTACACGGTGAGCGCCCGGACAGGACACCCGCCGTGTGATCGCTTTGTCAGTGGTGCGCCGACAGATACGGGGCAGCAAACAACATGATCCGCCTGCTGCATATCGTCAGTTCTGCCCTCATGTTTGGCGTCGGAATCGGCGCGTTCTGGTTCATGCTGACGGCGGCCCGGTCGGGAAGCCCGGCGGCGGTGGCTGTTGTCACTCGGAATGCGGTTCGCGCGGAGTGGTTTCTGGCCGTGCCGGTCGCCGTGATCCAGCCGGCGTCCGGCTACCTGTTGATGCTTCAGCTCGGGTATTCGTTCCGCTCGGCGTGGTTCGCCGCAGTGGCGGTGCTCTACATCGTTGCCGGCATGTGCTGGGTCTACCTGGTGAAGGCTGAAATGCGTTTGCGCGATCTCGCGGCGCTGCACGCCTCCGCGAGCGTGCTGCCGCCAATGTTCTATACCTTGCTACGGCGCTGGGTGCATCTGGCGCTCGGCGCCTTTGCGGGCATACTGCTCATCTTCGCGCTGATGGTTTTCCGGCCCGGGTTGTAAACGTCAGTGCTTCTTCGCCGCCGCGATGAGCTCCTCGGCCTGCGCGGACAGCGCCGCGTCGCCGGCTGACAGGCTCAGTGCCTTGCGACCCATGCTCTCTGCCTGCGCATAGTCGGCCTCCTCGAGCCTTATATAGCCAAGCTCCAGCCACAACACGGGCTGGCGTGGCTCGATGCGCAGGGCGCGTTCGATGGAGGCGGCGGCGAGGTCATAATCGCCGGTTGCCTGGTGAGCGCGGCTCTGGCTCAGCAAGGCCCGGCTTGCTGAACTCACCGGGGGCGCGGTTCGCAGCGGTGCTTGCGGATCAACCGTGCCGCCCGGTACTGGCGGTAATCCCGGCACCGGGCGGGTGACCACCGCCGTCGGTGACGGAGAGGGTGCCGGTACCGGCGTGCGCCGGGGCGGGTCGGGGGTGCCGAAGTCGGGCGGAACGCAGCCCGCCAGCACGAGCAGCACAGTCAGACCGGCAATGTTGTTCCACGATTTCAATTCAACAAATCCCGCAGCCACTGGATGCCTTGTTCGGCAATTTCACCGGCACGATTGAGGCCCATGCCGCACGCCGGATTGGGTGGCAGGATGGTCCCGACGGGCAGCGGCAAGGTCACCGGGTCGCCACATTCAACCCCGGCCATCATGCCAGTCGCGAAATCGAAAGGCATATCCTGAAGGCCTTCCGCCGGCTGTGGTTCATAGCCGGCATCGCCGAAGCCGGCCACCAGTCGCGCCCAGATCGGCAGTGCGCCAGAGGCACCCGTGAGCCCTGTCGGCGAGTTGTCGTCGGCGCCGACCCAGACGACGGTTACATGATCGTTGGTGAATCCGGCGAACCAGCTGTCGCGCAGGTCGTCGGAGGTGCCGGTCTTGCCAGCCACCACGAGATCGGGGGGTAGCCAGGTTCGGGCCGATCGTGCCGTGCCACGCTCGATAACCTGGACCATGCTGGCGTTGACCTGCTGGACCGCTGCCGGGTCGGCAGCGCGGCTGATCTCCAGCTGATAGCGGTCGAGCGGCTTCCCGTCCGCATCGAGTACGGCACGAACAGCCTTCAGCGGCGTATAGAAGCCACCGTTTGCCATGCTGTTATAGATCTGGGCCACTTCGATGGGCGAGAGTGCGACAGAACCGAGCAGCATTGACGGTAGCGCGCGGGGAGCACGTTCCCGTCCAAGCCGTTGCATCAGGCCTGCAACCTTTTTCGTCCCGACGTCCATGCCGAGTTGCACGGTCGCGGTATTCAGTGACTCGGCGAGGGCGCGAACTGCGGGCACCGGACCCCGGTACTGGTGATCGTAGTTTTCCGGCGCCCACGTCTTGCCGGTATCGAGCTTGACGATTATGGGCGCGTCTTCAAGCAAGGTTGCCGGCGTGTACCGGCCGGATTCGAAGCCGGCGAGATAGACCACGGGTTTGACGAGGGAGCCAATCGGCCGCTTCGCATCGAGTGCCCGGTTAAAGCCCTTCAGCTGCGCATTACGCCCGCCGACGATGGCGACGACATCTGGTGTTTGCGCGCCGCTGACGACGATAGCGCCATCCAGGCTTCCCGGCTTGCGTCCCCGGTTCCGCTCAAGCCCGGTCAGCCCGTCGGTGAGCTGGCGTTCGGCCATCGCCTGGATGCGCGGGTCGAGCGTCGTCATGATTCGCAGCCCGGCATTTTCCAGGTCGTCTTCCTGGAAATCCGCCCGCAGTTCGCGCCGGACGAGGTCCATGAAGGTCGGGTTGTAGCTGGCAAAGTTTGTCGCGGTATTTCGCACGCCAAGCCCCTGTCGGCTGGCGTAACCGGCGTCTTCCGGGTCTATCGCGCCGAACTCGGCCATGAGTTTCAGCACCATGTTGCGCCTTTCAAGGGCGCGTTCCGGGTGGCGGCGCGGGTCGTAGTAGGAGGGGCCGCGCACGATGGCGACCAGCAGGGCGATGTGCTCAGGCTGCAGCTCGGCGAGCGGTCGGCCAAAGTAAAACTGGCTGGCAAGCCCGAAGCCGTGAATGGCCCGATCGCCCGCCTGGCCGAGGTAAATCTCGTTGACGTAGGCATTGAGAATGTCGGCCTTTTCGAAGTGCACTTCGAGCAGTATCGACATCAGCGCCTCGCGCACCTTGCGCGTCAGCGTGCGCCGGTTGTCCAGGAAGTAACTGCGCACCAGTTGCTGGGTTAGTGTGCTGCCACCCTGCGCAATGCCGCCAGCGCGAATGTTTGCCCACAGCGCACGCGCGATCGCGCGCAGCGACACGCCGCCGTGCCGGTCGAAGTCGCGGTCCTCGACCACTTTCAGGCCGTCAAGCAGCAACGCGGGGACGGCCTCCGGGGTGAGCACGATCCGGTCTTCAGCGTGGGTCGTGAAGATATTGCCGATGAAGGGAGGATCAAGCCGGAGGAGGGGCAGTTCGCTGCCCCGGCCATCGGTCAGCTTAAGGACGCTCCCGCCGCTGAACTGGACCGAGGCACGCTGCCCCGGCTCGCTGCCATCCCAGAACTGGAAGGGGCGGGACAGTACGACGATCCCCTGGGCGGTACGGCTGAAACTTCCCTGGGATGTGACTGTACGCACGCCAGAATAGCCGAGCGCGATCAGTTCCTGCTGGAGGTCATCGGGGGTCAGCCGGAGCCCCGCGTAGATTTCAAGGGGGCGGGCGTAGACCTGGGCCGGGAGGTTCCAGCGGCGGCCCTCGAACTGCCGGACTATCTGGCGGTCGAGCAGCCCGATGAAGATGGCGAATGCTACCCCGAGTGCCGCAACAGCGAGGCCGAGGCCCGCCAGGAGCCGCCGGGAAAGGTATGGGCGCAACCCGCGCCGGGACTTGCGTGGCACGCACTATTATCCATCGAGGGAACGCGGCCATGTTAGCACCGGGTTGTGAATGAAGGGTGTCAGGGGCCTGTCTCCCCGGCTGCGCTAATCTGCCGCAGTTTTCCGCACCTCCGGCAGTGACGCATGCAGTTCCGGGTACTACTATCCCCCGTTAGCCATCTATCAGGGGATCCCGATGTCCATAAGGTCAATAACAATGCGGGCGGCCGGCAAGGCCGTTACCGTTTTCTCGGTTCTCGCGCTTGCCGGTCTGGCGCTCACCAGCCTGTCTGGTGCGGCCGGCGCAGCCGACCAGGCACCCGCCTCGGCAAAGCCTGATGCGACGTCGGGGGCGAGTTACGCGGCGCCGCCGCCCATGGCGCAGGGCACGGAGCTGCCCACACGGAGAATCCCCAACATCCCGGCGGCGGCCGAGGCCTACTACGCCCCGGACGATTACCACGTCATCGCCCAGGCCCAGGACCCGGCGGCACAGAAACCTGAAGGCGGCAGGGTCGGCGGTGCGCTCACCTACATCTTCACTGACGATGGCAAGGAAGTCTGGCGGGTGAACGACCACGGCCAGGACGCGTGCTCGTACTTCTTCCCGGACCAGAAGCGCATCGTCTGGACGTCGACAAAGGACCGGATGGACATGCCGCTTGGCGACTGGTCAAACCAGGATTTATACCCGCGCGGCGCCGAGCTCTACACCTCGGATCTCAAGGGAAAAAATATCCAGCGCCTGACCAATAACGAGCACTACGAAGCCGAAGTGTCCATCTCGCCGAATGGCCAGTGGATTGTCTTTGGTCGAAGCGTTGACGGGAACCTGAACATCTTCCGCATGCGTTCGGATGGCACCGGCGAAGAGCAGGTCACGTTCACGACGGACTGGCAGCCCGGTGCGCCGTTCTACATGCCGGATAATGAAACCATCATGTTCCGTGCCTGGCGGCGCAGCGACTACGGCAAGGTGAAGCCCACGCCAATGACGGTATTCACGATCAAGCACGACGGTACGAACCTGACCCAGCGGACCTTCGACCGGGACATGAACTGGGCCCCGTACCCGGGACCCGATGGCCGCCACTACGTGTTCGTGAAGATCGTGGAGGGGCGTAACTGGGAGGTCTACCTCGGAGACCTGAACGGCGACCCGCCGAAGCGCCTCACCTACAGCCCCGGCTTTGACGGCCTGCCATCCCTGTCGAAGAACGGCAAGAAGATGCTCTTCGCCCGTAACGAGTCCGGCCGCGACAATCTCAGCACCTACGTGATGGACATGTCGTCACTCAACCTCGGACCGGAAAATTACAAGGGCATTCCGGCCACGCCCGTGCCGGCCAATCCAGTACTGGTTACGGACTTCAACGACGGCAAGAAGTAGCTGCTCCGTTGCGGAACGCCGTGGCGCGGACCGCGGGGCGGGTCTTGGCCGCCTGCCGGGAAGACCCGGCTTTAGGGCTGGCCAAGACCCGCCCCGCGGTCCGCGCCACGGCGTGCTGCGGTGATTCAGGGCTTGCGAAACAGCAGGGTGAACCGGTCGGTGTTGCCGGTGACGGTCTTGCGGCCTACTTCGTAGCGCAGTTCGTCGTCGGGCCTGTAATGCACATTCGAGTAGTCGACCAGTACGAAGCCGGCGGCCTGGATTTCCTTGATGGCCAGCACCGGATCCATACGCCGCCAGTTCTCGCTGTTTTCGGACTCGTTGTGCCGGCGGGTGTGATCGACGACGCCATAGAGGCCACCGGACTTCAGCGACTTCAAGACTGCCGTGTGCAGATTGGCGCGCGACGGGGCGGTGAAGTTGTGCAGGTTGCGGAAGGTCAGCACGAGGTCGGCGTCAGTGACGCCCAGGGAGAACTCGTTAATTTCAAAAAAGCCCATCTGGCTGCTGGCCGGTGTGAGCTTTGCGTCTGTCCGGGCGATCTTTACTTTCGACAGGGCCGGCAGCTGCTTGATCATCGGCTCAAGCTGCCGCTCGGTACCGATGGCGGCATACAGCTCGCCGTTGTCGGCCAGCACTTGCGCCAGGATCTTGGTGTACCAGCCACCGGACGGCAACAGCTCGATGACCCGCATGTCGTCCTTCAGTCCCAAAAATTCCAGGGTCTGGCGGGGCCGACGCTCCCGATCGCGCTCCTTTTCTTCAGCAGAGCGGATGTCGCTCTTCGAGGCCGTCTCGATCTTCTGGCCGATCGGCGTCAATGGTTCCGGCCGAAATTGCGCCTGGGCCGGTGCGGCGAAGGCGAGGACAGCGAGGCTCATCAGCAGTTTGCGCATGGGTTGTTCTCCTTTTGGCCTGTGAATACTACATCGTCTGCCTAAGCGCCGAACTCCAGCAGTTCGACGATATTGCCGTCAGGGTCGCGCCCGTAGGTTACGAAGCCGCCGTCTTGTGCCTGGGGCGGCGCGTGAAACGTCATGCCGGCCGCCGCAAGGCGGGCGTACTCGGCATGGCTGTCGCGAACTTCCACGCAAATGTGGCTGATGCCATGGTCGCAGGCCGGACGTTGCGGGTCGCCCGGCCTGGGTGTGGGCGAGCTGAACTCGAATATTTCCAGATGACTGTCGCCGAGCTTCAGCATCACAGCCCGGGCAGCGGAGTTCTGCAACCCGGTCAGCGCATCGGCCTCCGGGATGCCGGCGGGCCAGCCAAATTCCCGTACGACGGTGCAGCCAAACAGTTCCCTGTAAAAGCGCACCGAGCGCTCCAGGTCCGGGGTGGAAATGGCGGCGTGATGGAACCCCCTGAGCATTGTGTGACTCCCCTTCAAGACAACTTGCAGTCTATTGTCGTCGACAGAGCAGGACGCCACCAAGCACCAGCGCTGCGAAGAAGCCGTCTACCAGCCCGAGTGATTCGCCGAGCCAGAGCCACCCGAGTCCGGCGGCGACCACGGGCTGAATCAGGATCACGACGGACGATAGCGACGCGGGCAACTGGCCCAGTGCCCAGATTATTCCGCCCTGGCCCAGCACGTGGCACAGAAGCGCGAGTGCCGTCAAAACGGCCCAGCCAGTTGCCGATGCCGGCCAGAGGTTCTCGCCTGATGCCACGGCAACAGCACCTGTGATCACCATGGCGACGGCCGAACTGGTCAGGGCTACCTTAAAGCCGCTCACCGAAGTTCGGGCCCGCTCGACAGTCAGCAGATACCCCGCGTAGACGACGGCCGTCATGACGCCATACAGATCGCCGACCAGTGCGTTACCGTCGCCGGCCGGTCGTGCGCCGCCAAGGGCCAGGCCAGCCGCACCGGCGAGGGCGAGGGCTGCTCCCAGCAGGAAGCGACCGGCAGGCCGCTGTTTCATTACCAGCCAGCAATAGAGCACTACTGCTATTGGCGTCAGGTTGGCGAGCAACGTGGCGTTGGCAACCGATGTCAGGGCAATCGAGGCGTGCCAGAAAATCAGGTCGAGGGCAAAGAAAATTCCGGCGATGGTGAGCAGGCCGTAGCCCCGGACCTCATTAGCCGCTGTTCCCGTACGCCGGCAGAGAAGCCAGAACACGGGCAGTGACAGGGCCAGCCGCCAGAATGCGGTGGCATTCAGGCCCACTTCGCTTAAGCGTACGAAGATCGGTGCAAACCCAATGGCGATTGCGCCGCCGACCAGGGCGAGCATCGGTTTGAAAGGGGCCGCTGAATTGGTAACCGGCATGGGTGCGCAGCTTAACGGTTGCCGGCCTATACTCGGGATTCATCCCCGTTCGAGAGCCTGCAGGCAGGATATCCACCATGTCGAGACGGCACGTCAACATAGTTAATTCCGACGAGGTCAAGCCGCAAAGCATTGAACAGGGTCGCCACTCCCTCGCGGTGCAGTCGCTGGGCGGTGCCGCTGGCAGCCGTCAGTTGGGTGCTGCGCTCACGACAGTGCCACCGGGACATATTTCCTTTCCCGCGCACTGTCATTTTGCCAGCGAAGAGGCGATCTACATCCTGTCCGGGACGGGCACGGCGCGAATTGGCAACGATCGCGTGCCGGTCCGCCCCGGCGACTGGCTGGCGTATCCCGCGGGGCCTGATCACGCACACCAGATGATCAACGACGGTAGCGAGCCGCTCGTTTACCTGTGTGTATCGACCACGGCTCACACCGATGTGGCGTTTTATCCAGACTCCAACAAGGTGAATGTGTTTGGGGCAGATTCGTCATCACCGGCTGGATTGCGGCACTTCGGGATATATCGCCGCGAGGATGGCACGGACTTTAGCGGTTACTGGGACCGTGAGCCTGAAGCCGGTGAGTCCGGCGCGAAGTAATGCAGTTTTTCATGCGAAAGAAGCGGCTCGCGGCACGCGTGGTGTTGGTAATACTGGCGCTGACCAGCCTGCCGGTCCTTGCCAGCGATCTCAGGCAAGAGACCGACGCCGCCACTGCCCTGCATCCGGGCCTGTCCGGCGTCACGCTCGTGGATTCGGGTGCGCAGGCGTTGCGCCATCGCGATGCGTTGGCTGCTGCTGCCTCACAGAGCATTGATGCCCAGTACTACATCTGGAATTCGGATGCCTCGGGGCGTTATCTGGCAGCACGCCTGCTGGCCGCTGCAGACCGTGGCGTTCGCGTGCGGATCCTGCTCGACGATATCAACGTCGCCGGCCGCGATGCGGTACTCGCCAGCCTTGCCGCGCACCCCAATGTGCAGGTCCGTATCTACAATCCGTCGGCAGGACGGCGGGGATTCCTGCGCATACTCGGCTTCATACGCGATTTTTCGCAAGTCAATCGCCGTATGCACAACAAGTCGTTCACGGTTGATGGCGCCGTCACCATTGTTGGCGGCCGGAACGTGGGCGACGAGTATTTTGATCTCGATCCTGTCATGAACTTCCGCGACCGCGAATTGCTGGTAGCGGGGCCTGTAGTGGGCCAGGTCAGCGCGGGCTTTGAGGCCTTCTGGACCAGCACCTGGACCCGGCTGGCCGAGTCACAGGCCAGCGCGGACCCGGCCACCGACCTGTCGGGCCTGCAGAAGGCTGCTACCAACGAGGTGACCGCGCTCGGCTACCAGCCGCCCGATAACCTGGCCGGTTATTTCCAGGCTGAGACGCTGCAAGATTTGATCTGGGCGCCGGCGCATCTGGTCTTCGATTCGCCGCCAACACCAGAGCAGGTTGCCGATTCGGACGAGGCGCAACCGGTGGCCCGCGAGCTCCGCAAGCTGGTGGCCACGGCCCGCAACGAGATCCTCGCGGAATCCGCCTACCTTATTCTCGTTGGCGAGAGTCTGGACGAGGCGGCGCGTCTGCATGCGGCGGGTGTTCAGATGCGTGTGCTTACCAACTCGCTGGCATCCAACGACCTGGTTACCAACCACTCCGGTTACGCGCGTCACAGGTCCGCGATGCTGGATGCCGGTATTGACCTTTACGAGCTCAGGCCGGACGCTGCCGCCTGCCGACGCCTGATCGAGGTATCGCGCGCCTGCGACGAGCACCCGGCCTTCTCGCTGCACTCGAAGTCACTGATCCTGGACCGGCGCGTGGTTTATGTGGGGTCCTTCAACCTGAATCTGCGCTCAACCTACCTGAATTCGGAAACTGCCCTGATCGTGGACAGTCCTGAACTTGCCGAGCAGATTGCCGCATCGATGGAGGAGTTGCTCCGGCCGGACAGCAGCTGGCGGGTGCTGCGCAATTCCGATGGTCGTCTGGAGTGGGTGACGGAAGTGGCAGGCGAGGAGGTGCGTAGCACGCACGAACCGATGGCCGGTCGCTGGAAACGTTTTACGTCGCGTTTCTACCGGATGTTCCCGCTGGAGAAGTACCTCTAGCGGGACACGTCAGTCCAGGACGTGAGACAGCAGACCATCCGCCAGCTTGGGTTCGAACCAGGTGGATTTTGGCGGCATTACGTGATTCGCGTCGGCGACGGCCATCAGTGCCTCGAAGCTGGTCGGGAACAGGGCGAAAGCTACGGCCATTTCGCCGCTATCAACGCGGCGCTCCAGCTCACCAAGCCCGCGTATGCCACCGACGAAGTCGATGCGTTTGTCGAGACGGGGATCGCCGATGCCCAGCACCGGCGCAAGCAGTTGATCCTGCAACAGGCTGACGTCGAGACTCGCCACCGGGTCAGCGGGAATCAGTTCCGGGCGCAGATCAAGCTGGTACCAGCTGCCGTCCAGGTACATGCCGAACTGGCCGGCGCGTTTGGGTTTGGCGGGCCTGGTGACTCGTTCCACAGCGAACTTCTGGCCGATGCGCAGCAGGAGGTTAGCCGGCGCCAGGCCGTTGAGGTCCTTAACCACGCGGTTGTAGTCAAAGATCCGCATTTCGTTGTGCGGAAAGGCAACGCACAGAAAATAGTTGTAGGCCAGGTCGCCGGAATGATGCGGGTTGCCCGCATTACGCGCGGCCGCCACCCGGGATGCGGAAGCAGAGCGATGGTGGCCGTCGGCAATGTACAGCGAATCCATGGCGTCTACGATGCGGGTAATGGCGCTGATTTGAGCGGGGTCCTTCAGCACCCAGATGGTGTGCACGACGCCGTCATCGGCCGTGACTTCACAGGCCGGAAACCCTTGGGAATTCTGCCTGATGATCTGGTGCAATTCCGCACTGCCCCGGTAGGCCAGAAGCACCGGCCCGGTTTGTGCGTTCAGGGCGGTGATTTGCCGGACCCGGTCGTCTTCCTTGTCGGGTCGGGTGAATTCGTGTTTGCGGATGCGATTGCGATCGTATTCAGCGACGCTGCCTACGCAGGCGATGCCTGTTTGCACGTGCTCACCCATGCGCAGCTGGTAGATGTAGTAGTGGGGCTTGTCGTCGCGGACGAGAACGCCGGTATCGATCAGGCGGCGCAGGTTCTCCGCGCCCTTGGCGTACACCGCGGGGGAGTAGGGATCCGTGCCCTCCGGGAAGTCGATTTCCGGCTTGGAAATATGCAGAAAGCTCGCCGGCCGTGCATCGGCGCGTTGCCGGGCTTCCGCCGTATTCAGTACGTCGTAAGGCGGCGCGACCACCGCGGCGGCGTGTTCCGGCACCGGTCGCAGGGCGCGGAACGGTCTGATGAGGGTGTGCATGCTAAACGAGCCCGAGAATTTCGAAGGCTGCTCTTTCCCCGGACTCCATGGCGCCTTCCATGCCGCGGTTCGAGACCGCCGTGTGTTCGCCGCAAAAGTGAATGCGGCCGTGAGGCTTGCCGACTTCGCTGGCGAACGCGGTGACCTGCCCGGGGGTCCACACGGCCCAGTCGCCTGCCGAGAACTGATCCCGGTACCAGGAGTGATAAACCCTGGGCTCGACCTTGCCTTTGGCCGCCGGCCTGACCCGGTAGAAGTCTTCCATGATGGCGGCGGTCGCATCCTTGGGATCGAGAGTGTCCATCCACGTCGCATTGCGGCCACGAATCCAGATCGTGAGGCTGGTTATCTCGCGCGGCGTCTTGCCCTTGCGCTCCGGAATGACCATGCCGGCAAGCCCGTTGCTGAAAATGTTGGGATTGCGTCCATCCTCTTCCCAGAACGGCTCCTTGATCAGAATGTGCAGCAGGTTCACCTGCTGGGACTCCAGCGTATTGACGGCCAGCCCTTTCACGCCCTTGATTAGCGGGTCGATCCGCACGCGGCGAAGCACCGACGACGGCATTGATGAAATGACGTAGTTGGCCTTGTGCACCGTGCCGTCGGCGCAGTGGACTTCCGCGCCGCTGTCAGTGGAGCTGATGCCGACCACGTTGCAGCCCAGGCTGACGGGTGTCTTGAGGCCATTGGCCATTGCTTCGGGTATTGACTGGTTACCGCCAACAGCGGTGTAGCCGAAGGTCGGTCCGCCCAGCTGTGCCTGCATCATGGCAAAGGTGCTGCCGAAGAGCACCATCATTGCCGACACGTCGTGGGCCGTCGTGCCGTAGTTGGGATTGGTATTCCAGCAAAGCTCAATGACCTCCTCTGATACGCCGAGGCTGGTCAGCCACTGGTGCAGGGATACGTCATATTTTGCATTGGCCGGATCCAGCCAGGAGTCCGCGTTCTTCAGCGGATTATTCTTGCCGATGATGGGGTTCAGGTAGGACCACGGCATGCTCTGCCGGGACGTCACCGGAAACGGATTTTGCGGATGGGTGGGCCACTGGTCCTGCGGAATGAGCTTGCCATCCAGCACCAACTCCCGGTTGTTGAAGAACGGCACTATCGGGGTGACATCGATCAGCCCGATCTTGAATTTCTTGCAGGCGTCCAGAAGGCGCGCGTAGCCCGCGCCGAAGGACGTGCCGCCAGACTCCGGGTTGCCAGGCACTTCCCGCTGCGAAAGCACCCGTCCGCCCACCCGCTGCCGGCCCTCGAGTACCTGGACGTCGATGTCTTGTTCCTCGAGGAGCAAGGCGGCATTGAGGCCGGACAGTCCGGCCCCGATAACGATCACCTTCGTCCGGTTCTGTGACCGCAGGGGGCCGGAGCCGAGTGCGGCCGCGAGGGGCAGGGCGCCGATGCCCTTGACGAGGGTGCGGCGGCTGACGACTTTCGACTGGGGCATGGCGAATTCCTGAAGACCTGAGCGTTCAAATGCTGTCCAGCAATGCTACACCGTGTGCTCCGAACGCCGAAACGCCCCGGGTTTGCCCTGGGGGTCGTTGCTCAGGTTCGTCGCTTGCTCCATGCGCACAGAGCCAATACGCCGAGGACCAGTAAGTCAGGACTGCCCGTTCCGCCGCCAAGCTGCAGGCCGACGACATCGACAGTCACCGTGTCGACGGCCGTTGCGCCGCTGTTATCGGTAACGGTCAAAGCAAACTCCAGGGTAGATGTGGTGCTCGGGGCAACAAAACTTGCCTGAGCAGAGTCTGCGCCACTCAAAGTGACGTTGCGCCCGTCAGTTTGGGTCCAGGCATAACTAACCAGCGTTCCATCAAGATCGACGCTGTTCCTGCCGTTCAACGTCACGAAATCGCCTCCGGTGGTGACCAGCTGCGTGTCCGGGCCCGCGTCGGGCAACGGCAGGTAATTCCCGCCAATCTGGTTCGGTCGGCTGGTCAGGAAGTTGGTTGCGGCGGGCACCTTGGCCAGGAGCCACGCAGTGGTCTGCTGAAGAAATTCCCGTTCCACGCCGAGCAGGCTATGGGCGTTTATGCCGGTGCCGCCCAGCGGGCCCGGGTAGGGCAACTCCACATACGTGGCATCAACACCGGCATTCAGCGCGGCATTCCGTACGTCCACCGAGTAGGAATCGGGCGTAAAGCCGTCCCCGCTGGCGCGGAGCAGGAAGACCGGTACGGTCGCGGCGGCAATCTCCCGTACGACGACCGAGCGTGAATCCGGCCCCCAGTAACTCAGGAACGTTCGCGCGGAGCGTTGCAGATCGATACCGAAGGTGGTCAGGAAATCACGAATCTGCTCGCCGCGCCCGTCGGCGACCAGCTGCTCGGACAATGCGATATGAGAGTCGTACAGGCTTTCTGGCAGAAACAGGATGTCGGTTGCTGCTTCCCGTCCATCCCGTACCACGCCGAACAACCCAATCGCGGCCACGCGGGCGTCGTTGTCGCTGAGGGCTGGATAAACTCCGGCCGCCTGGGTTCCGCCACTGTGCCCGGCGACAAACACCGTGTTGAAGCCGATACGCTGCAGAAAATCGATGCCCACGGCCATGTCGAGCGTGGTGTCTTCAAACAGTGTGTTGCCGCCACCGGCGGCCACACCCCAGTCCCGACCGTTAAGCGACAGTACCGTGAATCCCTGTGCAACGCCCCACAGTCCCGCCGACTGGGCCACGCCGCCGGCATACGATCCCTGCGCGCCATGCCGAAAAACCCACGCGACCTCGCGAGTGCCGTTGACGGCCGCATCATTGATGGGCACATACAGCTCGCCATCCAGGCTTGTTCCATCCGGTGCGTAGAGCGTGAGGAACAACACGTCTGCGTCCAGGTTCATCCGGGTCTCACAGGCGCTGTCGGCAGAGTCCACGCCGGACACGCCATCGCACAGGTCGCTGCCGCCGGCGCCCACCATGACATCGTCGTCGGCATCGCCGGTCAGCTGGTCGTTCCCGGCATCACCGCGCAGGCTGTCATGGCCGGACCCGCCGGAAATGACATCATCGCCCTCGAGGCCACGGAGGTCGTCGTTACCGCTCTCGCCGAACAGCCGGTCATTGCCGGTGCCGCCGATGAGGATGTCGTCACCGTCGCCACCACAGACGATGTCGTTACCGCTGGCACCGTCGACAAGATCATTGCCGCCCAGCGCCACAATGACGTCATCGCCGGCAGTACCCAGGAGATTGTCGTTCCCGTCTGTGCCTGTCAGCGTGGCGGGCAAGCCTTCGCACGTTTGCGCGGCGAGTGACATCGGCAGCATCAGGGCCAGCACGCAGCAGGCAAGCAGTTGGGTTTTCACGTGGTTATTCCTCGTGTTTCTGATTTTTTGCGAGCGACGCGTGATCATGCGGCGCCGTAATCGGTCGCCGTCACATCATGTGGCGCTGAATGTAGCCTCTTGCGCCTGGTGCGGCAATCCGCCACGGAACAGGCGGGTGGTCGGAACAGCACTCGCGAAAGGATGAGTTATGATTCTGGCCGGCGCAAATACATATAAATGAAGCGCATATCAGTGAGGGAACCATGCAACGCTCAATCTTCCTGCTTACCGTCGTTTTGTCCGCGACTATCGCCGCGTGCTCCGGAACAGATGATGGATCGAATGACGGATCGAATGATGGGTTAGCGAACAAGGCTGCGGCCGACGCCGCCACCCAATCTGCTGAAAGTGCCCCGGCCAGCTGGGAAGCCAACGAGCTGCCAAGCCGCATCATTCCGAATATTCCGGAAACTGCCGAGGCGTACTACGCGCCCGACAGCATCCATGTCATTGCCCAGACGCAGGATCCGGATGCATTGCGCGCCCAGGACGACCAGTCCGCTGGCGGCGCGCTGACCTGGATTTTCAAGGATGACGGTTCCGACGCCTGGCGGGTGAATGATCACGGCCAGGACGCCTGCTCGTGGTTCTTCCCGGACAACGAGCGCATCGTCTGGACGTCAACCCGGGACCACATGGACATGCCCATCGGCAACTGGTCGGACGACACCGAGTACCCGCAAGGCGCCGAGTTGTACGTGTCCGACCTGAAGGGCGGCAACGTGCAGCGCCTGACCAACAACGAGGTCTATGAAGCCGAAGTCACGGTGTCTCCGGACGGCAAGTGGATTGTTTTCGGCCGGCAGATTAACGGCAACATGGACATCTGGCGCATGAAGTCCGATGGCACCGAAGAGAAGCAGCTCACCTTCACGCCGGACTGGCAGGAAGGGGCGCCGTATTTCCTGCCGGACAACCAGACGATCATCTACCGCGCCTGGCAGCGCAGCGTGAAGTCCGAGTTTGACCGGATTCGCCGCGAGACCGGCGAGCGCAACCAGACGCCGATGACCATCTTCACGATGAAGCTTGATGGCTCGGACGTGCAGCCACGCACCTTCACCAGTGACATGAACTGGGCCCCGTTCCCGGCGCCGGACGGCCGGCACTTTGCCTACGTGCGGATCGGCGAAGGCAACAACTGGGATGTTTACCTCGGCGATCTGGCTGGCGGCGAGCCGCAGCGGATGACCTGGTCGCCAAGCTTCGACGGCTTCCCGTCGATCTCCCCGGACGGCAAGAAGATGCTGTTCACCCGCAGCCAGGGCAAGCGCTTCATGTCGGACCTGTACACCTACGTCATGGATATTTCCTCGCTAAATATCGGGCCGGAGAATTTCAACGGTGTGCCCGCGAAGGCTGAGGCGCCGGCCGGGTGGAAATTGCCCGCGGAAAAGGTCATCGTGAACTGATCAACCCACTGGCCCACACCACTGGCCCACACCATTGGCCCACACCATTGGCCCAGAGGAGAAACGTCGTGAAGAAGAAGATTATTGCTTTGGGCCTTGTGTTGGCGTCGTCGCCGGGTTTCGCAGACCCGGCAACGCTTCCGCCTGTACCGGCCGCTGATCCCCGGGAACTGCCGAGCTTCATGGTGCCGATTCCGGTAGATGCGGCGGAAGCCTACTGGGCGCCGGATTCCCGCCACCTGATCGCGCAGACGCGTGATCCGGATGCGGTAAAGACGCTGACCGGAGGCAACGGGGCGCTCACCTGGATCTTTTCAGACGACGGCAAGGAATTCTGGCGGGTTAACGATCACGGTCAGGATGCCTGTTCCTTCTTCTTTCCCGACGGCAAGTCGATCGTCTGGACATCAACTCGCGACAACATGGCCATGCCCGTCGGCAACTGGTCCGACTCCGACAACTACCCGCAGGGCGGGGAGCTCTACGTTTCGGACTGGAAGGGCAAGAATATCCGCCGGATGACGAACAACCAGTACTACGAGGCCGAAGTGTCCGTGTCACCCGACGGCCAGTGGCTGGCATTTGGGCGGCAGATCGACGGCAAGATGGACATCTGGGTCATGAAGACGGATGGCACCGGGGAGTTCCAGGTTACGCGTACCGCTGACTGGCAGGAGGGCGCGCCATTTTTCCTGCCCGACAACGAAACCATCATTTTCCGCGGCTGGCGCAAGGCGGACTACGACAACAAGATCAAGCCAACGCCAATGACGATCTTCACCATTCGTCGTGACGGCACCGACTGGCGGCGCCACACTTACGACAACGGCATGAACTGGCACCCGACGCCCGCGCCGGACGGCAGGCACTACGTGTATGTCAAGGCGCTGGAGAACAACAACTGGGAGATTTACCTGGGCGATCTCGCGGGTGGCGAGCATCGCCGCCTGACGTACGCCGACAAGATCGACATCCTCGCCCACATTTCTCCCGACGGGAAGAAAATGAATTGGGGGCGGGCCACTGGCGAGAAGTTCATGTCGAATATCCGGACCTTCGTCATGGACGTATCGTCACTGAACCTGGGCAAGGAAAACTACGTGCCCTTTAACCCCGCCTGGGGCCAGAAGATGGACGTCAAGACGGACGTTAAATAGGGGTCGTTAGTTACGTGCAGGTGAGATCAGTTCTGCTGGCCCTGCTCGTCGCTGTTCCGGCGTCGGCGACCAACAGTATCCATCGCACCGCCGGTGCCGAGCCGCCGTCGCTCGATCCCAGCCTCGGCTCGGGCACCATGGCAGCGCCCGCGTTGTCCGACATGGTCGAAGGCCTGGTCACGCGCGGGCCATCAAAACATCCGGAGCCGGGCTGTGCCGAAAGCTGGACCGTATCGTCCGACAGGCTGACCTGGACCTTCCATCTGCGCCCTGGCCTGCAGTGGTCGGATGGCAGGCCGCTGACCGCCGATGATTTCGTCTACTCATACCGCCGTTTGCTGGATCCAGCGACGGGCGCCAGCAATGCGGGGCTTTTTCTGGCCATTCGCAATGCCCGGAAGATCATTCAGCGACAGTTGCCCCCGGATGCTCTCGGTGTCCGGGCGCCGGATGCCAGCACCTTTATCGTGGAACTCGAATTTCCGGTGCCGTATCTCCTCCAGTTACTCGCCAACACGCAAGCAGCTCCTGTACCGAAGCACGTCATCGACAAGCTGGGTCGGGACTGGGCACGACCCGGGGCGCTGGTAAGCAACGGACCCTACGTGCTCACCGAGCGTGTTCCGCAGAGCTACGTAAAGCTGACGAAAAATCCCCGCTACCACGCCGCGGACCGCGTGAGCATCGACGACGTGTACTGGCATCCCGCGCAGGATCTCGGCGCGGCCTTTCGGCGCTTTCGGGCCGGCGAGATGGATGTGGTGCTGAACGTGGCACCGGACGACCTTGGTTGGGTCCGGGAGAATCAGCCGGAGGCGCTGCACACTGGCCCCATTCATGCCACCTACCTGCTCGTGCTGAATGTGTCACGGGAGCCGCTGGATGATGTTCGGGTGCGCCGCGCGCTGTCGCTGGCTATCGACCGCGATGTTATTGCCAACCAGTTGCTGAAGACGGGGGTCCGGCCCGCCTGGTCGTTCGTGAGCCCTGGTATCGGGGGATACCCCGGCAGGGTGGCGGCCGAGGAGGGCGTGCCCGCCGCGAAGCGGATCGCCGAGGCACGCCGGTTGCTGGACGAGGCGGGTTTCGGCCCGGAAAACCCCCTGACGTTGCCGCTGGTCTACGACACGCAGGAGGAGAATCGCAAGATCATGATTGCTATAGCCACGATGTGGCAGGTAATCGGGGTGAAGGCCGAGATCAGTAACGTCGAGTTCCGCGCTGCTCTCGGGGCCCTGCGAACCAGAAACTATGCCGTGGCCAGGTCGTCGACGTTTTCTCTCTATGACGATCCGAATGCCTTTCTGCAGCAGTATGGCAGCCAGTCGCCGAGCAACTGGGCCGGGTGGCGGAGTTCCGCCTACGATCAGCTGCTTGAGCAGGCCAACGCTGCCACGGACGCAACGGACCGCACGCGACTGCTCCTGGAAGCCGAGGAGATTATCGCCGCCGAGGTGCCGCTGATTCCGATTTACTACTACCAGGGCAAGGTGCTGGTCGCGCCACGCGTCAAAGGCTGGTGGGACGGCGCGATTGGCACGCCCCCTTCAAGTTTTCTGTCGGTGAAATAGCAATGCGATACCGCTACCTGATGCTGGCAGTCGTTCTGGCCACCGCCAGCGCGAACGGGGAGTCCGTGATTCGGCGGGGTACAGCAGCGGAGGCGCCGACGCTCGATCCGGTGATCGCGGCCGGCACGCTGGCCGCACCCATCATCAACGACCTGTTCGAGGGGCTGCTGGGCAAGGATGCGGCCCTGAAGCGGATCCCCGGTTCCGCGGAGAGCTGGACGATCAGCCCGGACGGACTCACCTATACGTTCAGGCTGCGACCCAACCTGCAGTGGTCGGATGGCGCGCCACTCACGGCGGACGACTTCGTGTACGGCTACCAGCGGCTGGTGACGCCGGCTGTCGCTTCCCCAACTGCGGGGCAGTTCTACGTGCTTGAGAACGCCCGCGACATCGTCGCCGGCAAGCTGCCGCCGGAGAAACTGGGAGTCAGCGCCCCCGACCCGCGCACGGTAGTTCTGCGCTTGTCGGCGCCAGCACCGTGGTTTCTCGAGCTGGTCGGCTCGCTGGCCGTGTCGCCGGCTCCGCGGCACGTGATTGAAAAGTACGGCAAGGACTGGACCCGGGCCGAGCGGATGGTGACGAACGGTGCGTACACTCTGGCGGAGCGCATTCCGCAGACGATGACCCGCCTGCGCAAGAATCCGCGGTATCGCGCGGCGGACAGTGTTCGCACCGAGGTAGTGGAGTGGTACCCGACGCAGGATCTGGGGACTTCCCTGCGCCGCTTCCAGGCGGGCGAACTCGACCAGATTCTTAATTTTCCGCCGGACGAAATAGAGCGCCTGCGGCGCGAGATGCCCGGTTCACTGAAGATTGTCCCCAGCCTCGGCATGTACTTCCTGATCATCAATCTGAACAAGCCGCCGTTTTCCGACGCGCGCCTGCGGTTGGCGTTATCGCTCGCCGTCGATCGCGTGGGCCTGACGGAGAAGTTGCTGCGGACCGGCGTCAAGCCCGCGTTTTCACTCGTTGGCGCGAATTTCCCCAATTACCCCGAAGTCCGGCTGACTGAAGAAGCACTGCCGTTTCCAGCGCGACAGGCGGAGGCCCGCCGATTGCTGGCGGCAGCCGGCTTCGGACCGGACAAGCCGCTGACCCTGGACTATGTCTACGACACCAATGAGGAGAACCGGAAGATCGCCGTGGCCCTGTCCGCCATGTGGCAGGCCGTCGGCGTCAAAACCAGCCTTACGAATGTCGATTTTGGCCAGTTAAACCGGCAGGTCCGCACCGGCAATTTTGAGGTGGCGCGCTGGGTCTATTTCCCGAGCTACGAAGATCCCTTTGCGCTGCTACAGCTTTTTGAGGGAGGTAATACCAACAATTATGGCGGTTACGCGAATCCCGATTACGACCGGTTGCTTAAGCAATCAAATGCCATGTCGGACCCGGCCGCCCGGCTGAAGGTCCTGGGGCAGGCGGAGGCGATAGTTGTTCGCGATGCCCCGCTAATTCCGATCTTCAACTACGTACGCCGGTACCTCGTGGCGCCCGATGTCCAGGGCTGGGTCACGTCCGAACGTGGGCCGACCCCGAGTCGCTTCCTGACTGTGGATCGGGAGCGTCGCTAGACGCCGCTGTCCCGATCTGTGGCTCATCGAGGACCGAGAACTCCTGCCGTCGCGGGCCGGGAGTAACGACAACCAGTCCCTCGTCGTTGCGGCATTCATCGTCGAAGTGGTTGATCGCTCGGGTGAACATCGCAAAGCGCTGATCAGAAGACCCCAGGTTCACCAGCAGGGTCACACAGCGGATGCTGCTGTCGGCCGCCGCTGAGACCCCGGCTGGGGCGTGGCGCAGCAGATCGCCGTAGTCATCACGGATCTGATACAGCATGCCGTAGTTGCCGTGTCCCTCGTTAACAGCGGCTTCCACGGCCTCGTTCACGCTTTTTCTGAATCTGGTGTAGACGGCCCGGCGTTCCATCAGCCGTTGCCGGGCAGTGCCCGAAATGACAGTCGTCAGATCGTGGCCGAAAGACGTTCCGCTGTGCAACCTGCTCCGCAACCAGATGCAGGTCAGGTCTACCACGCGCGTCAGTGCGTACCCGAGAACCACGAGCAGCAGGTAAGTCACTGATTCCGGCAAGCCCATCGCAATGGACGTCCCAACCCTGATCAGATACATGATCGGCAGGCGTGCCCGGAATCTGAGCGACCTGCGTCACAGTACGGGGAGCTTAGTTGAGGTTCAGGGCGGTTACTTCTTCGCAGCGGCGGATTCTGGCGCGAAGTTCCAGCGACTTTCGCGCATCGACGGGTAGCCCAAGCTCGCCACGCTCCCAGGCATCGGCAAGGCGCTGCAGCGCCAGCCGGTGATTACCGGCGGCGGACTTCTGGTACCAGCCGAGGGCAATTTCGTTGTCATGGGGAAGGGCGGGGCCCGCCTCTGACTGCCAGGCGAGCCAGTACTGGGCCTCCGTAACGCCATCGTGCGCGGCTGAACGAATCAGGGGAATTGCTTCCTCGGGTTGCCAGGTGCCGCCGAGGCCCAGCGAGAAGAGCGCGAGCTGGTAGGTGGCTTCCGGGTCGCCGGCTTCTGCTTCGGCACCGCACAGCAACCGGGCGCGGTCCAGTTCTACGGCCGGAGGCTCCGCCTGCGCAAGCAGGGGCCGCACCAGTGATCGGCACTCGCCGGCCTGTGAAAGTACAGGCAGCGACGAAAAGCAG
>JAQBGF010000041.1:0-7446 GCA_032122615.1 Gammaproteobacteria bacterium | reverse complement strand
GGGGGGGGGGTTGCCGGCCCTGGCCCCCCCCCCCGGGGGTCTCCCCCACTGGCGCCAACGGCACTACTCCCGCCCACGAGACCGCGCACCACAAACCTAGAACCAGTTGTAGTTAAAGCTGATGCTCACCCGCTCACCGTCCGCCTGGTTCGGCGGCACCTCGTGGCGCAGCCAGCTTTCGAACAGCACCACGTTGCCGGCGACTGCCGGAATCGTGACCCACGGCTGATGTTCGCCGCGGCTGGCCGCGCGCCGCGGCGGCGCCGCCATGAAGCGGTCCAGGCGCGGGTCTTCCAGCTTCAGCCCGGCACAACCACGCGGTGTTTTCACGTAGTAGGTGCCGCTGATCGTGGCAAGTGGGTGCAGGTGCAGGCCATGCACCACTTGCACGGACATCACGTTCACCCAGCAGTCTGTCATCGTGAGTGTGCGGCCTGCCATGTCGAACTCAAGCTGGCGTACGTACGCGTTCACGTGGCGCCTGAGTTTCTTCTCCAGCGTGGCGAATGTCTGGGACATCTTTTGCAGGTAACACAGGGATCCGTAGGAGGTGTACCCACCGGGGTAGCGCTTCGCAGACCATTTGCGCCCGGCGGCGTCGTGGTCCCGGATCTGTGCCGTTTCTCGCAGCAGTTCGCGATTGAGGGCTGCCGTGCCGGCTCCCTGCAGTCGGGCCGTGTAGACGAGGGTGGGGAACAGCGAGCGGACGGGCATGGCGCGAGAGCCTAGCGGGCGGTGCCGCTGAAGGAAAGCCCGGGTATGCTGGCTGCCGGATCAGTCCGCTTCAGGTGCCGTCATGCCACAGCCCCCGCACATCTCGCGCCTTCCCGTGCCGGACACCGCTACGCTAGACGCCGACCTGCAGAAGTACTTCCGCAAGTGCCAGGAAAAGCTGGGGCTCGTGCCGAACGTGCTGCGTGCCTATGCGTTCCGGCCGGCGCGTCTGCGCACCTTCATCAGCATGTACAACGAACTGATGCTCTCGGAGGACTCGGGATTGTCGCCGCTGGAGCGCGAGATGATTGCGGTGGTCGTGTCCAGCTGTAACCGGTGCTACTACTGCCTGATTGCGCACGGGCAGGCCGTGCGGGAGCTGAGCGGTGATCCGCAGCTTGGCGAAATGCTGGTGACCAACTACCGCGTGGCGCCGCTGCCGGCCCGGCAGCGCGCGATGCTCGACTTCGCCCACCGCCTGACGACAGCGCCGGAGGCTGTCTGTGAGGCGGACCGGCAGGCCCTGCGGGACGCCGGCTTCAGCGATGCCGACCTCTTCGATATCTGCGAAGTCTCTTCCTTCTTCAACTACACCAACCGCATGGCCGCCGCGCTCGACCTCATGCCAAACCCCGAGTACCACGCCCTGCACCGCTAAAAAGGTACCGGACCTTAGTTATTTAGTTGTTTGGTCGCGAATAACTAAATAACTAAGGTCCGGTACCTTTTAGGCAAGGCGCCAGGCGTCGCCGTCGCGCACGATGCGGCCTGCGGACGGCGTCGCGAAATGACTGCCGAACACCAGCACGGGCTGGTCGCCGTAGCGTTGCAGGAAGTCGAGACGGGTCTTAAGTGCAGCCGCCTTGTCAAAATCGAAAGGGCTGGACCACCGGGGCCGGGCAAGCTGGCAGGGGTGATGTATCAGGTCGCCGGTTATCACGGCGTGTTCGCCCCGCGACGCGATGCGGATCGATACATGGCCCGGCGAGTGGCCCGGTGTTGACTCCAGCCAAACCTCGTCAGTGACCCGAAAATCAGGTGCTACGCATTCGCCCTGGCCGGCGTCGAAAACCGGTCGTACAGAGTCGCCGGCGTAGTCGCCGAGCGGCGTGACGGGCGCCTTGTCGAGCCACTCCCAGTCTTTCGCGCTGAAGATGTACCGGGCGGCCGGGAAGGTAGGGACCCAGTGGTCGTTCACGAGCATGGTGTTCCAGCCCACGTGATCGGGATGCAGGTGCGTACAGACGACAAAGTCGACGCGCTCGCGGGGGAAGCCCGCGCTGGCGATGTCTTCAAGGAAGTGTCCCTGCCGCTGGTTCCATTGCGGCACGATTCGCGACTTGTCGTTGCCGAGACAGGTGTCGATCACGATCCGCTGGCCGCGGCTTTCGACCAGCAGCGAGTGAATGCTACTGATGAGCTGCCCGCTGTCGGTGACGTAATGCGGGCGCAGCCAGCCGAGGGGCGCCAGATTGGCCGGCGTGGCCTCGGGCACCAACGCGGCCGCGGTCATCGACAGGTCTTCTGTCTCGATGATCCTGGTGATTGTGACGTCGCCGACGCGCCAGCGTTGCACGGCTTCTGTTTCCGCGCTCAGCTTCGGCCTGCCGTAACTTTGCGATAAGCCGGCCGGTCGTGGCAGCGGTCCAGCCAGGATTTCAGGCGCGGGTAGTCCGCGAAATCCAGCTTCGCGCCGGGGGCCAGCATCAACACCGACGCCACGTTGAGATCGGCCACCGAGAAGTTGGAGCCGACCAGCCAGTCGTGATCTGCCAGGTGAGCTTCAAGCGCGCCGAGCGGCCGCATTACCAGGTCCGCGTTTTTCTTTTCATTCTCTGCGTTGCGATCCGCTTCCTTGCGGAACGTGCGCTCAACCATCAGCTGGGCCAGCGGCGGGTCGAGTTCGGTGACGGCCAGAAAGCTCCACTGCAGGACCTTAGCCTGCTCCTGCTCGCCGGTGGGCCACAGGTGGCGGCCGTGCTTCTTCGCCAGGTACAGGTTGATGGCCATGGACTCCGCGAGTATGAACTCGCCGTCCGCCAGCACAGGGATCTTGCCAATCGGATTGATCTTGCGCATCGCCGCGGACTTCTCGTCCCGGGTGGCGTAGCTGCTCAGGTCATCGTGCTCGTAGGGCACGCCGCATTCCTGCGCCATCCACAAGGCGCGCGACGAGCGGGAGCGGACGGGGCCGTATATTTTCAGCATGACGGGCCTCTGTTCATGAAGGCATGAGGGTGCCGGACTTTAGTTATTTAGTTGTTGGCCAATGAATAACTAAATAAAACCAAATAACTAAGGTCCGGTACCTTTCGTTAAACTCCGGAGCTGCAGTTTAGCCCTGGCGACCGATCTTGGCAGCGTTTGACGACCTAAAGACTACCCTCGGGGCGCTTCAGAAGCGGCAGCTCTACCGCCACCGCCGCATCGTGGAGAGTGCGCCCGGGCGGGAAATCGTCGTCAACGGGCGAACGCTGCTCAACTTTTGCAGCAATGACTACCTCGGCCTGGCCGCGGAGCAGCGCGTTTGCGCTGCGTTCCGGGCCGGGGTCGATCGCTGGGGGGCGGGGGCCGGGGCATCACACCTGGTCAGCGGTCACACGGCCGCCCATCATGAACTGGAGGAGGCTCTGGCCGATTTCACGGGCCGGCCCCGGGCGCTGCTATTTGGCAGCGGTTATGCCGCCAACGTTGGCACCATCAATGCCCTGGTCGGTCCCGGCGATCATGTGTTCGAGGACCGCCTCAATCACGCCTCGCTACTCGATGGAGGCTGGCTGAGTCGCGCCACGTTCACGTGGTTCAACCACGCTGATGCCGCCGATCTGGAGACCCGGCTCGTTGCCAGTGCCGACTCGCCGCGCCGTAAGCTGATCGTCAGCGACGGCACCTTCAGTATGGATGGCGACCTGTGCCCCTTGCCCGCACTGACGGCCGCGGCCCAACGGCACGAGGCCTGGCTGATGATCGACGACGCACACGGTTTCGGCGTCCACGGCCGCGATGGTTGCGGCGTGGTGGACCCGGCGACGCACGGCATCCGCGATGTTCCCGTGCTCGTTGGCACGCTCGGCAAGGCCTTCGGCACTGCCGGCGCCTTCGTGGCCGGCGATGAGGTCCTGATCGAAACGCTGATCCAGCGCGCACGAAATTATATCTACACCACGGCGCTGCCCCCGGCCGTCGCCGTGGCAACGCTCGAGAGCCTGCGCATCGCCCGGGCCGAGGCGTGGCGACGGGAACGTCTACAGGAACTCATCGCGCGCTTCCGCGCCGGCGCCACGGAGCTCGGCCTGCATCTGCACCCGTCCACGACGCCGATCCAGCCAGTACTCGTCGGCGAATCGGCCGCAGCGCTCGCGTTGAGCGCCACATTGGAGTCGCGCGGCATCCTCGTGGCAGCGATTCGACCCCCGACCGTTCCTGCCGGCACGGCGCGACTGCGCGTCACCTTCTCGGCCCTGCACGAGCCGGCTGATGTGGACCGGCTGCTGGCGGCGCTCACGCCATGAAGGCGATGCGCTTCTTCGTCACCGGCACGGACACAGGTGTTGGCAAGACGCTGGTAACGGCGGCGCTGCTTCTCAACGCACGCGCATTCGGCTGGCAGGCCGTCGGCCTGAAGCCCGTGTCGGCCGGGTGCTCGCTGGTCGACGGCCAGTGGGTCAACGATGACGCCCTGCTGCTGCAGGATTATTCAAGCGTCAGGCTCGACTACCCGCAGGTTAATCCGGTGGCCCTGGAGCCTGCGATGGCCCCGCACATCGCCGCTCACCGCGCGGGTGTAACTCTGCAAGCGGCGCCGCTGGTGGAGGCTGTCAATGGCGTGTCGAAGCAGGGTCACGACGTGGTGCTGGTGGAGGGGGCGGGCGGCTGGATCGTGCCTCTGAACGACACGGAAACGATGGTCGACGTGGCGGCAGGGCTGGGTTACCCGGTGATCCTGGTCGTCGGCATGCGCCTCGGCTGCCTGAATCACGCGCTGCTCACGGTGCAGGCTATCGAGTCCGCCGGCCTGTCGCTGGCGGGTTGGGTGGCCAACACGACGGGACCGGTGATGGACGCGTTTGACGACAACCTGCAGACGCTGGAGCAGCGCTTGCCCGCGCTGCGACTCGGCTCTGTGCCGTATCTGGGGGCCTCGGCCACTCCGGAGCAGGTGAACACATGGCTGGATGGAACCACCCTGTTCGGCGCCTAGTTTTCTCAGGTTTCTGTGTGCGGTTACCGGAATTGGCGCTGGATAGCGGGGGCGAGCTTGCGTTAAACTGCTCCTTACTATTTAAAGGTTCGTAAGGAATGGATGCCAACGATGACATTCGCCACGATTACCAGCAAGGGTCAGACCACCATTCCAAAGTCCGTGCGCGATGCGGCGGGTTTGCGCGCCGGTGACCGAATTCACTTTGCAGTTCTTGCCGACGGGACCATCATCGTCCGCCCCAAGACCCGCAGCGTTCGCGAGCTTGGCACCAGGCCGCCCGTCCGCCGGCGCGTTACGGTCGGCCAGATGAATCGCTAGCGTTCCGTTCCATTGCTCGGTATCGATACGAACGTGCTTGTGCGCCTGCTGGTCCAGGACGATCGGGCGCAGTCGCGCAGGGCGCGTGAACTCGTTCAGCAGGCAGTGGATCGTGAGCGCGTTGTGTGGGTATCGCTGCTCGTCATGATCGAAACGGAGTGGGTGTTGCGCAGTCGATATGCTTTCAGCAAGGCAGCAACGTTGCAGTTAATCGTCAGTCTGCTGGAAACCCGGGAATTTACTTTCGAGGATGAACCGGCCCTCGAGGAGGCCCTGCACCACTGGAAGGAAAGCCCCTGCGGGTTTGCCGATTGCCTGATCATTGCCCACAACCGGCGAGCCGGCTGCAGCGCGACAGCCAGTTTTGACCGCCGCGCCGCCCGGCTACCCGGCGGCCAGGCAGCCTGACCCCGGGTGGAAACGCTCGGTCCTGATCTCCTGCTGATCGTCCTCGCCGCGTTCGGCGCCGGACTCGTGGACGCGATGGTTGGCGGCGGCGGGCTGATCCAGCTGCCGGTGTTGTTCACGGCGTATCCGTCAACACAGCCTGCCATCCTGCTCGGCACCAACAAATTCGCCAGCATCTTCGGCACGGGCAGCGCGGTGCTCCGCTTTGCCCGCCGGGTGCGGATTCCGTGGCGCACCTTGCTGCCGCTGGTGCCGGTGGTATTTCTCGGCGCGTTCGGTGGCGCACGCGTGGCTGCGCTGGTACCGGCCGAGGTCTTCCGCCCGCTGGTACCAGTGATGCTGGCCGTGGTGCTGGCCTATGTCGTCTGGCGCAAGGATCTCGGCGCCCACCACACGCCGCTGGTGCACAGCCGGTGGAGCGCGTTGCTCGCGGCAGCGATCCTCGGCGCGGTCGGCTTCTACGACGGCTTCTTTGGCCCGGGCACCGGCAGCTTCTTCATGCTGCTGTTCATCCGCCTTTACGGCTTCGACTTCCTGCATTCGGCGGCCAGTGCGCGCGTGCTGAACGTGGCCACCAACGCGGGCGGCCTGCTGTACTTCGGCTTCCAGCTGGAATTGCTGTGGCTGGTCGGCGCGCTGATGGCCGTGGCCAACGTCAGCGGGGCGGTCATCGGCAGCAACCTGGCCATCAGGCACGGCAGCGCGTTCGTCCGCCGGGTATTCATTATGGTGGTTGTCGCACTGATTGCGCGGACCGCGTGGGATGCATACTTCGTCTCATGAACAGCTTCGACCGCGACCATCTCTGGCACCCCTACACCTCGACTACCGCGCCGCTCCCGGCTTACGAAGTGGCATCGGCGAGCGGCGTCCGGATCCGGCTGAAGGATGGCCGCGAGCTGATTGATGGCATGGCGTCCTGGTGGTGCGTGATCCACGGCTACAGCCACCCGGAGCTGAACCGGGCTGTCGAAGAGCAGCTGCAGAAGATGGCCCACGTGATGTTTGGCGGGCTCACGCACGAGCCTGCTATCGCCCTCGGCCGGAAACTTATCGATCTCACCCCGGAGCCGCTCCAGCACGTGTTCTTCAGCGACTCGGGGTCGGTGGCCGTCGAGGTGGCGATCAAAATGGCCCTGCAGTACTGGCAGGGTCGCGGGCGCGCCGGCAAGACGCGCCTGCTCACGGTGCGGGGCGGTTATCACGGCGACACCTTCGGCGCGATGGCGGTGTGCGACCCGGTGAATGGCATGCACCAGGTGTTTCGGGGCGTCCTGGCGCAACACCTGTTTGCACCGCGTCCGCAGTCGCGTTTTGGCCAGCCAATGGTGGCCGGCGACCTGGACGAGTTCGAGACCCTGCTGGCGACCAACCGTGACTCGCTGGCCGCCGTGATTCTCGAGCCGGTCGTGCAGGGCGCGGGCGGCATGTGGTTCTATTCGGCCGACTACCTGAAGGGCGTTGCCGGGCTCTGCCGCCAGCACGGCGTCCTGCTGATTGCCGACGAGATCGCCACCGGCTTCGGCCGCACCGGCACGCTGTTCGCCTGCGAACACGCCGGCGTGGCGCCCGACATCCTGTGCCTCGGGAAGACACTGACCGGCGGTTACCTGAGCCTCGCGGCGACGCTCGCCACGCGCGAGGTGGCGGAGGGCATCGCCGTGGACGGTGGCGTGCTGATGCACGGCCCCACCTTCATGGCGAACCCGTTGGCGACGGCCGTGGCCGCGCGCAGCATCGAACTGCTGCTGGCGAGCCCGTGGCAGCAGCGGATTGCGGCGATCGAGGCCCAGCTGCGGCGA
>JAQBGF010000040.1:0-3107 GCA_032122615.1 Gammaproteobacteria bacterium | reverse complement strand
CATTGGCGCTACAGTTCCCGGAGGTCGCATGCAAGTAGACATCGCACTGGAGCCCGGACACGGCCCCGCCGAGCTGGCCGATCTCGGCAGGCTCGCCGAGCAGGCGGGAATCTCCACGCTGTGGATCACTCACGATCCCCAGGAGCGCGACGTGTTCCTGCTGCTGGGAGAGGTCGCGCGGGCCACGCGCCGCCTGCGCCTGGGCGTCATGGCGATCAGCTCGTTCGAGATGCACCCGCTGCGGCTCGCGAGCGCCCTGCTGACCCTGGGCGAGATTTCCGCCGGCCGTACCTCAGTAGTCGTCGGCGCAGGGGGCGCCATCCTCGCGCACTCGCGTGTCGATGTGAGCCGCCGCGTCAGGGCCGTCCGCGAGTGCGTCGACATCCTTAAGGACTCAGGCCCGGAGCGCTCGCTCGACTACGACGGCGAGATATTCAACGTGCAGAGCTACCGCCCGGCCTGGGCCGTGCAGGGCCGGCCGCGGGTTCTCGTCGGCGCGAACCGGGAGCAGATGCTTCGCATGTCGGCGCGACGTGCCGACGGCGTCCTCTTTAGCGACATGCCGCTGCAGAAGATTGACTGGGCCGTAAGCACCGTCGAGCAGGCGCTGGCAGCCCACGGCCGCGCGAAGACGGGTTTCGAGATCAACAATTACTGGGCCTTCCACGTCAAGCCGGACCATGCGAGCGCAATTGCCGAGGCGCGCAGCCGCCTGGTACTGCGCGGCATGCTGGCGCCGTTCTATATTTCACCGTTTCTGGGCGAAGACGAAGTCAGGCAGGTCACGGCCCACATGCCGAGTTTCTACCGGGCTCTCGCCCGGCGCAGCGCGGTCATCGAGGGCGTACCCGAGCCGATCATCAGCGCGCTACTCGACAACCTGACCCTGACGGCGAGCGTTGCCGGGCTCGACACCCGGCTGGAGGTCTTCGAGCGCTTCGCGCGCGCCGGCGTCACGCACATGTCGCTTGGCCTGCATGACGACGCCGCCGACGCGATCCGGCTGATCGGAGAGCGGGTCGTGCCGGCGCTGGCCGCGCTCTGACCCCGATTCTTCGGCCACGCAAGCGAAAAGGTACCGGACCTTAGTTTTGTCAGTTGTTTAGTTATTGGGCTTCCGATGTGACGCTCAGGCGGCGAAACATGCGCGTCATGTCTCGCACGCGGGCGAGGTAGGCGCGAGGATCGTGGTCGCCGCAGCGTTGGCCCTTTCGAATCTGCAAGCCGCGCCTCACGTAGCCATTGGCAAAGGCGGCGCCGCACAGGTGGGTCAGAGTGGCGACGTCCAGCTTCTGGTTGGGGGTGACGTGGCGGATACGGTGGCGCCGCAGCGTCTCGGCCACCTTGCGATCCAGGTAGGCCGCGGTCATTTCCACGGCGTGGCTCGGCACTACCCTGAAGTACAGCCAGTTGAACCAGCATGACCGCGGCTTGTTCCACGGGCCGTCTTCCACCACGACGTGGTTGTGGATGCAGAAGCGGCGGGTCTCTTCAAACGTGCCATCAGTGATCTGGTACATGCCCACCGCGCTGGATGCCGGCCGGTAGACGTTCAGGGGCTTCTGGCGGAGCGAGAATCGCCAGTAGGTCCGGACGACGGGGTTCCCCGAGGCTTCAATCTGTGCCAGCGCGGCGAGGAACTCCGGCGTGATCGTCGCTGTGGAGTGCTTGATAAAGATGGGGGCGTATTCGCGCCAGGTTTCGGTGGGCGTCTTGTAGAGCGTGCCGCTGACCGGGAAGAACAGCTCAGTGGGCTTGCGGATAACCTGGTAAGTGACGTTCACCAGCAGTCCGGCCAGGCCGAGTACGAGCAGGCCGGCGAAGACCTGCAGGCCGGTTGGCAACTGTCCCCAGCGGCGCCACCACCGACGGCGAGTTTGCGCCCGTGGCCACAGTGACGGACGAGAGGCGCCGCGCCTGCGCCTGGTGCTCAATTCAGCTGCCGTTGTTCACTGCCAGCGCGATCCCGTCGAGTCAGTTGACGCGGGCGAGCCGGCCCGATGCCGCGGCGGCGACGACGTCCCACGGGTTGGCCCATGGCTCGGCCAGCGCGTGGCCGGCCGCAGCAGTTCGCTTGCCTCCCGGAAACCGCTGATTCAAAACGTTGCCACTAACCGGACCTGCCTCGTCCTGGGTCTGCCGGACAGCATGCCCGGCGGTTACAGCGGATTCTACGGTTTATAAACCAGCGATAGCGGCGCGCCAGAGACTCGGCTGCCAGCGAGCCCGCAAAAGCCGCGCTTCGGCGGGGGTTTTCTTTTGCGCTTTTCCCGCTCACCATGGAGCATCGCCGATGCAAGCACGAATAGCACTACAGGGGGACTTATAAAATGAATATGGCCCGCACAACATCCGGCAGCGTAGTTTTTCTCGCCTCGCTGCTGTTCATGACGGTCAGTTGGGCGGAGACGGACACCAAAGTGGACGCGGTCTCGGGCGCCAGCCCGGCGGGTCCGGCGGTAGACAACAGCAAAGAACTGCCGGTACGCAAGATTCCTGACATACCGCCAGCCGCCGAAGCCTATTACGCGCCAGACGACTATCACCTGATCGCGCAGGTCCGGGATCCTGATGCCCAGAAACCCGAGGGAAGCAAGACCGACGGCCCGCTGACCTATGTGTTCACTGAAGATGGCAAAATGATCCGACGGATAAATGACCGGGGTCAGGATGCCTGCTCGTGGTTTTTCCCGGACCAGAAACGCATTCTCTGGACATCGACCAGGGACCACATGGATATGCCACTCGGTGACTGGTCCAAGCCGGAAAATTATCCGCAGGGTGCGGAACTGTATACCTCGGACCTGTACGGAAAAGACGTTGTCCGGCTAACGAACAACGAGTGGTACGAGGCCGAGGTGGCGGTGTCTCCGGATGGCAAATGGATAACGTTCGTCCGGGAGATCAACGGCAACGTCGACATCTGGCGCATGCGCCCGGACGGCAGTGATCAACAGCAGGTCACCTTCACCGACGACTGGCAGCCGGGTGCGCCGATCTACATGCGAGACAGCGAAACCATCATGTTCCAGGGCTGGCGTCGCAGCGAGTATGGCAAGGTTACCCCGACGCCGATGACTGTGTTCACGATCAGGCACGACGGCAGC
>JAQBGF010000039.1:0-4138 GCA_032122615.1 Gammaproteobacteria bacterium | reverse complement strand
CCCGCCGCTACCGGCCCGCGGACCCCCGCGTCAGGGTCTGCTGGAGTTGAGCTGAGACCTGCCGAGCATCAGCCGGAGAGAATCCGGCCGGGTGGTCCTGCGCCGGACCCGTGGTGCGCTGCGAGAATCGGTACGGGAGCGTGACAATTGCCAGGCCCGTGCGGTCGCCGATGGCAGTCCCGGTCCGCGAAGGCACCGAGCGTCGCCGCTCACGCCCGGGAATCCTCGGAAAAAGGGGGTGTTTATTCGGCGTATTACTTCAGGATGTTCAATCAGACAGAACGCAGGACGGGCGAGCGCATCGCAGGAACGGATCACCTGCAATGCGCCGGTTACGATATCGACGTCCACGCCCTTGCCGGGATCGAGAACCTGTTGCGGCACTACATTCCGGAAGTGATCGAAGTGTGGCCGGCATGACACAATGTCAGTACGCCTTCCGAGCGATAGATGAGGCGACGAAAGCTTGGAAAGCCTGGGCCAAGTTCGCCAACGTCGAACTCAAAACAAGAATTGCGGTACTTCGGAAGCTGGTCTACCGTGGTTCACTGACAGATCGTTCATTGGAACATCAGTTCACGGAAATTGCGATCATCGAGAACGAGTTAGCGGCGCGCGATGGCGGACAGGTTCCTCCGTCCTTATTGCGTAACCTTGTTCCGCTATACCCCCCGACTGGGGTCGCCTGAGGCCTATCCGCCGGACAGTCTCTTCATTGACGACTTAGGAAAGTGACGAGGAAAGCTTGATGACCAAGAACGTCGCGCAAAAGCTCATCGAGAGTCATCTGGTCGAGGGTGAGATGGCGCCTGGGGCACCGATTGGTCTCAGGATCGACCAGACTCTCACCCAGGACGCAACGGGGACCCTTGTCATGCTGTCGCTGGAAGCGATCGGACTCGACCGGGTGAACACCGAGACCAGTGTCCAGTATGTCGATCACAATCTGCTGCAAATCGACAATCTGAATCCGGACGATCATCTCTTCCTCGAAAGCGCCTGCCGGCGCTTCGGCCTCTGGTACTCACGGCCGGGCAATGGCATCAGCCATGTGGTGCACATGCAGCGCTTCGGCAAGCCCGGCAAGTCTTTACTCGGCGCCGACAGCCACACGCCGGCGGCGGGGGCGCTTGGCATGTTGGCGATTGGGGCCGGTGGCCTTGACGTGGCGCTTGCCATGTCCGGCGAGCCCTTTCCGATGGCCATGCCCGAGATATTCGGCGTCAGGCTCGTGGGCGAACTGCCCGATTGGGTCAGCGCCAAGGATGTGATCCTGGAGATGTTGCGCCGCCACGGAGTCTCCGGCGGCGCCGGCAAGATCATTGAATACTATGGTCCGGGCCTAACCGGCCTTAGCGCGATGGATCGGCATGTGATCGCCAATATGGGTGCCGAGCTTGGCGCGACCACCACGGTTTTCCCATCCGATGAAGAAGTTAAGCGCTTCCTTGACAGCGAGGGAAGGGCTGAGGACTGGGTCGAGCTCGCGGCCGATGACGGCTGCGCCTACGATCAGCACGACGAGATTGACCTGTCCGGTCTCGAACCCCTGATCGCCAAACCGTCGAGTCCGGGCAACGTGGTGCCGGTCAGCGAGGTCGTGGGTGAAGAGATCTACCAGGCTTACATCGGGTCGTCGGCCAATCCGGGCTGGCGGGACTTCGCCGTGGTGGCGGACATCGTGCGCGGAAAAACCGTTCCGCCTGCGATCTCCTTCGACATCAACCCCACCTCTCGACAACTTCTCGAGACGCTGATCGCCGACGGGCGGCTTGGCGCCCTGGTGGCCGCCGGCGCTCGGATCCATCAGGCCGGCTGCAACGGTTGCATCGGCATGGGTCAGGCGCCCGCGATCGAGCGCAACTCGCTGCGGACGACGCCGCGTAACTTTCCGGGCCGGTCGGGAACCAGGGAAGATTCAGTTTTTCTGTGCTCCCCCGAAACCGCCGCCGCCTCGGCGCTTACGGGCAAGATCACCGATCCGCGCTCACTCGATATGCCCTACCCGCGCCTTAGACATCCAGAGAAGACCGTCGTGACAATGGCGTTGCTCGAGGCACCACCGCCGCCAGAGGAGTCGCGTTCTGTCGAGTTGGTCAAGGGTCCGAATATCAAGTCGCTTCCCGAGTTCGAACCGCTGCCTGACGTGCTCGAACTGCCGGCGATTCTCAAGATGGGCGATGATGTCTCGACCGACGAGATCATGCCGGCGGGCGCGAGGGTGCTGCCTTATCGGTCGAACATCCAGAAGATCGACGACTTTTCGTTCGAGCGGATCGACAGGACCTATCTGGAGCGGGCACGCGCGGTGCGCGGCAGTACCGGCCATGCCGTGATCGCCGGTGAGAACTACGGCCAGGGATCGTCGCGCGAGCACGCGGCCATCGCACCTCGCAATCTCGGCTTGAGGATTGTGCTGGTCAAAAGCTTCGCGCGCATCCATCGCCAGAATTTGGTCAATTACGGCGTACTGCCGCTTATGTTCGTTGAGCCGAGCGACTACGAGCGCCTCGACAAAGGTGACGTCCTCATCGCCCGCGATCTGCACCGAACGCTGGCGAAAGGCGACGACGTCATCCTTGAGGTCAAAGGCACGGACTCGATCTCCACCAGACACGACCTTACCCAGAAGCAGATCGCGGTGATTCTGGAGGGCGGCCTTATCAACTGGCGCCGCAAGAGACTGGCGTCGGAGCCATGATTCTCAAATAAGAACGAATCACTTCGATTTTGGCAAGAACAGACTCAAATCGGCGGCAAATTTATCCCTGAGAAGGCGCTGGAATGTCGACTGAGAGGTTTCGCCTGCTGATGTTGTCTTTGGGCCAATTTTGACGCCCAATTTCCTTGTGTTGGTGGAAGGGGGACGGCCAGATCCACGGTCTATCCCGTGCCTCGACCGGTCTCGGCGCGCGATCTCGATCTGATGAAGCGTATTCATTGATCGATCGCATCTGCAGATGCCGTACGCCCGTTCTCGCAGGCTCGCGGCCGCACTGGAATACCTCATGGAGGAGGATGCCGCGGTATTCGGGGACCGAGGACGGTCCTGAAGCCAGGGCCTTTCACGCATCGGCAATCAACGCGGCTGTCACTGTGTAGCACTTTACGTCTTTTCGAGCACTGCTTTACTCGAGCGCACGAGTTGGATGATCGAAGCGATCGAGCCAATCAGCATGACTGTGATCAGGGTAGCGGCAAGAAGCTTAGGCTCACCATCAGCGTAAGCCTGCCAGCTCATGCTCGAACGCCAACTAAATGTCACGCAGAGCAGCAGCGTTGGCCGCCCTGGTGCCGCGGCCGCGAGTGCATCTGACCCGATACCACGGGGTGTTCGCGCCGCACAGTGCGTGGCGGGCGCAGATCACGCCGGCCAGGCGAGGTAGCGGAAAACAGACCGCTGCAAATCAGACGCCGACGGAGCGCCACCGGGCGATGAGCTGGGCACAGCGGCTGAAGCGGGTGTTCAAGCTGGATCTCGAGAGCTGCGAGGGGTGTGGTGGTCAGGTGCGGGTCATCGCCTGCATCGAGGACCCTGGGGTGATCGCGAAGATTCTGGCGCACCTGGAACAGCAGCAGCCGTGTTTACGTACACAGCACCTGGACCAGAAATTCCGGGTCGGCTCACAATGTCAATGGTAAAGATACCGAAACCGTGATCAATGCCTTGATCAAGCAAGCCCACAAACTACCCAAAGAGCCAGCCGAGGAAATCGCCATTTGACTGCGGGGCGATGGTCATCGTCCCCCTGCAGGTTTCAGGGGCGGTGACGCCTTTCGAGTTCTGCCACCACATCGCGGAGGCTGAGCTCTTTTGCGGCCAGCAGGACCATGACGTGGTAGAGCAGGTCGGCCGTCTCCGCAACAATGCGCTCGCGATCGTCACCAATGCCTGCCAGGGCAAGCTCGACGCCTTCTTCGCCAATCTTCTGCGAGATTCTGTGCAGGCCTGAACCGAGCAGCGATGCCGTGTAGCTGGTGTCCGCCGGCGCGTTGCGCCGGTCCGCAATGACCTGCTCAAGTTGCCCGAGAAAATCAAAAGCGTTCGTCATGGCCGCACCTCTATACCTTCGTTCCGAAGGAACACCTTCAACGCGCCAATGTGAATAAGTGCCCGGTGAAACACGCTGGCCGCCAG